>NZ_JBITEM010000009.1:25332-457062 GCF_044455225.1 Nocardia sp. NPDC051321 | reverse complement strand
CAAACGCCAAATGTTCGGACGAGCCAACCTCGACCTACTCAGGAAACGCACACTGCTACAAGGAAACTGAACATCACGAAGAATGCGACAGAGCCAAGGTCCGCGACGGCCAGGTCGCCAACCGGCCGATCTATGCCGCGATCGGGGGTCACGGTCGAGGCCGCAAGGCAGAGTCGCAGGTCAATAGCCTGGGGCTCTGCCGTTTTCGTGGCTGGGCGCGAACCGTTCGAGGCGATCATGGTCGTGCGTTCCACAGGGCGCTGACCGGCAGGGCGCGGAATTTGGGTCCGAACGGGAGGGTTTGGGTGCCGGTGTAGAGCACGTATCCGGCGAGGAGGTCGTCGCCCAGGCGTTCTGCGAGGTGGCGGAGGCCGCGGAAGTCCTCGCCCTTGACCGTGGCGGCGGCTTTCACCTCGATGGCGATCACCTCTCGTCGGTTGTTCTCGAGAATGATGTCGACTTCGACGTTGTCGCGCGTGCGGTAGTGGAACATGCGGGCTTCCTGATCGGACCAGGTGAGCTGGCGAGCGAGTTCGGCGGCTACGAAACCCTCCAGTAGTGGCCCGAGCGGGCCGTTCACGGCCCGCAGTGTGCGTGGGTCGGCACCGCACAAATATGTGGCGATGCCGGAGTCGACCATGAACACCTTGGAGGTCGCGACTGCCCGGCTGGTCAGGTTTCGCGACCAAGCAGGGATGCGCTTGATCAGGAAGACTTCTTCCAGGAGGCGGAGGTAGCGGGCGACGGTGTCCTTGGGCAGGCCGAGTTCATTACCGAGGGCGCCGGGTACCAGGAGTTGACCGGAGCGAGCCGCAACGAGGTTGGCCAGGGTGAACATCTCTGCGCTGCGTTCGATCTCGGACAGCTGCATCACGTCTCGGTTGATCAGATCGGCGACATAGGAGGAGAAGAACCGAGAACGCCGTTTGCCCTCTCGCGCAACAGCTTCGGGGAAGCCGCCGCGGGCGATCCGTTCGATGTAGCCATCGCGATTCTCGGTCCCGTCATACCGTAGCTGTGGTCCGCGTTCGAAGGCGCAATCGATGAATCTGTCCGGTGCGCCGTCGATTTCGCCTTGGGAGAGCGGCCAGAGTTCGATCGTTTCCATGCGGCCGGGAAGGGCGTCCGGAACGCTCCGGAGCGCCATGACGTGAGCCGAACCGGTTAGCAGGAACCGGCCGGGTCGTCCATCGGCGTCGACGGTCTCCTTGATCGCCAACAGCAGCTCCGGTACTCGCTGCACCTCGCCGATGATCAAGAGGGAATCGTCGAGGACGAACTGGGTTGGATCGTAGCCGGCTGCCTGCCGGGTCTCCGGCTTGTCGAGGCTCCGCCACGTCGCGCCGATCTCCCTGCCAATCCGGGCGACCAGCGTGCTCTTTCCGCATTGACGAGCCCCGTTGACCAGCACAACACGTGTATCCGCCAGTGCTTCATGGACTGCCGAGTGGGCATGACGAGGAAGGATACGACCAATAGGCGATGACGAGAAGGACGAGGTCACCGCACTAGTATCGCACGCGGCGTGCGCGTTTCGCCGCATGATGTGTGCGAGTTCTGCCGCAAAATATGTGCGCGTTCTGCCGTTACGATCGTGCGCCTCTTGCCGACAGCGGAACGGGTTGCATTGCTGGAGCGTTGCCGATGAGTCGGCGATGCGACCCGCAAGTGATTCGTTGCGGTCGGGCACGTGGAGCGGTCGCGATCATCGAGCATCGCCAGGCGAGTCTGGCCGGGTACCCACCGCTCGGATCATGATGTTCGGCCCGTCGACCAGCACCGCGTGGTTCGTATGCTGGCCCGTCAGGTCCACCGAAACAGCCCTACTCAAACCCTCGACCGAAGGTGCAAACAGGTCCAAAGTTTGAGTCGGTGTGTTTCGGTAGTCACGAAGAGCGGTGATGATTGCGGCGCCAACTACGAGGCAGGGAGCCGGGTGGTGGAGCGCCGCAGGTGGAGGGGATCAGCGGCGTTCCAGGCTTATCCAGGCCGGTGTGCGGGGGCGGACGGGCGATGGGTGAATTAGCCGTTGTCGAAGGCGGATTGGGCGCGCTGGGCTAGGTTGGCGCCGAGTTTGAAGCCCTGGGCGGCGAGTTCCTGGTGGGTCTGGGGGTCGGTGGTTTCGGTGCCGTAGCGGATTTCGATCGAGGACTCGGCGATCTCGGAGTAACCGGCGATGCCTGCGTGGAGTTGCAGGGTGAGCGAGTCCTTGTAGCCGCGGCGATCGAAACTGTCCTGGTTGACGCCCGCCAACGCGATGAAGTGCAGCTCTTTCACCGCGCTCGGCCCCTCGGGGGAGCTGTTCTCGTAGGCCCAGCCTCGGCTGAATACCCGGTCGATCCAGCCCTTGGCCAGCGCGGGCATCGACCACCAGTAGACCGGGAACAGCACGGCGACGACGTCGGCCGATTCGATCAGTTCCTGCTCGCGTCGCACGTCGGCGGGCACGTCGCCGAGCAGTCGGTGCACCGCGAGATCCGCCGCGTTGAACACGGGATCGAAGCCCGAGGCGGTCAGGTCATGCGTTGTGGCAGTGGTACTTCCGTCGCTGTGGATGCCCTGCTCGACCGCGCGGGCGATGGCCCAGGTGGCGGACTCGTGATCCGGATGGGTCACCACGAGCAGTACGTTCGGCCGATTCCGTTCGTTCGTCATGCGGCCAAGGTAAAGTATGACGCTAACGTCAATGTCAAGGAGGAGCGCGCGAGTGCAGATCAAGGATTTGAGCCAGCGCACGGGCGCGAGCCCGCGGATGCTGCGCCACTACGAGAACGCCGGCGTGCTCACCCCGCGGCGCGACCCCAACGGCTACCGGCATTACCTCGAAGAAGACGTCAAGACCGTGCACGACATTCGCTGCCTGCTCGCCTCCGGCCTATCCCTGTCCGAAGCCGCCGCCCTGATCCATATCGCGTGCACCGCCCCGCAAAGTGCCACCGACCAGGACCGCGACGACGTACTCGCACAACTGGACGAGCGCACCCGCCAATTGGACGCGGGCATCGAGCGACTACTCGCCGAAAAAGCCAACATCCGCAAACTCCGTCAGGACGTCATGACCGGTCGCTGACCCCGCTGCGCACCGGCAACGTCTCGTACTGTGGTGACAGACTGCCCACCTGCCGTGGTTCCGAGCCGTGCCGAAGAGCGCGGTGATGGCCGCGGCCGAGCCGAGCGCGAGGACCATGTCGGACAACGCCACAGCAGAGAGATCCGGTTTCGACGCGGTGATCGCGGCCGCCGACTATCCGGTGTTCGTCGTGACCGCCCGCGCCGATGGCCGCCAGGCCGGGTGCCTTGTCGGCTTCACCTCGCAGGTGAGCATCGAACCGCCGCGTTTCCTGGTCGGCATCTCCAAGAACAACTTCACCTTCGGCGTCGCGATGGCCGCCGAGCACCTCGCCGTGCATCTGCTCGGCCGGGAACAGTCCTCGCTGGCAGCGCTTTTCGGCGCGGAGACCGGCGACGACATCAACAAGTTCGCGCACTGCAAGTGGGCACCCGGCCCGGCCGAGCTGCCCATCTTGGCCGCAGCCGCGGGCTGGTTCACCGGACGCATCCTCGAACGGCACGACCTGGGCGATCACGTCGGCATGCTCATCGAACCGGAGCAGTCCTCCGCTCCGCCACCGAGCATTCAACCCCTGCGCTACAACTCCGTCGCCGACTTGAAGCCGGGCCACGTGGCATAACCGCTCAGGCCGCCTGGGCGGGCTGCTCGTCCAGCGCCTGTGCACGCAGGGTATTCAGCGTTTTGGTCAGGATCCGCGACACCTGCATCTGGGAAACACCCAGTCGCTCGGCGATCTGCGCCTGAGTCAGCGATTCGAAGAACCGCATGATCAGCACCCGCCGCTCCCGCTCGGGTAGCGCGGCGATCAGCGGACGCACCGTCATCGACTGCTCCAGCAGTTCGTAGCACGGTTCTTCCGCACCGAGCCCGGCGGCGGGCAGCGGCGAGTTCTCGCCGTCGTCGCGAGTTATGCCATCGAGCGAGTTGGTCTGATAGCCGTTCCGGGCAATCAACGCCTGGGTGATCTCGGTGAGCTCGACCTCCAGCTCGGCGGCGATCTCCCTTGCGGTGGGCACCCGGCCGAGGCGGTTCGACAGCGTCTCGGTGGCGGGCCCGATCAGCTGCTGAATCTCCTTGAGCCTGCGCGGAACTCGCACCGCCCAGGTTCGATCCCGGAAGTGCCTGCGCACCTCGCCCATGATTGTCGGCACGGCGAACGACAGGAACGAACTGCCGCGCGAGACGTCGAAGCGGTCGATCGCGAGAAGCAAGCCTACCCTGGCGATTTGATGCAGATCGTCGAAAGCCTCACCGCGGCCAGAGAATTTGCGCGCGATGTGCTCGGCCAGCGGTAGGCACAGTCGAGTTACCTCCTCGCGCAATTCGTTTCGATGCGGGTCATTCGCCGGGAGGGTCGCCATTTTCTCGAACCAAGGCTCGATGTTGTCGTAACTGTCACCGCGTGAACTCGTGCGCCGCGGTGCGTCTGCCCGGTCGGTGGTGAACTCACGTTGCATCGGATATCCCTCGCTCCCAACTGAATTCGATGGCCGTCGGATACCCACCCGCGTCGAGATCAAAAGAGTCCTGGATCATTTCCGCCGAATCGCTGAGCACCTGCACCAACTGCCAGCTCAGCGGATCGCGACTGACTTCGACATCCCGCGTTGTGGTCGCGCTGATCCGCGCGCTGATCCGGCGCCGGTTGTAGGTGAACGCACATCGCAGGGTCGAGCCGGGCACCGCGTCGAGCATCAACGCGGTCGCCGCTTCGCTGAGCACCAGCCGAATATCCGGGATCGCGTCGAGCGTGACGTCGGCCATCATGCACATGGTGTCGGTCAGCGCACGCAACATCCCCAGTTCGTGCGGCTGAGCAGCCAGTTCTACCGCCACCCTGTGCGCGACCACCGCCGTCTGGTGTGGCGTCGAGGTACCGGAATCCACCTTCATCATGTGCACCGCCTCCCAACGATTCACTCCTGCCATACCCGCGAAGCGTGGACCCAACCCGGCAGCCGACATCTGGTCGCGGCGATGTGGCTCGTCTTACCCCCGGCGGATAGGGCACAAAGTCCCGGCGGACAGGGCACAAAGACTCTGAATCTGCGGTGTTTCATTATGGTTCCGACACGAGCGACCGACCGCCGACACGGCACAAAAACCGCAGGTAGGGCGCATACTTACCGCGTGATGGAAATAGGCGCGCCGGCCACCGAAGCGGCGACCCACGCGGTCGTCCAGGTGGTCGGTGGCGGTACACCGCAGGCGACCGGAAGCTTCGGTTTCTGGTTCGCCGATCAGCGGTGGGAGTGGTCGGACGAGGTCGCCGTGATGCACGGGTACGCGCCGGGGACGGTGACGCCGACGACGGAATTGCTACTCTCGCACAAGCATCCGGACGACCGCGCACAGGTCGCGGAGACCATCGCCAAGTCGTTGCGCAATGCCGAGCCGTTCTGCAGCCGCCACCGCATCATCGACACCGCCGGTCAGGTACGCCACGTGATCGTCTTCGGCGACACCATGACCGAGGACGGCACGGTCGTCGGCACCACCGGTTACTACGTCGACCTGACCGAAACCATCGATGAACAGCGCCAGGAGGTGCTCGCGGGCACGTTGCCGGAGCTTTTCGAGGCGCGGGCGGTGATCGAGCAGGCCAAGGGCGTGCTGATGCGGGTTTATCGGCTCAACGCCGAGCAGGCCTTCCGGGTGCTGCAGTGGCGGTCCCAGGAAACCAACGTCAAGCTGCGCACCCTCGCCATCCGGTTGATCGCCGAGCTCGACTCACTGCCACCAACGCCGCCGCATGTACAGACGGCGTTCGATCATCTGTTGCTCACCGTGCACGAGCACACCGACTAGCGCGTCACGCTTCCGGTCGCCGGGTGGTCTCCCCGGTGCCGGGGCGGCTTACCTCGTAACCGAGCAGCCGTTCGGCTTCCTCGATACCGCCTTGGAGGTCGCCGACGGCGTTCATCTTGGACAGGTCGAGTCCGATGGTGACCAGTGTCAGCGCGATCTCCGAGGACAGCCCGGTGATGATCACGTTCGCACCCATCAGACCGGACGCGTCGACCGTTTGCACCAGGTGGTTGGCCACGGTGGAGTCGATGGTCGGCACACCGGTGATGTCGATGACGACCACCTTGGCGCGGTTGGCCCGGATCGCACGCAGCAGCTGCTCGGTGAGCTGACGGGCCCGCTGGCCGTCGAGCACGCCGATGATCGGCAGGATGAGCAGCTGCTCACGGACCTGCAGTACCGGGGTGGACAGCTCGCGAATCGCCTCCTGCTGCTGCCGGATGATGCGTTCGCGTTCCTCCACGAAGGAGACGCCCACCGTGTTGGCGATGCGGTTGGCGGCCGGTTCGTAGGCGTCGAGCACCGCGTTCAGCAGCTGGAAATCCGCCTGGTATTTCTCGAACAGCGAGCGCGCCAGCACGTCGCGCAGCAGCAGCACGATGCCGAGGACCTCGTCGGTTTCGACGCCTCGGGGAATGATGCGCTCGGACAGGTCGCGGGCGTAGTCCTGCAGCGCCTCCACCGAACCGGTCTCCAGCACGGCCACGTAGTTGTCGTAGACCGACGTCGCCTCCGAGAACATCTCGTCGGGCGTCATCGCGGTCAGTAACTGCGCCTCGGTAATGCGCCGCGCCCACTCCTCACGCAGGACGGTGCGGTTCTGCCGCAGATGCTCGACCAGCTCGGAAAGCAGACCCTCGCTGACACCGTTGGACGTGGCGTCCACCGCGAAAGTGGTAATCGACATCTCGGACAATGCCGCCTCCCGTCCATCCCACGCATATCGGACTCGCGTGCTCGAAATTAGGGTGGAGGGCCTTTTTCTGGACCGTTCCACCGCCCGCAGAATCGTATACCTATCGCAGGCAAGGGAGCCATCGAAAGGGGCCACGTCAGGTTTCCGGGCGCGGCGGCCGGGGTACCCGGTCTACCTACCGTCGTTCCCGCTCTCCGCCAGGCGAATTCGACGGGGCACGCTCGGCGTCGGGCCGTGCGCGCCGAGCAGGCGATCGACCTCGGTGTCGGTTACCGGGTCGAAGCGCAGGTAGGACTCGTCCAGCGGGCGGGGGGCGGCCCGTGTTTCCAGGCACACGACCTTGTCCGCGTGGTAGGCCAGTAACCGGACGATGCGGTGCGGAGCGACCGGGACGGCAAGCACGACGCGGACCGCGCCGCGACGATAGGCGGCGTGGCAGGCGGTCCGTGCGGTGATGCCCGTGGTGACGCCGTCGTCGATGACCAGCGCCGTGCGCCCGCCCAGCTTTGCTTGCGGACCGTGCCGCCGGAATCGCTCGGATCGGCGGTGCAGGCTGGCGCGTTCGTGTGATTCGGTGTCGGTGAGTTCCTGTGGTGTCAGGAGCGAACTGCGGACGATGACCTCATCGATGATCCGGGTGTCGTCCTCGCCGATGGCGCCGAAGGGCAGGTCCGGCCGATAGGGGACGCGCAGTTTGTTGACGACGATCGTGTCGAGCGGCAGTCGCAGCTGGGCGGCGATCTCGAAGGCGACCGGGACGCCGCCGCACGGCACGCCGAGGACGACAACATCGGGGCCGCGGAAAACCCGCAGCCGGTCGGCGAGTCGACGTCCCGCGTCTTGCCGGTCGAGAAACAGCGAACGCAGATATGCGCGGCGGTCGGTGTGGTCACTGGATAAAGCGGGATCGTCCATACGTCCCCCGAGCATCGAGTGGCAAGATCCAGAGCCGCGCGGCGGAACTCGGCAGGATATCGCCAATTCTACCCGGCAGTAAGGCTTTCGTCGTCGGTTTGACCCGGTTATGCCGCCGGGCGCACGAAAATCCTTGGGGGGCGGGTGATCACGAATGGCCCAGGGATCGCGAGGGCGCTATCGGCTCGATGAAATGCGGCGCGGCGGGAGCCCGGCCGGTGACGGTCCGGATCATTTCCACGGCCAGGTCCGCGACCCGGACGTTGCGTTGCTGGGACCTGCGACGCAGCACCTCGAAGGCCGCGTCGCGGTCGCAGCGCCGTTCGGCCATCAGGATGCCGAGTGCCTGATCGATGGTGGATCGCGAGGCCAGCGTGGCCCGCAGCTGCTCGGTCAGCTCGGCCTGCCGCGCGGTATCGGTGGCGACGGCGAGCAGCACGCCGAGGTGTTCGGCGGTGAGGTCGGCCGCCCGCCGGATCCGGTCGGTGAAGCCGTTCGGCTGGGTCGAGTAGAGCGAGAGCGCGCCGACCGCTGCACCATCCACCGAAAGTGGTTGGGCGTAGATGGATTTGACGCCAAAGGCGAGCATACGGTTCGAATAGCCGCCCCAGCGATGCTCCGCCGCGACGTCGTGGACCGAAACCTGTTGTGCCGTATCGATGGCCTGCAGACAGGGGTCATACCCCTCGCTGCGTTGTGTTTCCTCGACGAGCATCGCGTGCGCGGCACTGGAACCGCCGACGATGGTGCCGTGTCCGTGGACGAGTGTGACCCCGGCCATCGGGTGATTCGGCAGCATCCGCGCGACGGCATCGGCGATGGCGCAGAGTGATTCGGCGACCTCGTCGCCGGTCAACAACAGCGCTGTCAACTCCGACATCCCCAAAGCCAGTTCGTCAGCCATGAAATACCTTGACGGTCAACATAATTGGTATCCGTCCTCCAGTACGCGGCGGCCGATCTCCGATATTGCGCTGCCGTCGGCGAAGGCGCGTGCGCGTAGCAGCGCCAGCGCGGCGTCGAGATCGCAACCGCATTGCACGGCAACCATACCGACCGCCTGGTGTACGACGGCGAAGTAATCGGCATCCTCGAACAAGGTGCCCTGCGGGGCGCCCCCGCCGTCCGTTCCCGCCGCGGCGAGCAGCACCGTGTTGGCGAGTGCGTCGGCCACCGTCTCGGCGGCCGGAGTGGTTTCGGTGCGCAGACCCATGCTGCTGGTGAACACGCACAAAGCGCCGAGCAGTCGAGAGGAGTGCAACGGGACCGCGACCACCGACCGCACGCCCAGCTCGGTCAGCGCCGGACCGTACTGCGGCCAGCGCGTGGCCAGCTCGCTGCCTGCCGCGGTGACGAACTCCCGGCCGCCGACGATATCGCGGGCCGGGCCCTCGCCGATCAGCAATTCGAGATCGTGTGCGGCGCGCGCGGTACCGTCCGAGGCGGCGACCAGCAGCTCCTCGCCGAGGTGGCCGAACAGGGTGATCGCGGCGCAGTCCACGCCGAGGTGCTGCGCGACAGCGGCCATGAAGACCGGCCGCAGCGTGGCCTGGTCGCCGATACTCCACCGCTGCAGGCGCAGGGCATGTAACCGGTGCAGTCGCGCACAAGCCAGATGCCGTCCCTCGATTCGCCGATGCAGCTCAGCCATCCGTTGCCGAAACGGCCGCATGGACTCCGGTCGCTCGGTGAGCTGCTTTTCATATTTCGCGGCGACCGTTGCCGCCCGGGTGGCACGTTGTCGCTCGGCGGCGAATTCCTGCCATTCACGGGCGATTTCCTGGTGAGCGTCCGGATACGACCACACGCCGCCCAGCCTACGCGCTCGGGCCGCGGCCAGGACTAATTGGCCGGCATGGCAGCGTGTGTCGGCGGGAGTTCTTCAAAGAGCAGCACCACACCGTCGGGGGAGCCGTCCAGCGGCGAGCAGGTCACCGCGCAGATGATCGAACGCCCGATGCGATTGACGGCGAGAATCTCCACCGGCCTGTCGCGGCGGCCCGTTTTGAGGCACCGCTGGATGCTTTCGTGCAGCTGTTGAGTGGGCAGCCCGAAATCGAGCGCGAAGAACACTTGCTGCTGGACCTCATCCGAACGCAGCCCCCACATCTCCTCCGCGCCTCGGTTCCAGCTCCGGACCCGCAACTGATTGTCGAGCACCACCACGCCAGCCGCGACGCTGGACAGCACACCCTCCAGGAAGGTGCGGGTCTCATTCAATTCGTCGGTGCGGATCCGCATCTCCTCGTTCATGGTTTCGAGTTCTTCGTTGCCCGACTGGAGTTCTTCGTTGGTGGTTTCGAGTTCTTCGTTGGTGGATTGCAGTTCTTCGTTGGTGGTCTCCAATTCCTCGATGCTGGATTGGAGTTCTTCGTTGGTGGTTTCGAGTTCTTCGTTGGTGGACTGGAGTTCCTCGTAGGCGGCCTCGAGCTCTTCTCTTTTCGCCTTCACTTCGAGCGAAAGCCGCGTCGGCACGGTGGTGTCGACGAAAGTCACCACGACTCCGATGTCCGCGCCGTCACCGCCCCACAGCGGCTGGACATGCACCTCGAAGTACTGGACCTCGTCCGGGCCGAGCTTGCGTTCTGCGGTATTGACCCGAACGCTGCGGCGTTCGGACACGGCCTGCTCGATCAACGATCGCAGTTCGACCGGCCGATAGGAGATTTCCAGTTCGCTCAGCGGCCTGCCGACATCGTCGTGTGCCAGACCGAATTGGCTGCGCATCTCGTTGTTGAGGATGGAGACCCTGCCGTCGGAGTCGAGGCCGATGACTCCGACCGGGGCTGTTTCCAGAGCAAGCTTGCTGAGCTGGCGTTTTCTCACCAGGCCCTGCACCTCCAAGCCGAGATCGGTGTCCATCCGCGTCGGGCTCGGCTGGTGCGGCGGCCGGACCTCACCCGCCCGGCGGCGGAAGACGCGCTGACGCATGCTCGCCACGCCGAACCGCTCGCCCTCGGCGAGGAGTAATTCCGCCTTGCCGAGGAACAGGAAGCCGCCCTCCCGCAGCGCGAACCGGAATCGTTCCAGGATCTGCGATTGCGCCTCGGCGTTGAAGTACATCAACGTATTCCGGCACGCCAGCAGATCGAGGCGAGAGATGGGCGCGTCCCTGGTGATGTCGTGCCGGCCGAAGATCACCCGGCGGCGCAGGTCCGAGCGGAAGATGAACTTGTCGCCGATCGGCTCGAAATACCGATCCCGCAGCTCACCGGACAGTTGTTCGAGCGCCTTCGACGGATAGACGCCGGACCGCGCCTCGCGCAGGGCCTCCTCGTCGACGTCGGTGCCGTAGAGCTTGACCCGCTTCACGCACTCTTCGATGCCGAGCACCTCGGCGAACGCGATCGCCAGCGAATAGGTCTCCTCGCCGCTGGAGCAACCCGCACTCCAGATCCGGATCTCGTTGTCCGGCCCGGTATTCGCGATCAGCTCCGGCAGCACTTCGTACTGCAAGTATTCCCAGGCCTTCGGGTCGCGAAAGAAACTGGTGACATTGATCAGGATGGTGTTGAACAGATGGCGGAATTCTTCCGCGCTACTTTCCAGCAGATCGCGATAGTCGAGGTAGTCGGCGAGCTGTACCTCCTGCATCCGCTTGCGGATACGCCTGGTCAGCGAGGAGCGTTTGTAGCCGGTGAAATCGAAGCCGCGCGAGTCGCGAATGAAGAGCAGCAGGTCCTCCAGCTCCGGGTCGGCGGTGTCGATCTCTTCACCCGGTGCCGTCATGCTCTCCTCGTTCGATTCGGTCACGTCCCGCTCTCCGCCACGAGACCACGGATGACGCCGGCGATCTCGTCGAGTGGCACAACGAGATCCGCGTCGCCGGTCGCCACCGCGGCGCCCGGCATACCCTTGAACTCCGCTTCCGCCGGATCCTGCACGACCACCGTGCCACCACGGGACTTGACCGCGCTCACTCCTGTCGCGCCGTCGCTACCCGAACCGGTCAGCACGCAGGCGATCGCGCGCGAACCGTACGCGCCGGCCACCGATTCGAACAGCAGGTCGGCCGAGGGGCGAACGAAGTGGACGAGCTCGCTACCGGACAGTGCGAGCACACCGTGCGGTTCCACCAGCAGATGGTAGTTCGGCGGCGCGATGTACACCGATCCCGGCTGGATCTTTTCGCCTGCCTCTGCCAGTTTCACGCGCAATTCGGTTCGGCGCGAAAGCAATTCGGCGAGCACCGTCTTGTGGCGTGGGTCGAGATGCTGCACGACGAGAACGGGTACCGGCAATGTCTCTGGGAGGGCGCCGAGAACCTGGAAGAGCGCGGTGACGCCGCCGGCCGACGAGGCAATGGCGACGACGGCGTACTGGTCATCCGAGGTCATGGTCGCGCCCACCGGCTGTGAGGTACACGTGGTCAGCGTAGCGCGACGGCGGATGCCCGCCCAGCGCCTGTCACGGCGCGGCGGATGCGAGGCGGGTGACCGCGCAGGTGACGCGAATTTTTCCCTCGAAATGCCTCCCCTGAGCCCAGTTCAGGCGCCTGGGTGTGGGTTACCGGCGGTACCGGTGACCGGTTCCACATGTTTGCCTCGCCGCAATCCGGTTATCCGCCACTCGACTGGCCCGATAAAGGCAGGTCGGTCGGACCCAATCGGAAAGGGGTTAGACAGTGAGCACAGCTGACAAGGCCAAGAACAAGGCTGAAGAACTCGCCGGCCAGGCGAAGGAGAAGTTCGGTCATGCCACCGACGACCAGGATCTGAAGAACGAGGGTAAGGGCGATCAGGTCAAGTCCAACCTCAAGGACGCCGGCGAGAAGGTCAAGGACGCTTTCCGCAACTGACCGATAAACCGGTCGCTGCCGTCGAGCGGGTGCGCGCCCCATCGGGCGCCGCCCGCTCGTCCGCGTCCGAGGGGGCGTCGTAAAAACGTGGTGATGGCGCCGAGTCCGGCGATAGGGTGCAGAGGTCTATCGCGTAGATCAGCGACTCGGGAGGATCGAGATGATCGCGGCACGGATGGTGGCTGTTGTTGCGTCGGTGTTCGTCGGTGCGGGGCTGTTAGGGGGAGTGGGGCCTGCCGAGGCCGGTCCGGTGGCGTGTGCGGCGGGAAATCCGTTGCAGCCCACCGCGGAACTGTTCGCGACCGACAACACCGCGACCATTACCGATCCGGCGGATCAGCGGCTGCGTACCCGGCTTGACGGGTTCGAGCTCGCCGTGGACGGGATCGCGTTGCGGCACATCGGATTACCCGTCGGGTCGACGTTGGTCAGCGGCGTTTTCTGGTCGGATGAGCGGCAGCAGGCGACCTATGAGCGGTCCCGTGAGTTTCATCTGGCCTGTGTGGACGGTGCCGAACTGCGGCAGATCGCCGACCAGGTGCGCGGTCAGTTCCAGCAGGAATCGGTGCTGACCTTCCAGCGGCTCGCCTCGAATTCCCCTGGGGTAGACGCGTTTACGGTGACGGTCAGCGGTGTCGACGTGCGACGGTTCCGGGACGGGCTGGTCGCCGACCCGGTGGCGCGCGAACGGCTCGTCGGCGGGTCGGTCACCGAGGCGAACACCCTGATCCTGGTGGTCGATGTCGCCGATATGGCGTTGGCGCAACAGTTCGTCGCGGGCATCGGCGGTGCCTGGGATCCGGGCAGCGTGCAGTACGGCGATCGCGAATTCGTCAGCGCCTGAGACTCAATGCTCGATCCTGCTCAGGATGTCGCGCAGCGCCCGCAGGTCGTCGGCGGGCAGGGCGGTGACCGAGTCCGGCGCGGGATCCGGTGTCGCCAGCGCCTTGGCCAGCACGGCCCGGCCTGCCGTGGTGATCGACACCAGCTTCTTGCGCCGGTTGGTGGGATCCACCTCCCGCACGACGTAACCTTGCTCCTCGAGATCGTTGACCGCGACGGTGGCAGCGGGGGCGTCGATCGCCGCGGCGTGCGCCAACTCCTTCACGGTCATCGGCGCGGCGCGCAGTCGGCGGAGCACTCGAATGCGACTGAACGGCAACCCTGTTCGCTCGACCGCGGCGCGCCGCCACGGGTCGCGGGAGTACATCACGACTCGGGTGAGCAGGGCCCACACCTCGTCGGGTGTGGGGTTGTCATCCGGCATGGACGGGCACCTTCTGTTCCAGCAGTGGGGCGACGCGGTCACTCGACCGCTTGGCCCACGGGGTGTTCGCGACTATGCCGAGTATGGCGACACCGGCGGTGAGCACCGCGATCACCCACCACAGTCCGGCGCCGGCCAGCGCGCCGCACAGCGCGACACCGATGCTCACGCCCACCTGACGGCTGGTCGAGGCGACCGCCGACGCGGCGCCCGCCCGATCCAGCGGCATCCCGCTCACCGCCGTGGTGGTGATCGGCGCGTTCACCGAGCCGAAGCCGATGCCGAAGATCGCGAACATGATCACCAGCTGCCACACCGGAGTATTCGGATCGAGGGTGGTGAGCATGACGGCGGCGACGGTCATCATCACACCCGCCACGATCAGTGATGGTTTGGTCCCGACCCGCCCGACCAGTCGGCCGGACAGCGGCGAGACGATCACCATCGCGATGGCCATCGCCAGGTACAGCAGGCCGGTGTGCACCGCCGAATAGTGCCTGACCTGCTGCAGATACAGCGAGCAGCTGAACAGGAACGCGCCGAGCGCGGTGAACGAGAAGATGGCGATCACCGTCGCCGAGGCGAACGGCACGCTGCGGAAGAAGCGCAGATCGATGAACGGGTCGACGCGGCGTGACTCGTAGTAGATGAACGCGGCGAGCGCGAACGCCGAGACCACGAAGATCAACGGCCGGCGCTCGATCAGCCCGAACACCGTGCTGAACAGGAACACCACGGCCAGCACCTGACCGATCGGGTCGATGCCGCGCACCGTCGCCGACTTCGATTCCGGCACGAACAGCACCGTCATCACCAGCGCGAGCAAGCAGATCGGCAGATTGATCCAGAACACCGACGCCCAGCCGAACGCGTCGATCAGCACGCCACCGACGGTCGGCCCGAGCGCCATCGAGATGCCGACCACCGCGCCCCACACCCCGATCGCGCGAGCCCGCTCCACCCGTCCGGTGAAGGTGGTGGTGATGATCGACATCGCCACCGGATTGAGCATCGAACCACCGACTGCCTGCAGAAACCTGGCGACGATCAAGACCTCGATGGACGGCGCGAGGCTGCACAGCAGCGAACCGAGTGCGAAGGTGGCCAGCCCGATGCGGAACACCCTGCGCCGCCCGAACCGGTCCGCGGTGGCGCCGGCCAGCATCAGCAGGCTGGCCAGGGTGAGCGTGTAGACGTCGACGATCCACTGCAGCCGGGGCAACGGCGCGTGCAGATCGATCTGAATGCTCGGTATCGCCACATTCACGATCGTCGAGTCCATGGAAACGATCAACAGGCTGAGGCAACAGGTGGCCAGCACGAGCGTCTTACGCCGCGCGGACATCTCCTGGACAGTTGTAATCACACAACTATTGTGACTTCACAACTGTTCCGAACGCAAGGGCTGTGATCGCGGTCGCACCGGGGATCGCGGCGGAGGTTGTCGTGCTGACCGGCTGGCGCGGTCGGATCCCCCGGCGGTCGAGTAGCCGCTGCCCTACTCTGACTACGGTTCTTTGGTCCGTTTTAGGGAGTCTCGGTGGGTGCTGCGCTTGTGAAGGGGCAAAACGGGGCGCTGGCCGGGTCGCGGGTTGTGCTGGCGGTGCGGACCGAGGCGGCCGTGGATGTGTCCGCGTTGCTGGTGACCGCGGCGGGCCTGGTGCGCTCGGATGCCGACTTCGTGTTCTTCAATCAGCCTGCTGCGCCCGGCGTGGTGTTGCGCGTCGGTGTTGCTGCGGCGCTGGATGTTTCGTTGGCCGAGGTGCCCGCGGAGATCGCTCAGTTGCGGGCGGTCATCACGCTGGACGATCCTGGCGCTACGTTCGGGCAGTTCGCCGCGCCGGTGGCGACGGTGGCCGACTCCTCCGGAAATGTGTTGTACGAGTACCGGATCGAGGGCCTGGGCAGCGAGTCGGTGGTTATCGCGCTGGAGTTGTATCGGCGTGGTGCGCAGTGGAAGGTCCGGGCGGTGGGGCAGGGGTACGCGGGTGGTTTCGCGGCGCTGGTCACCGATCACGGTGTGCGCGTTGATGATGCGCCTGGAGCGGCGCCGCCGCAGCCCACGCCGCCGCACCTCGCGCAGCCGGATCTTCCGGTGCGGACCGTGCCCGGCGAGGCCGCGCTCTCGTTCGAGAAGCGCGGCAAGCTGGACATGCGCAAGCGCGCCGTCGCCAAGGTGCTGATCAGCAAGGACGCCTGGGGAATTCGAGCACGCGTCGTGCTGGTGATCGACAAGACCGGCAGCATGATCAAGCAGTACCGCACCGAGGTGGTGCATCGCGTGGTGCAGCGGATGATTCCGGTGGCGACCCAGTTGGACGACAATGGCGCATTGGAGGCCTATCTCTACGCCCTCTCGTTCGCCAAGCTGCCCGACATCACCGTCGTGCACGGCGACGAATGGGCGCACACCTATCTGCACCTCGGCGGCACGCACGCGGGCATCGACTACGACCGAATCGGTGGCCGCAACGACGAATTGCCGATCATGCGCGACATCATCGCCTCACTACACCCCGGCGACGGGCCGACGCTGATCCTGTTCTTCACCGACGGCGGTTTCGCGAAGAAGCGGGAGATCGCCGCGCTCATGCGCGAGGCGGCGCAGCTGCCCGCCTTCTGGCAGTTCGTCGGACTCGGCCGCGCCAACTACGGCCTGCTGCGCTCGCTCGATGAGATGACCGGCCGAATCGTCGACAACGCCGGCTTTTTCGCGCTCGACGACATCGACAAGGTCGACGACGGCGAGCTGTACGCGCGGTTGCTCGGCGAGTTCCCGGATTGGCTGCGCGCGGCCAAGGCGGCGGGCATTCTGCGCTGAGTCGACCTGCGAACGTTCAGTCCTCGGGGATCTGCTCCGTCGCCCACCTGGCCCACTCCTCGTTCATCGCGTGGAAGCGTTCGCCCCACTCCATCGCGATGCGGCCGTACCTGGAGAAGTCGTTGTCGTCCCAGTCGACCGATTCTTTGAGCGCGAGCAACTCCACCTGCGCCTTGCCGGACCTGACCGCGATGCCGTCCAGATAGTCGGCGGCCTCGGCATGGGAGACCGCGCCGAGGAAGAAGACGCGCAGCAGCGTCTCGTTGCGGATCACCCGCTTCGGCCTGGTGTCGGTGAGCCAGTGCCGCAGCTCGGCCAGCCCGGCTTCGGTGATCGTGTATTCCTTACGGCCGCGCGGGCCTTCGTCCGATACCGCGATCAGTGCGGCGTCGGCGAGCTTGCCGAGCTCGGTATAGATCTGGCTCTGTGTCGCGGACCAGACATTGGCCAGCGATACTTTGAACCGTTGCAGCAGGTCGTAGCCGCTGGCGGGGCGGTCGGCCAGCAGCCCGAGCATCGCGTATCGGAGACTCATGCCTCCCACTCTACATTCCACTATTGACAGGTCTAAGTAGGAGGCTCTAGTTTCGACATGTCACAACTGGAACGTCGCGGCAACGCGAGTCGAGGAGCTTCGGACATGTCGTACTTGCGCACTTTCGCCCCCTGGATCGTCTACGCGGTGATCCCCGCCGCGCATTGGCAGTGGGCGGCGCTGATCGCCCTGCTCCTGTCGGTGTTCGAGGTGACCCGCAAGCTGCGTGCGGGCAGCGCTCTCGACGCCCTGATAATCGACATCGGCTCGATGATCTTCTTCGCGGCCCTGACGGTGCTCGCCTTCGCCCATCCGAACACCGCCCTGCATCCCTACAGCCCGGCGATCTCCTCGGGCGTACTCGCGCTGATCGCCCTCGTCTCGCTGGCGCTGCGCAAGCCCTTCACCCTCGGCGTCGCGAAACAAACCGCGCCGAAAGAACTCTGGGACAACCCGGTGTTCATTCGCACCGCCTACGTGCTCACCTCGGTCTGGGCGGCGAGCTTCACCATCGGCTGCATCGTGCTTGCGGCGCTCGCGCACGCCGACTCGACCCCGCGGACCATCGCGCAGGTCTTGGCCTTCGTGATCCCGGTGGTCTTCACCATCCGCTATGTCGCCTACATCCAGGCCAAGGCGCGCACCGCTGCCGCCCAAGCCTGACCTTTCGACCAGAACGGTTGTCTCCCATGACCACATCCGTCCCGCACCTCACCGGCAACTACGCACCCGTCACCGAAGAACTGACCGCCTACGATCTCCCCGTCACCGGGCAGATCCCGGCCGAGCTCACCGGCTGGTACCTGCGCAACGGACCGAACCCGCACGAGGCCGCCGCCCGGCACTGGTTCGCCGGTGACGGCATGGTGCACGGGGTGCGGATCGAGAACGGCCGCGCCGTCTCCTATCGCAATCGCTGGGTACGCACCACGACCTTCACCGACGGTGCCCGCAGCTACAGCGAAACCGGCGAGCGGAACCTGACCGCCGGTGTCGCCAACACCCACGTCGTCCGGCACGCGGGCCGGACGCTGGCACTGGTCGAGACGTCCTATCCCTATGAACTCAGTTGCGAGCTGGACACCGTCGGCCCCTACGATTTCGACGGCAAGCTGCACACCGCGATGACCGCGCACCCTAAGACCTGCCCGGTCACCGGCGAGCTGCACTTCTTCGGCTACGAGGTGGTCGGCGAGCCGTTCCTGACCTATCACCGCGCCGACGCCGACGGCAATCTGCTGCTCAGCCGTCCCGTCGAGGTGCCTGCCGCGACCATGCAGCACGACTTCAACCTCACCGCCGAACATGTCGTATTCATGGATCTGCCGGTCGTTTTCGACCTGGCGACCGCGGCGACCGGTGCAGGCATGCCGTTTCGCTGGAGCGACAGTTACCAGGCGCGGCTCGGGGTGCTGCGGCGCGACGACCCGTTCGGCGAGGTCCGTTGGTTCCCGATCGACCCCTGCTATGTCTTCCATGCACTGAACGCGCACGACGAGCCGGGCAAGATCGTGCTGTATGTGATGCGCTACGCGGAGTTGTGGCGCAGCAGTTCAGACGGTTTCGACAAGTCGACCCTGTGGCGCTGGACGATTGATCTCAGCGCGGGCACCGTCACCGAGCAGCAGCTCGATGATCGCAACGCGGAGTTCCCCCGGGTCGACGATCGCCTGATCGGTCTGGACGCCCACTTCGGTCATGCCTCGGTGGCCGGCGATTCCGGTGCCCTGGTGCGCTATGACCTGCGCACCGGCGCGCAGACCTCGCACGAGTTCGGTCCCGGCCGGATTCCCGCCGAGGCCGCGTTCGCGCCCGCCGACCAGAATCCCGGCGGCCACGGCTATCTCATGACCTATGTCTATAACGCCGAGACCGACCGTAGCGATCTGACCATCCTGAATGCCGACGATATGGCCGCCGAGCCGGTCGCCACCATCCACCTGCCGCAGCGTGTCCCGTTCGGGTTCCACGGAAGTTGGCTCGCGGATCAATAGTTCGGGAGCAGGCTGCGGCGGGCTGAGTACCGCCGCAGCCTTCCCATGTCCGGCGAATACCGCGGCCGGACCGGAGATGTTGGGGGAGTGGGTTTCTCGTGGCGGGGTCAGCCGATGACGGCGTTCATGATGGTGCCCGCGCTCGTCGCGACGACACCGCCGATCATGGCGCCCGCCACCATCTTCGGGGAGTCGAGTCCGCCGCCGGTCCATTTCTCCCAGGCGAACTTGCCGCCCGCGTAGATGATGGCGGTGATGCCCGCCAACAGCACGAACCAGGTGAAGTAGCGGACCAGTTGAAGGAATTTGTCGGAGACCGGCGGAGCCTCGGGGCTGGGGTTGCCGATCTGAGCAAGCAGTGTGTCGTGCACGGCGAGCAGGATCATCGTGGTCAGCTCATTCTGGATTCGGGACAGGGCAAGATTCGCTGACTGCGATGGTATCGGTTTGTTCGCTGCAATGCAGTCGGGTCGGTGCAGCGCAGTGAAGTTCGGCGTCGCCGAGGCCTTGCCGGGGTTGCTATAGGTCGGGATGATGGATGGGGCGGGGTGCTCGAAGACCCGGTCGCCGCGCACCGCCGGTGCCGTCGGCGGGTTATCGCTTACTACCGCTTGGGGGCGATTCCGCAGGTGATACCGCGGAGCGTGAGCTCGCAAAGGCCGCAGTCCCACGGGAGTAGCGGCGTGCCCGTATCCTCATCCAAGATCGAATTCATCGGTGGTTTAACAGCTTTCGCGTGGCAGCTCGGCGGCGGCAAAGTTGTAGTGGAGCGTAGGGAGTAGACGGTGAGCATGATATTGACGGCGATCGGGGACAGCTTCACGACGCTGGCGCAGGTCAGCAACCCGACCCCGGAGGCGCCGCCCCTGTCGGACAAGCTGTTACAGATGGTTCGCTACCTCACCTGGTTCGCGCTGCTCTCCGGGATCCTCGCCATCATCTTCGCTGGTGGCAAGTTCGCCTGGGAGAAGTGGCAGGGTGGCGCGCTGCAATCGCCGAAGATGATCGCGGGCGCCATGATCGGCGGTGTTGTCGCGACAAGTGCCGGCACCATCATGAACGCCGTGCTCGGCACATGAGGCTCTGACGGCAAACATTTGGCTATACTCCTGCGCGGATCTCTCGCAATGTCCGATCGGATCGGAAGCAGGGGAAATACCTATGGACGAGACCGAAGGCGGAGTGTCGCGCCGGACCATGTTCGGCGTGGCGGCAACCGCGGCAACGGCCGCGCTCGGCTTGGCGGCGTGCGGTGGATCCGACGACGCGTCGTCCGGCCCCGTCACCACGGCGCCAAGCGAGGCCGAGGCGATCGCCAAGGACGCCTATATCTTCGGCTTCCCGCTGGTTCTGATGGACGTCACCAGGGCTGCCGCGACGAGGACCCCGGCCAATCGGTTCCAGCACGCCGCGGCGCTGCCGACGCCCGCGCGCCGAGATGTGGTGCGGCTCAACCTGGACACGCTGTATTCGTCCGCCTGGCTCGACCTGCGCGCCGAGCCGATGGTGTTGCAAGTACCCGCGATGGCAGGCCGGTACTGGTTGATGCAGGTGCTGGACGCGTGGACGAATACCGTGCACAACCCGAGCAGCGTTCGGCCGCAAGCGAAGTCGGGCCCGCCGTGCGCCTATGCCATCGTCGGACCCAACTGGTCCGGCACGCTGCCCGAGGATGTCACGCCGTTGCCCGTGCCGACGCCGACGGTATGGCTGCTCGGCCGGATTCAGGTCAACGGCACCGACGACCTTGCCGCAGTGCGTGCGCTCCAGCAGCAGTTGCGACTGGAGCCGCTCAGCAACTGGACCGAGCGGCGACCGACACCGGCCGTTCCGCCTGCACCGCAAGCGGATTCGACCCCGCCCGCCAAGCAGGTCGCCGAGATGGACGCGCGGACCTTCTTCGATCGACTGTGCGCGGTATTGGCGATCAACCCTGCCGCACCCGATGACGCGCCCGCGATGAAACGTCTTGCCACGATCGGCATTACGCCGGGTGGCGGTGTCGTCGGTCTCTCCGACGCCGAGCTGTCCTCGGCGGTCGATACGGCGCGCCAGCAGATCCCGGTCTACCTCGATCCGAAGTCGATGAACGAGAACGGGTGGACCGTCGACCTCGCCATCGGCAGCTACGGCACGAATTACCTGCAGCGGGCCGCCATCGCCTGGAAAGGGCTGGGCGCCAACCTGCCTCAGGACGCGATCTATCCGACGCTGTTCGCCACGGCGGGTGCCAACGGCAGCACCGGCCGATTCCGCCTGCACTTCCCGGCGGGCCAGGCGCCGCCGGTCGACGCCTTCTGGTCGTTGACCGCCTACGACGCCGACAACTACCTGATGTCCAACCCGGCCGGGATCTACGCGATCGGCCACCAGGTTCCGGTGGTGCCCAACCCCGATGGCTCGATCGACCTCGCGGTCCAGCACGCCGACCCCGGTCCGGACGTTCCGCCGGGCAACTGGCTGCCCATCCCCGAGTCCGGGCAGTTCTCCCTCACCTTGCGGTTGTACGCGCCGAAAGAGGACGCGATCCAAGATCGTTGGCAACCACCGCCCCTGACACCGGTGTCCTGACGTCGGGCGAACAATTAAGTAAACGGGTTTTACTAAACACTGTTCACAAGCCCTGGTTCTGTGGTTGCATCTCTTCTGGAACGTGTTCCACACAACGTTGTGAGGTCTGCAGTCCAGACCGGTAGGAGATAGCCGTGACCGTGACCACCCCCGCGATTCCCGCAGGATTCGATTTCACCGACCCCGACATGCTCGCCAGCCGACTGCCCGTGCAGGAGTTCGCCGAGCTGCGCCGCACCGCCCCCGTGTGGTGGTGCGCGCAGTCCGGCCGGGCCAGCGGCTTCGATGACGGCGGCTACTGGGTGGTGTCCAAGCTCGACCACATCAAAGAGATCTCGAAGCACCCCGAGCTGTACTCCTCGCACGAGAACGGCTCGATCATCCGGTTCAACGAGGACGTCACCCCGGAGCAGATCGGCATGCTCAGCGACATGCTGCTGATCAATCTCGATCCGCCCAAGCACACCAAGGTCCGCCGCATCATCTCGAAGGGCTTCACCCCGCGCGCGATCGAAAGCCTGCGCGCCGCGCTCACCGAGCGGGCCGCCAAGATCGTGCACGACGCCAAGAAGTCCGGCCGCGGTGACTTCGTCGAGCAGGTCGCCTGCGAGCTGCCGCTGCAGGCCATCGCCGAACTCATCGGCATTCCGCAAGAGGATCGCAAGAAGATCTTCGACTGGTCCAACCAGATGATCTCCTACGACGATCCCGAATTCGAGGGCGATCACCAGGTGGCCACGGCCGAGGTGATGGGCTACGCGTGGAACATGGCCGAGGACCGCCGCAAGTGCCCGGCCGACGACATCGTGACGCAGCTGGTGAACGCCGATATCGACGGCGATGGCCTGGCCTCCGACGAGTTCGCCTTCTTCGTCATCCTGCTCTCGGTGGCAGGCAACGAGACCACCCGCAACTCGATCACGCACGGCATGAAGGCGTTCGTGGACAACCCGGAGCAGTGGGAGCTGTACAAGGAGCAGCGGCCGCGCACCGCGCCCGACGAGATCGTCCGCTGGGCCACTCCGGTCAACGCCTTCCAGCGCACCGCGACGCAGGATCTCGAGCTCGGCGGCCAGCAGATCAAGAAGGGTCAGCGGATCGGCCTGTTCTACGGCTCGGCCAATTACGACGAGGAAGCGTTCCAGGATCCGTTCAGCTTCGATGTGCTGCGCAACCCCAACCCGCACGTCGGCTTCGGCGGCACCGGCACGCACTACTGCGTCGGCGCGAATCTGGCCAGGCTGCAGATCGATCTGATGTTCAACGCCATCGCCGACGCGATGCCGAACCTGCGTCAGGTCGCAGAACCTGTGCGATTGCGTTCCGGCTGGTTGAACGGCATCAAGCGCTGGGACGTTGAATACGCTTGAATCCTGGCATGAGAGTCAGGCCAGGAGGAGGCAGCTTGCGTAACCAGGTAGGGCTTCGAGCATGCCAAATCGAAACAGCATGAGTATCCCTAAACCCCGGGGCCGCTCGCCGATCGTGACCGACGCCGAGATCCGGCGGGTGGCCAGGACGCTGCTTGTCGATCATGGACAAGCAGCGGTGAGCCTGCGTGCGATCGCGCGCGAGCTCGGCATCACCGCACCCGCGCTGTATCGCTATTACGGGTCCCTGGATGACCTGCTGGAACGGCTGCGCCTGGACTTCTGTGCCGACCTCGGCGACGAGTTGTCCGCCGAGATCGCCACCCTGCCGGACGACGGCGTGGTGCAGTTCTTCGCCATCTGCAAGGGATTTCGCCGCTGGGCGCTGGCGCACACCAGGGAATTCACCCTGGTGTTCGCCTCGCCCGGCGGCGGCGAGGCCCGCGCGCTGCGCCGATTCGACGAGCCGTTCGGCCGGATCTTCCTCGCGGCGGCGGGCCGGCTGCTGGCCAACTACGACATCGTCACGCCGCCGACCGACGTGATCCCGCCGGAACTGCGCGAGGATCTCGTGCACTTCCAGACCGAGCTGCTCGCGGCGTTGTCGGAGACCGGGCAGAAGTTCCCGGCCGAGAAGCTCGACCTGGGCGTGATGTACCTGATGATCCAGCTGTGGGCTCGCCTGTACGGGCACGTCACGCTAGAGGTCTTCGGCAACTATCCGATCCCGCTGTCCAACCCGGAGATCCTGTTCGACGCGATGCTGCTCGACCTCGGGCAGGCCGTGGGCCTGCTGACCGGATAGCTCAGATCCGGGCGCCCTTCGCGCGGTTGCAGGCGCGGCAGAGGATCTGCAGGTTGGTGGCGCTGGTCGCGCCGCCGCGGCTGAGCGGGATGATGTGGTCGAACTCGAGGTAGTGGCTGTCGCCGCATTCGACGCATTTGCCGCCGTCGCGTTGCCACACTTCGGCTTTCACCTCTTGCGAGATGCTGCGGGTGTCGCGCTGGCCGGGGGTGAGGATCAGCCGTTTGGCCACCCGTAGCGCACCCTCGAGCGCGGCGGCGACGTAGTCAGGGTCGCTGACGGTGAAGGTGGCGCCGCCGCGCGACGAGGTCGCCGCGAGGATCACCGCGTTCTGCTCGGTGTGCACGGAAACCACTCGGGACCAGAGCAATTCGGTGCCGGTGCCGTCGCCGACGAAGCGCAGCTTCTTGTTGCTGACGATCAACCTGCCCTCGGTGAGCCTTGGGCCGCGGGCCAGTTGGCGGACGTGCACCGCTGGCAGATCCAGATGCACCTTCTCCTCTGGATCGAGATGCAGGCCAGGGGTGCGCATCACCGGCAGCTCGCCCGCGCGCAGCCGGGACAGGGTGCGGCCCCGGTGCATTCGACGCCGCAGGTCCTCGATCAGCGGACCGGCCAGCGCCAGTTCGGTGACGGCGTGTTCGAATGCCGCCAGCTCGTCGTGCTCGACCTCGCCGTCGGCGAAGGTGAAGGTGACGAGCCGCTCCACGTAGCTGAGCCCCGCGTCGCGCAGCGCCTCGCGGCCCGCGCTCTCCTCGATGCGCTGATAGCGCAACGACGCCCACAGCGACGCCCATTCGGGGCCGCGCGGTCCGTACGCGGTGAGCACTCGCCACGCCTGGGTGTGCCAGTGCGTCAGGAACTCCTCGATCTCCATGTCGCAGGACTGGCAGGCCGCTAGGCCGCCGAACAGCTTGCGGCGGCGGAGGTTTCCGCAGCGGTCGCAGTGCCGGTCGCGCGGCGGGTGTCGATGATGGGTGGCGCTGGTCCACTCGGCCCCGTCCCACCAGCGCTGCCGCGACGGGTTCTCGGGGTCCGAATGCCAGTCGGCCCGTTCGGGATTCGGGGGCGGGGCGGGAGGGGGAATCGGGTCGGCAAGGCGTCGGGCGAGATCGACCGGTCGTTGTGCGCGGGCCGGTTGGTCGAGCAGGTCCGTCTGCCGCATCCGTGGATTCGCCGGGGCCTGTTCCCGATCGATCGAGTCGTCGACCGGAACGCGCTCCAGGGTCGGGGGCTGCGGCGCTCGTCCGCCGAACGGGTTCGCCGGGTGCGACGGTCGCGGCTGATCGTCGACGCTCACCCCGAATTCGGTGACCAGCCCGGACAACCCGGTGGCCCAGCCCTGGGCGATAGCGCGGAACCGCCACTGCCCGTCCCTGCGATAGAACTCGCCGAACATCAGCGCGGTGACCGGGTCGGCGTCCTCGATCGCGAACCCGGCCATCGGCCCGTGTGCGTCGTGAATGGTGAGGGACAGACCCGTGATGTCGCCGAAGGTGCCCTCATCGACCGACCCGGTGATCACGATCCGCGCCACATCCGACTCCGTACGCGGCAGCGAAACACTCAACCGTGCGGTCCGCGGCGCGGGCTCCTGATCCAGCGTCACCGCCTGCGAAACATGCCGCGGCGCGTTGTAGAACACCAGATCACGATCAGTGCGAACTGCGCCCGACTCGCCGAGCAAAAGGGCATGCGCATCTACCGCGTGGTCCGACCGCCACGAAACAACCACGGCAAGAAGGGATGTCGGTACCGCTGCATTGGCGCCTTTGCTGAGTTTCATCGCCACCGAACTATGCCACGCCCCACCGACACGCCGACCCCGCCGACCCCTCCACTCGGCGGGCCGCCCGCGGTCTCGTACGTCTCACAGGGTGCGGGGGCCTTGTGCGACTGGCAGGCCGGTGGGTCCCCTCAGTGGGCGACGTGGTCCGCTGCGGCGCGGAGGGTGGCGGCGGCCTTGAGTACCATTTCGTGGTACTCGTCTTCGGGGTCGGAGTCGAGCACGATGGCGCCGCCCGCGCCGATGCGCCAGCGTCCGTCGTAGCGGACGGCGGTGCGGATGACGATGTTGAGGTCGGCGGTGCCGCTTAGCCCGAGGAAGCCGATGGTGCCCGAATAGATGCCGCGCGCTTCGGTCTCCAGCTCGTCGATGATCTCCATGGTGCGCAGCTTCGGTGCCCCGGTCATCGAGCCGCCGGGGAAACAGGCGCGCAGGCAGTCGATCACGCCGACGCCGGGGCGCAGCGTGCCGCGCACCGTCGAAACCAGCTGGTGCATGGTCATATACGACTCGATGGCCATCAGCTTCGGCACGTGCACGCTGCCGATCTCGCATACCCGGCCGAGGTCGTTGCGCAGCAGGTCGACGATCATCAGGTTCTCGGCCCTGGTCTTCGGGCTGTCGGCCAGTTCGCGGGCCAGCCGCTCGTCCTCGGCGGGCGTGCCGCCGCGCGGGGCGGTGCCCTTGATCGGCTTGCTCTCCACCGTGTGGCTCCGGTCGATCTTGAGGAAGCGTTCCGGTGAGGAGCAGGCGATTTCGAGGTCGTCGAACCGCAGGTAGGCCGCGTACGGCGCCGGATTGCAGCGCCGCAGCGTGCGGTAGAAGTCGAGGCCGCCGTCCTCGACGGCAGGCACGGTCACGCTGTCGGTGAGGCAGACCTCGTACGACTCGCCCGCGAGCAGCCGTTCCCGGCAGACCGCGATGTCGGCGAGGTAGCGGTCCCGGCCGCGGGTGAGCAGCGGCTCGACGACATCGCCGTCCGACGGCACGTCGAGCGTCGGTGGATTCGCCCACGTCGGAAGGGTTTCCAGGGTTTCCCCGGTATCACGCAGCCAATCGGCGCCCGCGCGCAACGAGTCCGCCGTCGAATCCGTCAGCGACAGTAGGTGGGTGCGGCCGCCGACGTGATCGACCACCACGATCCGGTCGGCGAAGATCCATTGCGCGTCCGGTGTCGGCGCCCGATGGGCCGTCCGCCCGCCGCAATCGGCCTTCACCTCGTAACCCAGGTATCCGACGTAGCCGCCCGCGAAATCGAAAGGCAGATCGGGAAGTTCGAGGTGGCGCAGCCGCAATTCGGCGGCCAGATAGTCGAGCACCCCGCCCGCGACAACGCGCCGATTGCCGTCCGACGATTCGACGGTCACCTCGCCGGTGCCGACCCGGTAGCGCACCACCTCCGCCAGCGGTCCGCTCGCGTCACCCAGGAACGAGAATCGGTCAAGGCCCGGCTCGACGTGCTCGCTGTCGAGCCAGAAAGCGGTGGGGGAGTTGCCATACAGCCGGACGAACGCGCTCTCGGTATCGATTGCCCGGTCGAGCACGGCGTGCTGCAGTTGCCAATGGCGCGGTGCACCGCCGTAGCGGTCGGCAACGCCGGATCGCGCCGAAGCGGCGGCGCCGCTGAGTAATCCGCTGCCCAGCGCACCGAATTGCTCGACAAGGGCTGGGAACTGCTCGGGCGCCGTCGTGGACAGTGTTGTCTCCGAACGAGATTGCGCGACCGGCGCGGCGACGGTGACGGGACGCAGCCGCATGGTCACCAGGTCGCCTCGCTGCGCCGCCGTGGCCCGGCCGGTCGCCCGAGCCCGGTGTGCCGCAGTCAGTTTCGCGAAGTTGCGCAGTAGCGCGGCGCCGAATTCGCTGGCGATCGACTCGGGATGGAACTGCACACCCCATTGCGGTCGCGTGCGATGCCGCACCCCCATGATCACGCCGTCGGCGGCTGTCGCGGTGATTTCCAGGCTGTCCGGCAGCGGCCGCTCGGCACACAGCGAGTGGTACCGGACGGCGGTGAACCCCTGGGGCAGACCCGCGAACAGGTCCTGGTCGTCGTGCTCGATCCGGTCGAGGTAGCCGTGCCGGGCGGCAGGCGCGATCGCGACCGTTCCGCCCGCGGCGACGACGATGCCCTGATGCCCGAGGCACACGCCGAGCAATGGCAGGTCCGTCTCGCCGATCACCGCCGCCGAGATGCCGACATCGCGAGCGACGTCCGGCCGGCCCGGTCCCGGCGAGATGACGATGTTGTCGAAGCGGGCCAATTCCAGCTCGCCGACCTCGTCATTGCGCACGACAGTCGGCTCGATGCCGTTCACCTCGCTGATCAGCTGATACAGGTTGTAGGTGAACGAGTCGTAATTGTCGATCAACAACGTGCGCATGGTGCCCGAAACCCTACGCCGCGCCGGTGGGGCCCAACTGTTGTCTAGTGCCTTCAGTTGGCTGCGGCGGGTGGTGCACAATGTTGAGCATGTCTGTTGCGCAACCGGTTGGCGTGGATCGTGCACTCGTCGACTTCGCCCTCGTCGGCAAGTGGATGGATGAGCAAGGCCTGCCCGCAGGCGAATTCGAGGAGGTGACCGCGCTCGGCGGCGGGACGCAGAACGTCATGCTCCGGTTCGGTCGCGGTGGCGCGGACTATGTGCTGCGCCGCGGCCCGAAGCATCTGCGCACCAAGAGCAACGACGTGATCCGGCGCGAGGCCAGGTTGCTCGCCGCGATCAACGGCACCGATGTGCGCGCGCCGCGGGTGATCGCGGCCTGCCCCGACGACTCGGTGATCGGTGCGGTCTTCTATCTGATGGAGCCGATCGACGGCTTCAATCCGGCCAACGAGCTGCCGGAGTTGCACGCGGGCGATCCGGCGATCCGCAAGGAGATGGGCGTGTCCGCGGTCGAGGCCATCGCCCGGCTCGGCGCGCTCGACTATCAGGCCCTCGGACTGTCCGACTACGGCAAGCCCGACGGCTTCCTGGAGCGTCAGGTGCCGCGCTGGCTCGGCGAACTCGCGTCGTACTCGGCCAACGAGGGTTACCCCGGGCCGGAGATCCCTGGCGTCGAGCGGGTCGGCGAGTGGCTGGACCGTAATCGGCCCGCGCAGTGGACCCCGGGCATCCTGCACGGCGACTGTCATCTCGCGAACATGATGTTCTCCTACGACGGCCCGCAGGTGGCGGCCATGGTCGACTGGGAGATGTCCACCATCGGCGATCCGCTGCTCGATCTGGGCTGGCAGATCGCGACCAGGCCGGAACCGGGCAGCACCGGCGCCGCGCTGGTCGGCAAGCTCGGCGCCGCGGGCGGGCTGCCGTCCCCCGAGGAGATGGTCGCTCACTACGGAAAGTTCTCCGACCGCGATCTCAGCGCCGTGCCCTGGTACACCGTGCTCGCCTGTTTCAAGCTCGGCATCGTGCTGGAGGGCACGCACGCCCGCGCGTTCGCGGGCAAGGCGCCCAAGCAGGTCGGCGACTTCCTGCACGCCATCACGCTGGAGCTGTTCGAGCGCGCGCACGGCCTGATGGAGTAATTGTCGCAATGTTGCCGACAATCGACCGAATATCTGTGGTTGGCGATATTCGGCCAGGTTAGGTTGGGCGCATGCCGATCGTGCCTGATACGAAGAACTGGACCTGGGTGCTCGAACGTGCCTGTGCCGATTGCGGATTCGATCCCGCCGCGATCGACTACGCGGACGTGCCGCCGTTGACGCGCGAGAGTGCGTCCCGATTCGCCGAGGTGCTCGCCCGTCCCGATGCCAGGGTCCGGCCGGACGACTCGACCTGGTCGCCGCTGGAGTATGGCGCGCACGTGCGCGATGTCTGCCGGCTCTTCGAGGTCCGGCTCCAGCAGATGCTGCGCGGCGCGACGGACGGCACGGTCCCGCGCTTCGCGAACTGGGATCAGGACGAGACCGCCGTGACCGACCGCTACGGCGAGCAGGACCCGGCGTCGGTCGCCACCGAACTCGCCGAGGCGGCCGCCGTGGTCGCGCGGTCCTTCGAGTCCGTGCCTGCTGCCGAGCGCGATCGTCGTGGCGAGCGCAGCGACGGTGCGACCTTCACGGTCGACTCGTTCGCGCGCTATTTCATCCACGATCTCGTCCACCACGTGCACGACGTGCGCGGCTGATTGCCACCCAAGACTAGAACGTGTTCCGGACCCTCGATCGCCCATACCGCTGAATTTCCAACTCGGTACTAGAACGCGTTCCACTTTTGGCTTAGTGTGGGTGCAGTCACATATAAGCACGTGCATGCGAGAGGGTCGACAGGAATGAAGACGAAGGGCGCGATCCTGTGGGGGATCGACCAACAGTGGTCGGTAGAAGAGATCGAGGTCGGCGATCCGGTTTCCGGTGAGGTGCAGATCCGACTGGAAACAGCGGGCATGTGCCATTCGGACCACCACATCGTCACCGGTGCGACGCCGATGCCGGCCTTCCCGGTGATGGGCGGCCACGAGGGCGCGGGTGTGATCACCAAGCTCGGGCCGAACTGCCCCGCCGATCTGGCGGTGGGTGACCATGTCATCCTGTCGTTCATCCCCGCGTGCGGGCGCTGTCCGTCCTGCGTGAGCGGCAACATGGCGCTGTGCGATCTGGGCGCGGGCCTGCTGATGGGTCAGGCGATCAGCGACGGCACCTACCGGATCCAGGCGCGTGGCGAGAACGTCATCCCGATGTGCCTGCTCGGTACGTTCGCGCCGTACATGACGGTGCACCACACCTCGGTCGTGAAGATCGATCCGAGTATCCCGTTCGAAGTTGCCTGCCTGGTCGGCTGCGGCGTGCCGACCGGTTTCGGCTCCGCCACCCATGTCGCGCAGGTCGAGCCCGGTGAGACCGTGGTGATCGCGGGCATCGGCGGCGTCGGCATGAGCGCGCTGCAGGGCGCGGTGCTCTCCGGTGCGTCGAAAGTCGTTGCCATCGACCCGAACCCGTGGAAGCGCGAGCAGGCGCAAAAGTTCGGCGCCACGCACACCTACGAGAGCATGGCCGCCGCGATCATGCCGCTGATGGAGGCCACCGAGGGACGGATGGCCGAGAAGGTCATTCTCACCATGGGCGAAATGCACGGCGACTACGTCGAAGAGGGCCTGATCCTCACCGGCAAGGCGGGCACACTCGTGGTCACCTCGATGGGCCGGATGGACGCCGGTGACGTCAAGATGAACAGCTTCCTGCTGTCCATGCTGCAGAAGACCGTGAAGGGCACCATCTTCGGCGGCGGCAACGCGCGTCAGGACGCGCCGAACCTGCTCCGGCTCTACAAGGCGGGCCAGCTCAACCTCGACGACATGGTGACCCGCACCTACGCCCTGGAGGAGATCAACCAGGGCTACCAGGACATGCTGGACGGGAAGAACATCCGCGGCATCATCAAGTACACCGAAGCCGACTGGTAAACAGCCAGCGTGCTTGTGACTACGCCGAGCTGACGCTCGGCTAGGTCACAAGCCCACTGTGTCCATTGGGCTTGGTCGCTGGCGCTCCCGCGCCGTGTACAGATTGGTTGTATGCGCTGCCGCTTGAACCTCAGGCGCGGGTTGCCAGCGTCGTCGCGATTTGGGCGATCAAGTCGTATGGGATGGGTTTGGTGAGCGGGAACTTCAGCGTTCCTTTGCCAGCTCGGTATGGTTCTACGGCGCGGTTGAAGGCTTTGTCGCCGTCGGGGATGGGGTAGAGGCTGATGTGTTTCTTCCAGCCGGCGAAGTGGACGGTGTTGTGGCCGTTCACCTTGAAGGTCGGGATGTCGTAGCTGATCGCCTCGGTCGCGTCCGGCAGGGCACGATGAATGGTGTGCCGGATTTGCTCGAGGATGCCGCGCACGTCTTCGGGAAACGCGGCGATGTAGGTGTCGATGGTTGCGGGCTGCTCTGCCACGAGGTCCCTCGATTCCGTGTTCGGGTATCGATCGATCGCTGAAGATGGTGGAGCCATCGTCAGTGTAGGCAGGACTGGGGCTCGGCTAAAGCCTCTTGCTGTACCAGCACTCCGCATACACCTCGTCGTTGTGTGGCGTCGACTCTGTGTATCCGAGCCGGGCGTACAGCGCCCTGGCCTCCACCAGATCGAGCCGGGTATCGAGCACGATCCGTTCGGCGCCGAGCAGGCGCGCCTGATGTTCGGCGGCCGCGCCGAGAAGCGCGGCACCGCCCTTTCCCCGCATGTCCGCGAGCAGGAACATCCGACTCAGCTCCGCGGTCGCGTCATCGAGCAGGCGTATCCCGGCCGTCCCGACCGGTTCGCCGCCATACCGCGCGACCAGCAATACCCCGTGTGGCGGCGCGAGTTCGGCCCCCGTCGCCGCCGCGATCTCGCGCTCGAGTTCCGCCGGATCGGTCACCCGTCCTTCGTGCAGCTGATACCAGCGGTCACTGACCTCGGTGTAGTAGGCCCGCCACAACACAGCCGCGGCAGGAGAGTCGAAATCCTCAGGGCCGACACCCCACACAGCCGAACCAGTCACCGCATCAGGCAATCGGCGACGCACGCCGCGCCGCGCACCAATGCCCGAGGCACCAAGTTGCTGACGATCTCGTGCGTGGACGTCGAAGGATGGCCGAACATCGCGGCAACTGCTCGCGCTGGTTGGGCCGTACGAGGATCTCTGTGTGGCGCTGAGTAATTGACCGTTCAGCGCGTGCAGCGGAGCAAGGCCTGGCGGAGGTTGCGGCTGCGGACGTCGTCCAGCACGGCGAGGCCGAGCCGGTTCATCGAGTAGCCGAAGCCGAGACCCGTTGCGGGGTCGGCGAATCCGAAGGAGCCGCCGAGGCCGGTGGTGCCGTAGGCGCGCTTGTCGGAGCCGAAGCGAAACTCGCCGCCGGATTTGCGGAAGCCGAGGTGGTAGCGAGTCTTGATGTGCAGCACCAAGTCTGCGGCGGGGACATCGTCGGCGGTGTCCGCTGCCGCCAACCGGCCGAGCACGCTGTCATCGATCGGGAGCGCGCCGGTGCGTCCCGCCGCGGCACCGTAGACGCGGGCCAGCGATCGGGCATTGCCGACGCCGTTGGAGCCGGGCAGTTCCACCTCGAGGAATTCGCGTCGCGTCGCCCGTGCGGGACTACCGGTGCGCGGATTGCTCAGCGCCGCGTAGGCGAACCCGCGTTTGGCGGCCATCTCGGCACCGATGCGCAGCGGGAAGTCGCGCTCGTAACGCAGGGCTTCGAGGCCGCGGGTGGCGGCCATGGTGGCGATGCGTTCCAACCCTTGGTCGGCGGGCAGGCCGATGAAGAAGTCCAAGCCGAGCGGTTTCGCGAACTCCTCGGCGAAGATTCGGCCGAGCGTGCGGTGCTGCGGGTCGACCCGGCGCAGCAATTCGCCTTGATACAGGCCGAGGGTGATCGCGTGGTAGCCGTGTCGAGTGCCCGGCCGCCACGCGGGCTTCTGCGCCGCCAGGATCGGCGCGAGCCCGTCCAGGTCGGCGATCTGGCTCAGCCCAACTACCGGGTCCAGGGTCGACAGCCCGGCCTGATGGTCGATCAGCTGCCGCACGGTGACCGAGTCCTTGCCCTGCGCGGCGAACTCGGGCCAGTACTTCGCCACCGGCTGCTCGTAGTCGAGCAGTCCCTTCGACACCGCCGCCGCGAGCGTGAACGCGGCCATGCCCTTCGTCGAGGAGAACACCGGGACGATCGTGTCGCGTTCCCACGGCAGGGTCCGGTGCCGATCGCGATGGCCTGCCCACAGATCCACCACCGGCCGATCGCCCGCGTACACCGCGACGGCGGCACCGATTTCGCCGTGCTGGGCGAAATTGCGCCGGAACGCGTCGGCGACGGGCTCGAAGCCGGACTCGACCTCGCCGTGGATCGTTAGCTTTTCACTCATGGTCGTTCGATGGTAGCGGCGTTCTTCTCGTACGCTCGCTGAGTGGGTTCACTCGAGCAGATCAGGGATTGGCCGGTTCGGCACGCGGCCGCCGCGGTCGTCACCGGCGACGGACAGACAGTGCACGAGGGCGAGGTGAACCGGGTGTTCCCGCTCGCCTCGGTGACCAAGCCGCTGGTGGCCTATGCGGTGCTCGTCGCGGTGGAGGAGGGGGCGGTCGAGCTCGATCAGCCCGCGGGCCCGCCGGGATCGACCGTGCGGCATCTGCTCGCGCACACCTCGGGCCTCGCCTTCGACACCAGCGACATCCAGGCCGCCCCCGGCGCCCGCCGCATCTACTCGAGCATGGGATTCGAGGTGCTCGCGCGGTTCGTCACCGAGCAGACCGGGATCGCGTTCGACGAATACCTGCACGACGCCGTGTTCGAGCCGCTGGGCATGACCGGTTCGGTGCTCGCCGGGCCCGCCGGGCACGCGGGGCGGTCCACCGCCGCCGACCTGGCGCGGTTCGCGGCGGAATTGCTGGACCCGCGGTTGATCTCGGCGCAGACGCACGCCGCGGCGACCTCTGTTCAATTCCCCGGCCTCAATGGCGTGCTCCCCGGTTACGGCTCGCAGCGCCCCAATGACTGGGGTCTGGGTTTCGAGATTCGCGACGGGAAGACTCCGCATTGGACAGGTAGCACCAATTCCGGGGGAACTTATGGTCATTTCGGGCAGTCCGGCACGTTTTTGTGGGTTGACCCCGCGTCGTCGTTGGCGTGTCTTGTATTGACCGACCAGAATTTCGGCGACTGGGCCAGAGCAGCCTGGCCGCCCCTCAGTGATGCCGTTATTGCGGAGGCGACACTCCCACGCAACACGGCGGTGAAGTAACACACGTAACATCGGGCACTCCAGTACACTCAGGCAACACCAGCAGACGGGCTCGTTGGGGAAGACGTTCCCCGTCGACGCTGGAGGTGTTAGTAGTGCGCGCATCGAGTCAGTTCGCGGACGTGACGGCGGGTGTGGTGTACATCCACTCGTCGCCCGCTGCGGTGTGCCCGCACGTCGAATGGGCACTCACCTCCGCTCTCGGCTCACCCGCGAAGCTGCGCTGGACCGCCCAACCCGCCGACGGCCAACTCCGCGCGACCAGCGAATGGATGGGCCCGGTAGGCACCGCCGCCCGCATCGCCCAATCGTTGCGCTCCTGGCCCGTACTGCGTTTCGAGGTCACCGAAGACCCCAGCGAAGGAGTAGACGGTGAGCGGTATTGCTTCGTGCCCGGCCTAGGCCTCTGGCACGGTTCCACCAGCGCCAACGGCGACGTCACCCTCGGCGAAATGCGCCTGCGCGCAATGCTCCAAGCCGCCGGCGAACTCGGCAAATACAACACCTACGACCTGGCCACCGAAATAGACCGCGCCCTCGGCACCCCCTGGGACGAAGACCTCGAAATCTACCGCTACGGAACCGAATCCGGCGCCGAGGTAACCTGGCTGCGCCGCGACGTCGGTTAGTCCCCCACCACGCAGGGGTTCGCGCGGTGCCTGATCCGGTTGCCGTGCGGCGCGAAGCCGGTCGAACGCTCGATCAGTCGACGGCTGACCGAGATACGCCTTGATCCGAGCCGACCGGGCCGCGGCATTTGCCTCGCTGGTGCCGACCCCAATGGAAATACGGTTGATCCAGGTCGACCAACAGTTGCCGAGCGATGCTGGAATTACCAGAACGCGATACTCCATTGAGCAGAATGACCTGCCCTGGTATCACGTCGATTGGTAATGCTGTCACAGGTAATGCCTGCTCTGATTGAATCCGTACTGCAACAACCTATTTCGATCTGCAGTTCGTATGCCCAATAGTCAGTAAGAGTGCACTCGAAACGGTGGGATCGGGCTACCATTGTCGTTCGGGGTGCATGAACTCGGCGGGCCAGAGGGATCGTTGATACGCAGATTCTTTGGGGGAACCATGCGAAACCTGTGCAAATCAATACTGATTGCGTTTTTGGCGATTGTTGCCCTCGTGGGCAGCGATGCCGCAAACGCCACTGCTGGCGGGCCATTGGCCACAGAGGTGGGTAGACCACTGTGCGACAACGGATTCACCTTCAGCAAGCCGACGGTTCTGATGCCGAATATTCAAGGGTACGGATGGGCTGAGTGCACTGCGGTGCCGACTGATGCGGCGTTGACGCACATCTACTATCTGAGCCTGCAACGCCGCGATGCCTCTGGTGAATGGCGATGGATGGGCGCACCGGCGCGAAGCACTATCGTTCCGGCTGCGCGTCGGGGTCATACCGCGACTGCGCATTGCACGCCCGGTGTTTGGCGGATGTATTCCGACGCGCGCGGTACGATCCAGGGCAGGCCGTATGAGTTCAGCCAAATCTCGGACGAGAAGACCGTCTTTCCCTCCGATTGCGGATAGAGGACCAGATGCTGCGAATATCGGCACGCTATGCGGATTATCGGGGGAAGGTCAGTGTGCGTGATCGGGTGGTTGGGGTGGTTCACGGGTTATCCCGCCCGCGCACGCGGCGGCTGCACCCACGGGACGCGGGACGCGGATATCAGTTGCGGCGGGAACTCGGGTGGTGGACTGTGCGACCGGAGACCGGGGCGGGATCGCGCCGGTTTGTCGGCAAGCCTGCGTACGCCACCCGCTCGATCGCGAAAGACGATCGCGAAGCGGCGTTGACTTGGATGGGAAAGCTGCTCGGTCTGTACTGACGGACGTCTGGACTCGTTGGGGGAGCAGGACTTTCAGCGGAGGTCGGCGGAGAGGGTGCGACTTACTTCGGTTAGTAGGGGGACGGCTCGGTCTACTAGTTGTTCGGACATTCGGCCGACGGGGCCGGAGATGGAGATGGCTAGGTGGGCGGGGGCTTCGGGGACGGCTACGGCTACGCAGCGGACGCCGAGTTCTTGTTCGCCGTCGTCGATGGCGTAGCCGTTGGTGGCGGCGGTGGCGAGTTGGCGGGTGAATTCTTCGGGGTCGGTGATGGTGTGTTCGGTGTAGCGGGGCATTCCGTTGCGCTGCAGGAGGTCTCGGGCGCGTTCGGGCGGCATGCCTGCCAGTAGGGCTTTGCCGACGGCGGTGCAGTGCGGGAGGACGCGGCGGCCGACTTCGGTGAACATGCGCATGGAGTGGCGGGACGGGACCTGGGCGACGTAGACGATCTGGTCGCCGTCGAGCATGGCCATGTTGGCGGATTCGCCGAGTTCGTCGACGAGGCGCGCCAGGTGCGGGCGGGCGCGCAGGCTCAGCATGTGTGCGGAAGATTCGCCGAGCTTGATCAGCTTCGGGCCGAGCACGTATTGACGCGACGGCTCCTGGCGGAGGTAGCCGAGGTCGACGAGGGTGCGCACGAGCCGGTGGATGGTGGGCAGCGGCAGGCCGGAGGCGGTGGCGAGCTGGGAAAGGCCCATCATGCCGCCCTCGTCGGCCATGGTCTCGAGCAGCCCGAACGCGCGCTCGATGGACTGGACGCCGCCGGTGCGTCCCTTGGCTTCGCTCGTTGCGGTCACTGGCTACCTCCATGTTTCCGGATGGTGGAAGCCTACCGGCGATCTTTCGGCCCTTGGCTGTGGCCCGCATCGTCCTTGACCACGTCAGCACCTGCTTCTAAGCTATTCCGTATATCAGAATAATACTTCCGCATTGTGGAATTTGATCTGGAGGGATCCATGAGCCATTCACTCCGATATGAGGTCAACTGCTCGATCCTGTTCACCGAGCTGCCGCTGCTCGAACGGCCGGAAGCGGTGCGGCGAGCCGGCTTCGACGCGGTCGAGTTCTGGTGGCCGTTCGACCGCGCCGTTCCCGGTGACCAGGAGGTCGATGCCTTCGTCGCCGCCATCGAGGACGCCGGGGTGTCGTTGGTCGGCCTGAACTTCGCCGCCGGTGACATGCCGAACGGCGACCGCGGCCTGCTCTCCTGGCCCGCTCGATCCACCGAATTCCGCGACAACATCGACGTCACCATCGGGATCGGCAAGCGCCTCGGCTGCCGAGCGTTCAACGCGCTCTATGGCAATCGGATCGACGAGGCATCCGCCGCGGCGCAGGACGAGCTGGCTACCGAAAACCTCGCCCTCGCCGCGACAGCCGCCGCCCGGATCGGCGGCACCGTGCTGGTCGAGCCGGTGAGCGGCGCGGATCGCTACCCGCTGCGGACCGCCGCCGAAGCGCTCGCGGTGATCGATCGGGTGCAATCATCCACGGGCGCGGCGAATCTCGGCCTCCTTGCCGACCTGTATCACCTGGCCGTCAACGGCGACGATGTCGACAAGGTCATCGCGGAGCACACCGCCCGGATCGCGCACGTACAGATCGCCGACAGCCCAGGCAGGAATGAGCCAGGCACCGGCCAACTTCCGCTGCGACGGCAACTCGCCGAACTCGAGACTCGCGGCTACCACGGCTGGGTCGGGCTCGAATACAAGCCGTCCGCAGGCTCCGCCGACAGCTTCGCGTGGCTGCCGCGCAACTTCAGGGAATACGCATGACCACTATCGCTTTCATCGGGCTCGGCATCATGGGCAGCCCGATGGCCGTCCACCTGGCCACCGCCGGTCACACGGTGACCGCCTATAACCGCACCGTCGCCAAGGCCGCGCCGCTCGTCGCCGCGGGCGGGCGCGCCGCCACCTCGATCGCCGACGCGGTGCACCGCGCCGAGGTGATCTGTGTGATGGTGCCCGACTCACCTGACGTCAAGGAGGTGCTGGGCGGCGAGAAGGGCGTCTTCGACAGCGCCGAGCCCGGCGCGCTGATCATCGACTTCTCCAGCATTCGGCCCGATGTCACCGTCGAACTCGCGAAACAGGCTGTCGCGCGCGGCTTCCGGCTGCTGGACGCCCCGGTCTCCGGCGGCGAGAAGGGCGCGGTCGACGCGGCGTTGTCCATCATGGTTGGTGGGGACGCCGCCGACTTCGAGGAGGCGAAGCCGATCCTCGACGTGCTCGGCAAAACCGTTGTGCACGTTGGCCCCAGCGGCTCCGGCCAGACCGTGAAGGCGGCCAACCAGCTGATCGTCGCGGCCAACATCCAAGCCCTCGCCGAGGCCGTGATCTTCCTCGAGGCGTACGGCGTGGATATCGAGGCCGCCCTGCGGGTGCTCGGCGGCGGCCTGGCCGGCTCGAAGGTGCTGGACCAGAAGCAGCACAACATGCTGTCCCGAACCTTCGTGCCCGGATTCCGAATCGACCTGCACCACAAGGACATGGGCATCGTGACGGCCGCGGCCCGTGCGGCCGGGGTGGTGGTGCCGGTCGGCTCGCTGGTCGAACAGTTGATGGCCTCCGCCAAGGCGAGCGGTGACGGCGGACTCGACCACAGTGCCCTGCTGCGCGGGGTGGAGCGCCTGAGTGGGCGTGCGGACAAGGAGAACTGACGATGGCACGGATGCGTACCGCGGACGCCGCGGTGTTGATTCTCGAAAAGGAAGGCGCGACACAGGCGTTCGGTTTGCCCGGTGCGGCGATCAATCCGTTTTACAGTGCGATGCGTGCGCATGGTGGGATCAGGCATGTGCTGGCCCGCCATGTCGAGGCTGCCTCGCATATGGCCGAGGGCTACACCCGTGCCACTGCGGGCAACATCGGTGTTTGTATTGGCACGTCGGGTCCGGCGGGTACCGACATGATCACCGGGTTGTATTCGGCGAGTGCGGATTCCATTCCGATTCTGTGCATTACCGGTCAGGCGCCGGTGGCGAAGCTACACAAGGAAGACTTCCAAGCCGTCGATATCGCCTCGATCGCTGGGCCGGTGGCGAAGTGGGCAGTCACAGTGCTCGAGCCCGCGCAGGTTCCTGGCACGTTCCAGAAGGCGTTCCGGTTGATGCGTGAGGGCAGGCCTGGTCCGGTGTTGATCGACTTGCCGATCGATGTGCAGCTTGCGGAAATCGAGTTCGACATCGAGACATACGAGCCGCTGCAGGTGCACCGTCCCGCCGCGACCCGCGCTCAGGCCGAAAAGGCGATCGCGATGCTGAACGCGGCCGAGCGCCCGCTCATCGTGGCAGGTGGTGGCATCGTCAACGCTGACGCCGCGGGCTTGCTGGTCGAATTCGCTGAGCTGACCGGCGTTCCGGTGGTGCCGACGCTGATGGGTTGGGGCACGATCCCCGACGATCATCCGCTGTATGCGGGCATGGTCGGGCTACAGACCTCGCACCGCTACGGCAACGCGACGATGCTCGAATCCGATTTCGTCCTCGGTATCGGCAACAGGTGGGCCAACCGGCACACCGGTGGCGTCGAAACCTACACAAAGGACCGCACTTTCGTGCATGTCGATATCGAGCCGACGCAGATCGGGCGTGTCTTCGCGCCGGACTTCGGTATCACCTCCGACGCGGGTGCCGCGTTGCAGGTTTTCATCGAGGTCGCCCGTGAGCTCGCGTCCGTCAACAAGCTCCGTGATCGCAGCGACTGGGCCGGGCAGGTGCGGGCGCGAAAGCAACTGGGCCAGCGCAAGACCCATTTCGACAATGTGCCGATCAAACCTCAGCGTGTCTATGAGGAGATGAACAGGGCGTTCGGACCCGACACCCGCTACGTCAGCACCATCGGCCTCTCCCAGATCCAGGCAGCACAGATGCTGCACGTCTACCGTCCACGCCATTGGATCAACGCGGGCCAGGCAGGCCCGCTCGGCTGGACCCTGCCGGCCGCACTGGGTGTGGCAACGGCCGACCCTGATTCCACGGTGGTGGCGTTGTCAGGCGACTACGACTTCCAGTTCCTCATCGAGGAATTGGCCGTCGGCGCCCAGTTCGGTATCCCGTATATCCATGTGCTGGTGAACAACTCGTACCTGGGGCTGATCCGCCAAGCCCAACGAGCGTTCAGCATGGACTACTACGTCCAGCTCGACTTCGACAACATCAACAGCCCCGAGGTCGCAGGCTACGGCGTCGACCACGTCAAAGTCGTCGAGGGTTTGGGCTGCAAGGCAATTCGAGTTTTCGAGCCGGACGGCATCGGCCCGGCCTTGGAGGAGGCGAAGAAGCTGATCGCCGAACACCGGGTGCCGGTGGTCGTGGAATGCATCCTCGAACGGGTGACGAACGTGTCGATGGGCTTGGAGATCGACAACATCGTCGAATTCGAGGAACTCGCCGAGACCGCCGCGGACGCGCCCACCGCTGCCGCGCTACTGGACTGAGGACGGGATGCCCCGGGTACTCATCGCGCCCGACAAGTTCAAGGGTTCGCTGACCGCCGCACAGGTCGGCGCCGCCGTCGCGGCCGGTATTCGACAGGTGCTGCCGGACGCGTCGGTGCTGGTCGTCCCGGTCGCCGATGGCGGCGACGGGACCGTTGCGGCAGCCCTGGCGGCCGGGTTCGCGTCGATCCCGGTAGTCGCCACCGGGCCGACCGGAGAACCGGTCGACACCTGCTACGCCCGGCGCGGCGATCTCGCTGTGGTGGAACTGGCGGACGTATCCGGGCTACTCCGGCTGCCCGACCGGAAATTCGCCCCGATGTCGGCAACCAGCCGGGGGACCGGTGAGGTGATCGCCGCGGCCGTCGACGCCGGTTGCCGTCGAGTGGTGCTCGGCGTCGGCGGTAGCGCGGGCACCGACGGTGGAGCAGGCATGCTGCGCGCCGCCGGTGCCCGGCTACTCGATGCGGAGAAAGCCGAAATCGGTGACGGCGGAGCGGCTTTGGCGGACGTGGCGACCATCGACCTGACCGCACTCCGCGAACGACTGGCCGGTGTCGAATTCACCGTCGCCTGCGACGTGGACAACCCACTCACCGGCTCACGTGGTGCGGCAGCTGTTTACGGCCCGCAGAAGGGTGCGGACGATCGTCAGGTGGCCGCGCTCGATGCCGCACTCACCCATTGGGCCGACATCGTCGCCGCGACCACCGGCACCGACCGCCGAGACCTCCCAGGAGCGGGCGCCGCCGGGGGAGTGGGCTTCGCCGCGGTAGCGGTACTCGACGCCATACTGGCTCCAGGCATCGAATTGGTCCTGGACCTAGCCGATTTCGGCAACCACCTATCCGGCACGGACCTGGTCGTAACCGGCGAGGGCACCCTCGACGAACAGACCCTGCACGGCAAGGCACCCGCAGGCGTCGCCGCTGCAGCCCATGCGGCCGGCGTCCCAGTGGTAGCGGTATGCGGCCGAAATATCCTGCCAGAAGCCCGATTACAGTCCGCCGGATTCACGGCAGCCTATTCACTAGTAGAGATCGAGCCCGACATCCATCGCTGCTTCACCGAGGGAGAGGAGCTGTTGCAACGCCTCGGCACCCACATCGCCGAGCAACACCTATTGCAGACAACCACTGTGGTGAACCAGTAAGAGCCGCACAAGCCCTGATTCCCCGTACCTCTCGGGCTCCGTACCGAGTCTAGGCCCCGAGAGCCGGTGCAGATCCCGAAAGTCAGTGCGGCTGTCGCCTGCAGCGGTCAGGCACATTCGAAACGGGACGTCAGGGCGGGCGCACTCGTAGCTTGGCGCGGTTATCTTCCGTTGACTATCGCAGTCCGCGTCGTTGGCCTCATCGACGCGAGTCAAAAGGTCGCTGTCAAAGATCAACAAGCGACCTTTTGACTCGCCTCGATCGCGGCGGCGCTACGTATGGCAACTCGGCAGTGGTGTGCGCGGGAGGGGGATGGGGTGGGGAGTCGTGGTTAGCCGAGCTGCGCGGGGGTGTCTGCGGCTGGCCGTGCCGCGCGCCGATGGGTGCCTGCGGCCGCGCGCGCCGTTGTTGCCGCCCAGGTTTTGATTTCGCGCACACCGAATCGCCGCCCTGACACGCGTGCGATCTCAGAAGGTGCGCGGTTGCGGCAAGCTAACCGAGTCGTGCGCTGAGGCTGTTCGCGGCCGCGTTCACCGCTGCCCCGAATACGGGCTCCGTTTCGTCTGTGAGGCGGCTGAAGGGCACGTTTACGCTGAGGCTTGCTACCGGTTTTCCGTTGTCGCCCAATACGACTGCGGCGACGGCGCCGACGTCGGAGCGCCATTCGCCACGGTTGACCGCGAATCCTCGCTGCCGGATCACGGCCAGTTCGGCGCGTAATTCCTCCGGGTCGGTGACGGTTGTGTCGGTGTAGCGGGGTAGTTCGTCGGCGAGCAGTTGCCGGACGAACTCCGGATTGCTGTGCGCGAGAACCGCTTTCCCGTTGGCGGAGGCGTGCATGGGCAGCGAGTGGCCTAGTGCCATGTTGGTGCGCACCGGCTTGTCGGTTTCCAGCCGCTCGATCAGCACCATTTTGCTGTCCTCGGGAACGGTCAGGTGGATGGTTTCCTCGGTCTGCCTGCGCAGGTTCTCCATGATCGGCAGCGCCACGCCGCGCAGTCCGAGATCCCCGCCTGCGCGACTGCCGACCGCGAGCGCCTTGGTGGTCAACACCCACCGGGTCACCTCGCCCGACGCGGGACGAATCCACCCGGCCTCGTCCAGCGTGACCAATGCCCGCTGGACCGAGCTTTTGGGCATCTCCAGCGCCCGCGCCAATTCGCCGACGCCGATCGGTTGGCGGGCCGCGACCTCTTCGAGCACGCGAAGCGTATTCAGGACATTTCGCAAGGTATTGACTCCTTCATCGCGCATCCCTACCCTTGCTGCACCTTTTCACGGCACAGTGTGCCATATCACGGCACGGAACGGAAACGATGTGATGACCGCTCATAGCGGACGGCATTTCCTGCAGATCCCCGGACCGACGAACGTCCCGGACCGGATACTTCGCGCCATCGCGCAACCGACCATCGACCACCGCGGCCCCGACTTCGCCGAACACGCCCTCGACCTTCGGGATCGGGTGAAACCCGTCTTCGGCACGGCTGGTCCCGTCGTCATCTATCCCTCCTCCGGCACCGGCGCGTGGGAGGCCGCGCTGGTCAACACCCTCTCACCCGGCGACCGGGTGCTCGCCTTCGAAACCGGACATTTCGCCAGCCTGTGGCGGGACATGGCCAACCGGCTCGGGCTGGTCGTCGACTTCGTGCCGGGGGACTGGCGGCGCGGCGTCGATGCCGCGGTCGTCGCCGAGCGGCTGGCCGAGGACACCGCGCACCGCATCGCGGCGGTGATGGTCGTGCACAACGAGACCTCGACCGGCGTCGCCAGCCGGATACCTGAGATCAGGGCCGCCATCGACGAGGCGGACCACCCCGCCTTGCTACTGGTCGACACGATCTCCTCGCTGGGATCCATCGACTACCGGCACGACGACTGGGGTGTCGACGTGACGGTCGGCTGCTCGCAGAAGGGCCTGATGCTGCCACCGGGCCTCGGCTTCAACGCGATCAGCGACAAGGCGCTCGCGGCCGCACCGATGGCGCGGTTGTCGAAGTCCTACTGGGACTGGACGCCCATCCTCGACGCCAACGAGCACGGTTTCTACCCGTACACCCCGGCCACCAACCTGCTCTACGGCCTGCGGGAAGCGCTGCTGATGCTCGAAGAGGAGGGCTTGCGCAACGTCTTCGCCAGGCACAACCGGCACGCCGCGGCGACCAGGGCGGCCGTTCGTGGCTGGGGGCTCGAGGTGCTGTGTGTCAACGAACGCGAGTACTCGAGTTCGCTGACCGCCGTGCTGCTCGGCGCGGAACACGATGCGGACAAGGTGCGCCGAATCATCTTGGACCGCTTCGATATGTCACTGGGCACGGGTCTCGGCAAGCTGTCCGGGCGCGTGTTCCGGATCGGTCACCTCGGCGACCTCAACGACCTGACCCTCGCAGGCACCCTGTCCGGTGTCCAGATGGGTCTCGAACTGGCAGGCGTGACTGTCGATCCCGCCGGTCTGCAAGCCGCACTGTCGGTCTTACGCGCCGAATGAAACATGTTCCGGCGCCGCGCTTTCCATTGATGGCTCGGGAACGCCGGGAAACAGCTTCTGTTAACTGAATTCGATCGCTCCCCGCTGGGCACATCGTAAGCCCCCGCCATTACGGCGTGGACGTCAAGCACGGCAGATCCGCCAGATCGGCGCTTCAACGCGACACCGGCCTCCTGATCTCGACCCTCGCTGCTCCGCCACGAGTGACTCTCCCGATGCTCCGCACGAGCCGGGATCCGCTATACGCCGACGCTTTTCACGTCGGCCACCTACGAGGAGGTAGGTCGTTGTCCGAGCGAACTACGCCGATCCGGCGTCTGTCCGAGATGAAGCGGTGGACGTATATCTTGCCGATCGTCGTCTTCATCTACGTCATCTGTTATATCGACCGAACCAACATCAGTTTCGCGCTGCCGCACCTCGAAACCGATATGGGTCTCAGCAAGGCCGAGCAGGGCCTGGCGAGCGGCATCTTCTTCTGGGGCTATTTGCTGTTGCAGATCCCCGGCGGGTATATGGCCGAAAGGTGGAGTGCCAGAAAGTGGATCGCGATCCTGATGGTGTTGTGGAGTGTGGCCGCGATGGCCCAAGGCTTCACCAATTCCGTCGGCCAGCTGTTGATCGCCCGTTTCCTGCTGGGCGTGGCCGAGGGCGGCGTGCAACCGGCGTTGATGGCCACCATCCGGACGTGGTTCCCCTTCGCCGAAAGAGGTAGGGCCTACGCGATTTTCAAGCTGTACACCCCGATCGCGGCGATCGTGGCCGCACCGTTCTCCGGCATCCTGCTGACCTACACGGACTGGCGCTGGATGTTCATCATCCAGGGCGGTGCCCCGCTGGTCGTCGGGCTCGCGGCTTGGCTTGCGGTAGTTCGCGATACGCCCGCCAAGGCCGGGTGGTTGTCGACCGCCGAACGCGACTTCATCGAGCGTTCCCGGGTCGCGGAGGGCGAACCGCTGCAGCACCGCGGCACCTTCAAGGCGGCCTTCACCAGCAAGATCGTGTGGCACTTCGCCCTCATCTACACGTTGACGCAGATGGGTTTGCTCGGCCTCACCCTGTGGCTGCCCAGCGTATTGAAAAAGGCGTTCCATACCGATTTGAAGGTGGGTTTCGTCGCGATACTGCCGCAGATCGCCGCGGGCGTCGCCATCATCCTCATCGGCAGATCGGCGGACAAACGCGGCGGGCACATCGCGCACATGGCGCTGGTTCTCGGGTCCGCGGCGATCATTCTCGGCGGCGCGAGTCTGATCTCGCCGAATCAGAAGTGGCTGGTACTCGGGGCGATGATCTTGGGTACGGCCGCGTCGATCGCCTGGTACGGACCGTTCTGGGCGACGGTCACCAAACTTGTTCCGGTCGCGGCCGCCGGGGCGGGATTGGGCCTGATCAATGGCATCGGCAATCTCGGCAGCTTCTTCGGGCCCTATATCGGCGGCTGGCTCAGCGATATCAGCGGGGGCGGGTACGCGCTCACCCAAGCGTTCTTCGGCGGGGTCTTCGCTGTCGCCGGACTGCTCGTCCTGACGTTGCGCAAGAAGATGCGCGAGGCGACGAACGCGGTGCAGCCGAAACCCGTTCTGGTGGAGCAACAAGCGGTGGTCATATCGAAGCCCGCTGGGGCGCAGACGCAACCGGTGACGGACGCTGCCCCGCTCGGGTAACCGCCGCGGCGGCCGGTCTTCGGGTCGGCCGCCGAATGGTCCCCGTCGTGAATTACCAAGGATCAAAAGGACTCTCATGAACCTACCCACCGCAACGGCCGATCGGTCCGCCATCGCCGCACGCCTGGAGGACGCGCTCCGCACGACGATGGACGGTGAAATCGCCTTCGACGACTACAGCCGCCATATCTTCTCCCGCGACGCGAGCATGTACTCGATAACGCCACTGGGCGTGGTGTTTCCACGGCACGCCGACGACGTAGCCGCGGCGGTGCGGGCCGCCGGTGAGTTGGGGGTGCCGATCGTGCCCCGTGGTGCCGGAACGAGTTTGGCCGGACAGACCGTCGGTCCGGGCCTGGTACTCGACCTGTCCCGCTACATGAACCGGATCCTGGAGATCGATCCGATCGCCCGCACCGCGCTGGTCGAGGTGGGCGTGGTGCAGGACCAGCTCAACCAGGCCGCGGGCGCGCACGGGTTGATGTTCGGCCCGGATACCTCGACGAGCAATCGGGCCACCATCGGCGGGATGATCGGAAACAATTCCGCGGGAAGCGGTTCCAGGACCTACGGCATGACGATCGATCACGTGCGGGCGCTGGACGTGGTGCTCTCCGATGGCTCACGCGCCCGGTTGGCACCGGTCGACGAGGCCGAACGCAAACGGCGCGCGTCGGCGCAGACGCTGGAAGGCCGCATCTATCAAGAACTTCCGGAACTGGTCATTGCCGATGAGTCGGCCATCAAGGCAGGCATGCCGACGTTCTGGCGGCGCGCCTGTGGCTACCGGCTCGACCGGCTGGTGGATTTCGGCGAAGACAAGCCGTTCGACCTGGCCAAGTTCGTGGTTGGTGCGGAGGGCACGCTGGTGATCGCCACGCACGCGCTGGTGGACCTGGTGCCCAAGCCTGCCCGAACGGTATACGCGGTGGGGCACTTCACCGACACCGTGAGTGCCATCGCGGCCACCACGGACGCGTTGAGCTGCGAGCCGCATCAGGTCGAGTTGATGGACCGCACCATCCTGGAGTTGTCCCGGCGGAAGATCGAGTACGCCGAGCTCGGCAACATTCTCGTAGGTGACCCGGGCGCACTGCTTTTCGTCTCGTTCAGCGGTGACGACGAGGGGCCGCTGATCGCCGATCTGGACCGGCTCGATCGACTATGGCAGCAGAACGGGCACGGTTACCACACGCTGCGGGCGGTCACCGCCGCCGATCAGAGCGCGTTGCTCAAGGTCCGCAAGTCCAGCCTCGGCCTGCTGATGGCCGCGGGCGAGGGCACCCGCCGCCCGCTCGCCTTCGTGGAGGACACCGCCGTCGATCCGGCGCACCTGGCCGAATACACCAAGCGGTTCAAGGAGATTCTGGACGAGCACCAGATGGAGGCTGGGTTCTACGGGCACTGCTCGGTCGGCTGCCTGCACATTCGCCCGTTCGTCGACCTGACCGATCCGGCGCAGGTGATCACCATGCGCACGGTCGCCGAGGCGGTCAAGGATCTCGTCGCGGAGTACGGCGGGGTGAACTCCAGTGAGCACGGCGACGGGCTCGCGCGCAGCGAGTTCAACCGGGAGGTCTTCGGTGACGAACTGTATGAGGCGATGCGAAAGGTCAAGCGGCTCTTCGATCCTGGAAATGTGATGAACCCGGGCAAGATCGTCGACGCGCCGCCGATGACCGAGAACCTGCGCGACCGTGACGCGTTGCCGCCCGCGCCACCGTTGACTACCGCGCTGCAGTTCGAGGTCGTCGGGGGAATGCGCGGCGCGGCGGATCGCTGCATGAATATCGGACTGTGCCGCAAATCCACCGCGGGGGTGATGTGCCCGTCCTATATCGCGACCAAGAACGAGGAACACTCCACCCGTGGGCGGGCCAACGCGCTGGTGAAGGCGCTGTCCGAGCCGGATCCGCATGCCGCGCTCGGTGGTGAGCGGTTGCACGAGATTCTCGATCTGTGCCTGATGTGTAAGGCGTGCAAGAGTGAGTGCCCGATGAGTGTCGACATGGCCTCACTCAAGGCCGAGACGCTCGCGCATCATCATGAAATCCATGGAACACCGTTGCGTTCAAGGGCTTTCGGTTCGATACGGCTGCTGAACCGGATCGGGTCGGCGACGGCGCCACTGTCGAATATGCCGGGGCGCAACGGGTTCGCGCGCCGGATGATGGACCGCATGCTCGGCATTACGGCTGCTCGGCCATTGCCGGTGTTCCAGCGGGTCAACTTGCTGCGGTGGTTCCGCCGTCGGGACGTGACGGTTGTTCAGACGCCGCTGGGGACGGTGAATTGGCTTGCCGATTCGTTCACCACGTTCACCGAGCCGCACATCGGGGTGGCGGCGATCGAACTGCTGGAGCGGTCCGGCTGGCGGGTCGAGCTCGCGAGCGGTGGGTGTTGTGGGCGGTCGAGCATGTCCAAGGGGCTGCTCGATGACGCGAAGAAGAAGGCCACCGGCCTCGTCCGTTCGCTGGCCGAGGACACCGAACCCGGCTCGCCGATCGTCGGGTGCGAGCCGTCGTGCCTGTTCATGCTGCGCGACGAACACGTTGCGCTGCTGCCGGATTCGACGTCGGTGCGCGCGGTCGCGGAGCGAGTGAAGCAGGTGGAGGAGTTGCTCGTCGAGGCGATCGACGCGGGTCGGCTGACGCTGCGCGCGGATTCCCCGCTTGCGGGCCGGCGGGTCGTCTTTCACGGCCATTGCCATCAGAAGGCCGAGGTCGGCACGGCCGCCACCATGGCGTTGCTGCGCCGGATTCCGGGTGTCGAGGTGGTGGAGATCGACTCCGGGTGCTGCGGGATGGCTGGCTCGTTCGGCTTCGAGTCCGAGCACTACGAAACGTCCATGACCGTTGGCGGGGACCGGCTTTTCCCGGCTCTCGCCGCCGAGTCGGCGGACACCATCGTCGCCGCGACCGGTGTGTCGTGCCGCCAGCAGATATTCCACGGCGCGGGTCGCACCGCGTGGCATCCCGTCGAGCTGGTGCGCGAAGCACTGGCCGAAATCGAATAGGAGACATCGATGCGTATCGTCCGCTACTCGATCGACGGACGGATCGGGTGTGGTGCCCTGGTCGGCGATGTCGTGCACGATCTGCTCGAAGCAGAGCTCGGCGCGGTGGTGGGGAAGTTGTCGGAGCTGACCTTGCTTGCCCCGTGCGACCCCCGCACGATCGTCTGCGCGGGCAGCAACTACGCAGGCCAGATCATCGAGAAAAGCAGGCCATGGCCGCAGCAGCCATCGCTGTTCCTCAAGTCCCCCAACGCGATCACCGGCCTCGACGCGGAGATTCTGCGCCCCACCGAGGTACAGCGCCTGGAATACGAGGGCGAACTGGCCGTCGTCATCGGCCGCATCGCCCGCAACGTCCCCGCGGCCCGCGCCACCGACTTCATCCTCGGCTACACCTGCGCCAACGACGTCACCGCCGACGACTGGCGAGCCGACGGCCAATGGACCCGCGCCAAGAGCGCAGACACCTTCTGCCCCTTAGGCCCCTGGATCGAAACCGACATCCCCGACCCCGCCGCCCTGCAGATCACCACCCGCCTAGCAGGCCGAGTCGTCCAATCCGCTCCCACTTCGGAAATGGTCTTCGGAGTACCTGAACTACTAGCATTCGTCACCCGCTGGATCACCCTCCAACCCGGCGACGTCCTCCTCACCGGCAGCCCCGCCGGAGTCGGCCCGATGACACCTGGCGACGTCATCGAGGTCGAAATCTCCGGCATCGGCACGCTCCGGAACACCGTGGTCGACGCAGCGACCAGCCCGGATCGACTGGCCCGTGCCTCCGGTGATAGAGCTCATCTTCGCTGAGACCGAGCCGCCCAGGAACGAGTGGGCGGCGGTGGGTTCAGTCGAGGATGGCGGTGGCTTCGACTTCGACCAGGTGGGCGGGGATGTCCAGGGCGGCGACGCCGATCAGGGTGCCTGGAGGTGCCGGGGTGATGCCGAGCCTGGCGGCTGCGCGGCGCACTCCCTCGCCGAAGAGGGGCATCTTGTCGGGGGTCCAATCGACTACGTAGACGGTGAGTTTCGCGACGTTGGCGAAGGTTGCGCCGACTTCGGCCAGTGCGGTGGCGATGTTTAGGTAGCACTGTTCGACTTGGGCGGCCAGGTCGCCTTCGCCGACGGTCGTTCCGGTGGCATCCCACGAGACTTGGCCGGCGACGAAGATCAGTTCGGTGCCGGCGGCGATCGAGACCTGGTGGTAGGCACTGACTTCCGGGAGGCCGTTGGGGTTTACCAGGGTAATGGACATGGTGCTTGCCTCCGTGGGTGTTGCTCTCGTGGTCACTTGTGGTTACTGGAGAACTGTAGGAGAGTGGCCTCTGACGTGGAAGAACGCACTTTTTTGTGACTGGGGAACCTGATGGTGACTAAGCAGGTCAGTGGATTGACCGACGATGCGGACCTGTCGCGCGCGGATTCGTTGGCGCGCGAAATATTCTCGGATGTTGCCAACAAGTGGGCGCTGCTGATCATCGAGACATTGGGTGAACGCACCTTGCGCTTCGGTGAGTTGCGCGACGAGGTCGAGGGGATCAGTCACAAGATGCTCACCCAGAATCTGCGGATGCTGGAACGCAACGGACTGGTCGAGCGCAACGTGCACCCGACCGTGCCGCCGCGGGTCGAGTACACACTGCTCGAGCCGGGCCAAGCCCTTCGCGAAACAGTCGATCGAATGTGCGGCTGGACCCACCGGTACCTCGGGCACATCGAGTCCGCACGCCATCGATTCGACGCCTGAGGGGTACCGCGCTCGTACGAAGCTATCTCGCGACAGTCGCCTTCCTCGCGCGCCTTGTTTGTGCCGATGCGCATAAACTGCTGGCAATTTTGGCGCGCGGCACGATAAATGATGCGCGGCAACGGGCGGTGTGGCGCCGGTGTGCGGGTGTGGATTGGGGCGGGTTATCAGCCTGATTAACAGTGATTTTCAGTGTGGCTTTATGCGGATAACGCGGGGTGGGTGAGGTGCGACATATCCGATAACAGATGCCTGAATTTACTTATTATCACTGTTGGGCGGCCGACCAGTAGCGGCTTCCTGAGCGGTGCTGTCGACCGAGGAAGGTGGCATCACGCCACCAGCTACTGGAGGACGATCCGCTTCTACGTCAGGGGAATTGACCATGCGCACGCCACGCCACCGAATCCGAGCTCACCACAGCCAGTTCAGCGGAACTGACAGCACCGCCGACCATGCGACCACCGATGCCGATCGTGGTGGTTGGGAGGTAGTCGAGGAGTCCGCCGACGACGCGATCATGCATCCGAGGTGGCCGGAGGATCCGATCCCGTCGGGCCGCTTCTTGCTGCCCGCCCATGCCGGTGGCCGCGACGCCACCGATACGGGGGAATTCCTCGGGAACCACACCGGGGAATTCGCCGAGTACCACACCGGGGAATTCGCCGAACACCACCAGCCACGACACTCGTCGCCCGCCTGCGGGGTGTCCCGAGTCCGGCACGCGCGCAGAACCGACAACGCGCCGTCGCCGACTGATCAGGTCCGAATCGACTACGGCGTTGTCTACGTCGTCGACGACAACGGTGACGTGCGGTGTGTCACGCCCGACCATCCACTGGCACAGGCCGTCTACGAGCGCACCCGGCAGTGGGGTCTGCGACCGCCGAGTCCCGCGCTCGCCGGGATCGTCTCCGCGTACTACCTGTCGGCGCTCGGTCCCGGCCTGCTCGAGGACGTCGAAGCACTCACCCCGGCGCAGCAGCGCGCCTTCGCGCGGTGGAGTGTGCACCGTGCCTTCGAACGTGCGGGCCTCGCCGACGTCGACTGGATCCGCGAAGGTCTGCTGGCCATGGACGGCAATCAGCCACCGCCGCCGCATTTCCGGAGCAGTGCAAGATTGCGCCGCCGCCTCGACAGTGACCCGCGCATATCGAAGACGGTTGTCTCCGGTGTGCCGGGCTCGAGTGCGCACATTCAGCAATATCCACCGGTGGGTGCCTACTTCTGCGTCGACCACGAAGACCCACTCGAGGCGGCTCTCGACGCGTTCCGGTACGCGGCGTGGACCTATGGCATGGGCTATCGCGACCTCATCGCCGCCGCCGAGCGTGACTTCTTCCCATGGACCCGGCAACGCTGGTTAGGCGCGTAGGAGACCTGATTCGGCGTCGTACAACAGGACTCGGCCGGGTTGGGAGACTACCCAAGCGTCGGTGCCCAAGGCGGGCTCGTCCGCCTCTGGCACCGTGACACCTACGTTGAACCCGTCGGCCGCCACCGTGACCAACGAGGTGGCGCCGAGGTGTTCGACCGTGGAGACGGTGCCGCGCAGGGCATCCGGTACGGAGGTGGCGGAGAAGGTCAGGTACTCCGGGCGGGCACCCCAGATGACGGCGGGGTCCTGGCCGACCAGCTCCCCTGGGATCAGGTTCATCGGCGTCGATCCGATGAAGTTGGCTACGAAGGTATCGGCGGGGCGGCGGAATACCGCACGGGCGGTGCCGAGTTGGCGGATCCGGCCGTTCGACATCACCGCGATGCGATCGGCCAGGGCCAGCGCTTCGGCCTGGTCGTGGGTGACGAAGACGGTGGTGACGCCGAGATCGTGTTGCAGCTTCTTCAAGAAGGTGCGGGCTTCGAGGCGTAGGCGTGCGTCGAGGTTGGACAGTGGTTCGTCGAACAGAAAAACCTTGGGGTGGCAGGCCATTGCGCGGGCCAGCGCCACTCGCTGTTGCTGGCCGCCGGAGAGTTCGGCGGGGCGGCGATCCATCAATCCCTGGAGGGACAGCTGATTTCCGGTCTCGGTGGCCTTCGCCGCCCGGGTCCGCCGATCGGTGCCGCGGACCTTCAGCGGATAGGCGATGTTGTCGACCACCGTCATGTGCGGGAACAGCGCGTAATCCTGGAAGACCATCGCAACGTCGCGCCGCCCGGGCGACAACCGCGTGACATCGTTGTCACCGATCCGAATCTGCCCGCCGGTCGGGGTTTCCAGCCCGGCGATAGTGCGCAGCAGCGTGGTTTTGCCGCACCCGGACGGCCCGAGCAGCGCGAAGAACTCACCGTCCTGAATCGTGAAGGTCAGGGCGTCAAGGGCTTTCACGTCGCCCGGGAAGACTTTCGTCAGGTCGACCAGATCGATCTGCGCCATTTAAGATTTGATCCCTCCGTGGAGCCGGAAGCCGTAGCGCCGGTTGACGAATAGATACATCAGCACCACCGGAATCGAGTACAGCAGCGAGAACGCCGAGATCGGACCGAGCTGTGCGCCGCCGCCCTCGTCGTAGAAGGTGCGCACCACCACCGCGGCAGGTTGCTTGTCCTGATCGCGCAGCAGCAGGAACGGCACCAGGTAGCTGCCCCACACATTCACCACGGTCCACACCGCGATGGTGGCCAGCCCCGGCCGGGCGATCGGCACCACGATGTCGCGCAAGATGCGCAACGGCCCGGCCCCGAACACCCGCGCCGATTCCTCATAGGACCGGGGCACCGAGTCCATGAAGTCCTTCAGAATGAAGATCGCCGCGGGCAACAACCCGCCGGAAAGCACGAGCACCACGCCGAACTCTTGGTCCAGCAGCCCGAGCTTCCAGATCATCAGGAAGATCGGCACCATCGCCGCGGTGCCGGTGACCACGCTGGACAGCAGTAAAAGCAAGTACAGCAAGGCATCTCGGCCAGGAACGCGGACGCGAGACAGTGCGTACGCCGCCAGCGCCGCACTCGAAACCACAAGCACCATGCAGAAGAAGGACAGCAGCACGGAGTTCCAGAGCGAGCCCATCGTCAGGTCGTTGTCGAACAGCGCCGAAAAGTGTTGCAAGGTAGGCTTTTCCGGTATGCGTGGCGCGTAGCCGGGGTTGGCGTCGAACGGGGCCGAGGCGAGCCACAGCATCGGCAGTGCGAAGAAACCGGTTACCACCGCGACGAAGGTGTAGAAGGCGATTCGCGAGACGATCTGTCTGGGATTCATCAGGCCCTCCGCCGCAGCAGCCGCAGGTAGAACAGCGCGAGCACCAAATTGATCAGCAGCATCAGTACCGAAGCGGCGGCGCCGTAACCCAGTGCGCCGTCGTCGATTCCCTGCCGGTACAGGAAGATCGGCAGGGTTTCGCTGCGGTGGTTCGGCTCACCCCTGGTCAACAGGTAGGGCGTGAAGTCGTTGAAGGTCCACAGGCTGATCAGCAACGTGTTCGTCAGCGTGTGCCCGCGCACGTGTGGAAACACCACGTCCCGCAGCAGCTGCGGCCCGGACGCACCGGCCAGCCGCGCCGTCTCGAGCTGCGACGGCGGCACCGTGGACAGCGCCGCCGAGTACAGCAGCATGGAAAACGCGGTGCCGCGCCAGATGTTGAACACGATGATGACGGCCAGTGGCTGGTGGATCATCCACGCGTAGCCGGGGTGATCCAGCAGCCGGTTGACGGTGCCTTCGTCGCGATCGAGCATCGTAATCCACAGCACGGCAACGACACTGGCGGGCAGAATCCAGGCGAGCAGCACCAGGCTTTCCACCACGGCGCGTACCGCACGGGCGGCGGTGCGCATCGACCAGGCCAGGGTGAAACCGAGGAAGTTCTGTCCGATGATGGCCGAGCCGAACACGAACAGCAGCGTGATCCAGGCGCTGTTGCCGAACAGCGGGTCCTGCAGCGCCTTCGCGTAATTGTCCAGTCCCACAAAGGAAACGTCCACTGAGGTGCGCCCGGACACGGTGAGGTTGGTCAGTCCGATCCACAGCAGCCACAGCGCCGGAAACACCAGGAAGGCCGCGACAAGCAGCAGTGCCGGTGTGACGAACGCGCTCGCCTTCCAACGCCCCAACCCGGCGACGTCGGTATCGGCTCGCACCTCGGCGCCAGCGGGCGGTCCGGGATCAGTCACCGGCAACCTTGTCCTTACCGACCGCCTCCGCCACCGCCTTGCCATAGGCCGCCGCGGCGTCCGTGGTGCTCTTGCCGGTGACCACATCCAGCGTGGCCTGTTGCAATGCCTTGGATACTTGCGTGTATTCCGGCAGCGCGGGCCGCAACGACGTGATCGGCAGGATCTGCTGAGACACGAAGGTCAGCATCGGATCCCCGCCCAGCGCGTCGGCGTTCACGTCCTGTCGCGCGGTGATCCGCGGCCCGCCGCCGGCGATCAACTCCTTGAACGCCTCCGGCGAATTCATGAATTGCATTAGTTCCCAAGCTAATCCGACGTTCTTGCTCTTCGGGTTGATCACCCGCCCGCCGCCGCCGGACATGCTCACGAAGTCCTGTTGACGCACCCCGGTACCGGGTGTCGCCGCGGGGATTTTCGCCCAGCCCGCCTGGGTGTCCCGCTCGGCCATCGGAAAGCTGCCGCCGGTCGGATTGAGCACGCCGCGCCAGAAGTAGTCGCTCTCCAACAGGATGCCCACCTGGCCCTTGGCGAACTTTTCGAAGCTCTTCTCCCGGCCTTTGGCGTCCTGCTGCAACTCCGCGTCGCCCAGCTTCTCGCCGTACAGCGTGCGGTAGAAGTCCAGCACCTGACGGAATTTCGCGGTATTGCCGACCCACTTGCCGTTCTCGAAGAGCGTGCTGCCGGTGCCGGCCAGCAACGGCAGAATGCCCTGGGTGGTCGTCGCTTCGCCAAAGCTGGTGCCCGCGTTCAGCTGTACCGGGGTCACCCCGGGTACCGCCTTCAGCTTCCGGCCGGCTTCCAGAACCTGGTCCCAACTAGTTGGCTGCCAATCCGCTGGCAGACCCGCCTGCGTGAACAGCTTGCGGTTGAAGAACAGCACCCGCCCGTCGGTTTCCTGCGGTATGCCGTATTGCGCGCCGTGGTAGGACGTCAACTGCTGCACGGTGTCGGGCATGTGCTGCCAGCCGTCCCACGCCTTGACCTTGTCTGCGCCGACGAGATCATCCAGCGGCTTGATCTGCTCGCCCTCGGCGAACTCGCCGACCCAGATCCCGTCCAGCGACACCACATCGGCGCCGGTGCCGGTTTTCAGGTCCTTGGCGATCCGGCTCTTGTAATCCTCGTCCGGCACACCGGTCGCCTGGAACTTCACCTTCACCGTGACACCCTTGGCTTGCTGCTGCGCCACGAATTTCGGGATGACCCAGTCTTCGATCCACTTCGCCTCGGCCGCGTTCTTCCCGCCCGCCGAGTTGATCGCGTTGGCGGTGATCGTCAACGACGTCCCGTCGCCGCCCGACCCGCAGGCCGCCACCCCGACCAAGAGCGAGCTGACGCTCACCACCGCCGCGAACATCCGCCAGTTCGATGCCATGGGTTCCTCCTGAAAGGCAAATCCATCCTCACCCCGACGTTGTCACAAGACGATGCCCACCGAAGCCCATTCCCGCGAATACGGCAGAAGACGTCCGTGCCGGAGCGAAAACGGCCGGTCTACCGGAGAATTCAGCGCGCTGCCGCAGAATGGGTGCAGTTCGTTGATCATGGCCGCGATCCGAATGGAGCCACCGCTATGCACGATGACCGTCGGTTGATCGAGGACCGCCTCGGGCGAGTACTCAACGAGCGGATCGCACCGGCGATCTACCCGGAGTCGGTGCCGCTCACCGCGGGTATCTGGGTGGCGCCGGATGAACCGGTGCCGGTCGCCGAGGGCTTGGCCGCGCCGCGGACGCCGGTGCGATCCGGCGACCGGTGGGGTGCGCCATGGGGGACGAGCTGGCTCACGGTCGAAGGGACGGTGCCTGCCGAGTGGGCGGGTAAGACCGTCGAGGCGATCATCGACATCGGTTTCGATCCGAACATGACCGGCTTCCAATGCGAGGGCCTGGTCTATCGGCCGGACGGATCGCCGGTCAAGGGCCTGCACCCGCGTAGCCAGTGGGTGCGGGTGGCGGCTCCGTCGGTCGGTGGCGAGCAGGTGCTGTTGCACGTCGAGGCGGCGTCGAACCCGGTCATTCCGTTCTTCGCGCCGACCGCGCTCGGCGACAAACTCACCGCCGGTAGCGAGCCGCAATACCGGCTCGGCCGAATGGATCTCGTGGTTTTCGACGAGCAGGTCTGGCAGCTGGTGCTGGATCTGGAGGTGCTCGGCGAGCTGATGCACGAGATGCCGGAGGATCCGGCTCGGCGCTACGACATCGTCCGGGCGATCGAGCGTGCGCTCGACGCCATCGATCTGCAGAACGTCAACGCCACCGCCGCGGCCGCACGGGCGTGTCTGGTCGATGTGCTGGCGAAACCGGCGATTCCGTCAGCGCACACGATCTCTGCGGTGGGGCACGCGCACATCGACTCGGCGTGGTTGTGGCCACTGCGCGAGACGGTGCGCAAGGTCGCTCGCACCACCGCGAACATGACCGCGCTGCTGGCCGAGGAACCCGAGTTCGTCTTCGCGATGTCGCAGGCCGCGCAATACGACTTCATCAAGCGGCATCGGCCGGAGGTCTACGAGAAGGTCAAGAAAGCGGTATCGGAGGGACGGTTCGTGCCGGCCGGCGGCATGTGGGTCGAGGCCGACACGAATATGCCGGGCTCCGAGGCGATGGCGCGCCAATTCGTGCACGGGAAACGGTTCTTCCTCGAGGAGTTCGGTGTCGAGAACGAGGAAGCCTGGCTGCCCGACACCTTCGGCTTCGCGGCCGGGCTGCCGCAGATCATCAAGGCCGCCGGATCCAAATGGCTACTGACACAGAAGATCTCCTGGAGCCAGATCAATCAGTTTCCGCACCACACCTTCCTGTGGGAGGGTGTCGACGGAACGCGAATCTTCACCCACTTTCCGCCGGTCGACACCTACAACTGCTCCATGCAGGGTCGCGAGATAGCGCACGCCGCAAGGAATTTCAAGGAGAAGGGGCGAGCGTCGATGTCGCTGGCGCCGACCGGATTCGGCGACGGCGGCGGTGGCACCACGCGGGAGATGGTCGCGAAGGCCGCCAGGATGAAGAACCTGGAAGGTTCGCCGAAGGTGGTGTGGGACAAGCCTGCCGCGTTCTTCGCCAAGGCCGAGGCCGAATATCAGAATCCGCCGGTGTGGGTGGGGGAGCTGTATCTCGAGTTGCATCGCGCCACGCTGACCAGTCAGGCGAAGACGAAGCAAGGTAATCGGCGCAGCGAGCATCTGCTGCGGGAAGCCGAGTTGTGGGCCGCGACGGCGGCGGTGCGCAAGGGCGCCGCGTATCCGTACGCCGAGCTCGATCGGATCTGGAAGACGGTGTTGCTGAACCAGTTTCATGACATCCTGCCTGGCTCGTCGATCGCGTGGGTGTATCGCGAGGCAGAGCAGACCTACGCGGAAGTTGCGGCGGAGCTGACGGCGATCATCGAGGGGGCGCAGTGGGCGCTCGGCGGTGAAGCGTTGGGGCCCAATGTCTTCAACCCGACGCCGCACACGTGGCGGTCGATCCCGGCTGGTGCGGCAGGCCCGGAGCGGTCGGAACATCCGTGTTCGGCGGTCGAGCGTACGGGTGGCGGGTTCGTCCTCGACAACGGTCTGCTGCGGGTCGAGGTGGACGCGCGTGGACTGATCGTGTCGATATTCGACGTCGAGCGGGATCGCGAGACACTGCCGCCGGATTCGGTCGCGAACCTGCTGCAGTTGCATCCGGATCTGCCGAACTCCTGGGATGCCTGGGATGTCGATCTCTTCTACCGAAACCGGGTCACCGATCTCACCGAAACGGATTCCATTGCGGCCTCGACCGATTCGGCAAGTATCCGGATCGTCCGCTCGTTCGGGTCCTCCACGGTCGAACAGACCCTGACCCTGCGCTCGGCATCCCTCGACATCGACACCAGCATCGACTGGCACGAGACCGAGAAATTCCTCAAACTCGCCTTCCCCTTGGACATCCACGCCGACCGCTACGCCTCCGAAACCCAATTCGGCCACCTCTACCGCCCCACCCACACCAACACCAGCTGGGAATACGCGAAATTCGAAGCCTGCAACCATCGCTTCGTCCACGTCGCCGAACCCGGCTGGGGCGTCGCCCTCGTCAACGACTCCACCTACGGCCACGACGTCACCCGCACCGTCCGGCCCGACGGCGGCACAACGACCACAGTTCGAGCGTCCCTACTGCGAGCCCCGCGATCCCCCGACCCGCAAACCGACCACGGCGCCCACCACTTCCGGCACTCCCTGATCCCAGGCGCGTCCATCGGCGACGCGGTACGCGCGGGCTACCGAATCAACCTGACACCACTGCGGCCAGGCGTCGCCGAAGCCGTCGAGCCTCTGTTCGCCATCGATAAAGACGCCGTGGTGACAAGCGCGGTCAAACTCGCGGACGACGGCAGCGGCGACGTCGTGCTCCGGGTGTACGAGGCACACGGCGGTAGGGCCTCGGCCCTGGTGACCGCCGGTTTCGACGCCAGCGGATTCGAAGTCTGTGATTTACTGGAACGTCCACTGCAGGAAGATGTTTCGGCGGCCGCCGAGGGCACCGGAGTTCGTTTGCGACTGCGACCTTTCCAACTCGTCACCCTCCGCTTCACCCGTTTCCCCGAACCTGTCGCAGGGTGAGTGTCCCAGCAGTCGTCATAGCGGGCAATCTCAACGCCATGCCGAGAGCACATCGGTGGCAGTCCATACCAGATCGACGGTGTCGGTCAGTGCAGTGTCGATATCGGTCAAAGACACTACGACCAATGCTGTTTCGCGTGGTTCGAAGCCTGGAACGTCGGCGACCGCGCGAGTTAGTTCGGCTAGGTCGTGGCGGTCGAAGGGGGTGCCGAGCCATTTGATGGATCCGGCGAAGATGATCCGGTTCGCGATGGGGGCGCGGTCGGCGCCGATGAGGTCTATCTCGGGGTTGAAGGTGCGGTTCCACCAGCCACCGACCGTGGTGACGTCTTTCCATGGCAGTGCTCCGGCGAGCGCGCTCAGTTCGAGTGCGTCGCGGATGAGGGGCTCGACGGCTTTGCCGCGCCACGAGGTCCAGCGCCGGGCGAACAATTTGTAGGCCGCCTCGCCTCGGCCCCGTCGAACCAGATCCTGAACCGAGCGCAGGGTGGCGAGGTAGAGCCGGAGGTTGCTGTCGGCGACCCGGTAAAGTGCCGGTTTTCCGGGTTGGACTGACAGCGGCTGGTCTACCGACAGCACGTGTTTTTCTGCCGAAAGTCGCTGCAGTAGCGGCGATAACGTCCCAGAAGGTAGTGCGCCGCTGCGGCTGCCCGCCGTGGCCGCGATGGTGGCGTGGGTGCGTTCCCCGTTGCCGATCGCTTCGAGTACGCGACGGGCTTGGTCGGGTGCGGGGAACTCGGCGAGGAGGGTGGACTCGGGCACTCCGAACAGCGGCGCGGCGGGGTCGTCGCATTCGCGTCGCACGAACTGAAGCGGTGGCAGGCCGTGCGGCCAGCTGCGTAAGATGCCTGGCAATCCGCCGGTGATCAGATGTGCGTCGACGCTCTCCGCCGCGTCGAGTCCCAGAGCGTGACCGACTTCGGCGGGATTGAGCGGCTCCAGGACAAGGTTGTCGGCTCGCCCGTAGAACGGACGGTCGTAAGCGGTGAGTCGTTCCATCATGTGGATGTCACTGCCCAGTAGTAGCAGCAGGATCGGTCGTTGCTGCAGTAATCGATCCCACGCCGTTTGCAATGCGCCATCGAAGACCGCGTCTTGTTCTGCGAGCCAGGGCAATTCGTCGATCACGACCACGGTCGGGGTATCCGCGAGCACAGTCGCGAGCACACGAAACGCATCGGGCCATCCGCCACCGATGCTTTCGGGAAGAGCGTCGGGATCAGGCGCGATCCGGGAACATTTCAACTCCGACAGAAACATCGCGAGCGATTCGGAGACCGGCATACCTTTGGTGGCGGTGAAGTACAGATAGGGCACCTGTGCCGCATCGCAGAATTCCTGAACCAGCCGCGATTTTCCCACCTGTCGGCGCCCTCTGATCGCAACAGCGGTGCCCCTGCGAGACTCCCCGACTCGCTGTAAGCGAGTCCGCAGAAGTCCCAGCTCGACGCTGCGCCCGACGAATCCCGACGTCATCAGTCCCCTCTTCGTAGGCGACATCTATGTAGATTGAATCTACGTAGATTTAATATACCTTACTGAATTGGATACAGTGTCCTCACGTCGGATCTCGGCGCGGGATCAGGCCCGAATCGCCTGATCAGCGCGGTGGCGCGGAGGAAGGTTAGTGGGGGCTCGCTACTGGGCAGGTCGGGGTCTGCTGACGATCTTGCGCTGCGAAGTAGGTTGCGCAGAGGTGTAGGTGGCGGGCCTCGAGGACCATGTAGGTGCCCAGGATGAGTTGGGTTAGGCCTCGCCAGACGTCTTCGAAGCGGTCTCTGGCGCGTAGTGCGGCCAGTGTGGCGCGTACGCGGGTTGGTGATGGTGGGTTCGTGGTGGAGAGGAGGAGGCAGGGGGCTCGGTGGGGGATGGAGCGGGTGTGGGAGACGGAGGAGCGTAGGTGGTAGCGGGCGAGGACTGTTCGGGTGACTGTCCGCATGGCGATGGGGGATAGGCGCCAGGCTGGGCAGGGGCGGTTGGCGGCTACGCCGAACGGGATGTGGTGGGTGTCTTTGGGGCGGGTGGTGGACCAGCGGTCGGGGTCGAAGCGGTCTGGGTCGGGGTGGCCGGTGCGTTCGAAGTCGGGGTAGTTGAAGCAGAGGACGGTGCCGGTGGGGATGGTGGTGCCGTCGCCGAGGTCGATGTTGTCGGTGGTGATTCGGTGGGCGATGCCGAAAAGTGGGAATTGGCGCAGGGTTTCGTCTAGGACGTGGTCCAGGTATTGCGGGTTCGGGTCGGCGAGGATGCGGTGTTGTACGTCCTGGTGTTGGGCGATTGCCAGGAGTAGGTGGGCCATGCCCTCCGACATCTGGACGACGGCGGTGTTGAAGAACGCGCCCTGCAGGTAGTGGGCCTGTTCGCGGCGGCTGAGCAAGGTGGGTAGTTGGTGGGGTATGTCGTCGGCGTCGATTCTGGTGAGCAGGTATCGGGTGAGGCGGTCGCGTCGGCGCATGTGTCGAAGGCCGGTGCATTTGAGGGAGGTGACTACGTCGTCGGCGTTGCCGACGATGAGGTCTCTGGCGGCGCGCGGACAGGGTTCGCGGAAGACCAACTCGTAGAAGAACTGTGCCCAGATCGGCATCATCAGGTCGCGTAGTCGCACCAGAGTTAGTGGGCGAGTGGGCAATTCGTCGAGTACCTGGCGGGCGCAGCGGTCGGCGAGTTGTTCGATCTCGGTGGTGGGTATGGACAATACGGCGCGGGTGGTGCGCGCCGCCTCGTCGTAGCGGGGGCCGTCCTCGAGATGCTCCTGGTGTACCTCAGGGCCGGGCGCGAGCCAGTACCAGAACAGATCCGACAGGGCCGCGCCTCGGCTGCGCCCGTTGGCCGCCCGGTGGGTGTACAGCTGCCAGAACAGATCTGGACCGCCGCGTTCGCCGGGGAGGGTGATCTCGTTGCTGCCGTTGACTTTCGCGAAGATCCACACCCGCAGTGCCACCACCGCCTGCGGCAGCCAGCGGGACACCGCCCACAGTGCGCCCGCCGCGGCAAGCATCGGGGCCGGTCTGGTCACCGCGCTGCCCCGCGCGTGGCGACCAGGCCAGCGTTCAGCTCGGACAGTTCGGCTATCCCGCACAGCGTGAGCGTGTGCTCGAACTCGGAGCGCAGGGTGTCCAGCACGCCGGTGACCCCCTTGTCGCCACCGACGGCCAAACCCCACAACACCGGCCGTCCCACACCGACCGCCGCGGCGCCAAGTGCCACCGCCAGCACTACATCTGAGCCGCACCGGACGCCGCCATCGAGGTATACCGGGATCCGACCGGCGACCGCGGCGGTGATCCCGGGCAGGGCGTCCAAGGATGCGGGCGTGCGATCCAGTTGGCGCCCACCGTGATTGGACACCACGATCGCGGCGGCTCCGTACTCCACCGCCAGCCGCGCGTCCTCGGGGTGCAGGATCCCTTTGAGCACAAGGGGGAGTTGCGATGTCTCACGAAGCCGAGATAGGTGTTCCCACGTGAAGTCGGGCGACATCGCGATCGGCCGGACCGCGTCTCCGGTCGTCCCGGGTAGACCTCGCATGTTCTCCGCGCACATACTCGCGGGCAGATCGTGAAAACCGTGGCGGTCCTCCCTGGCCCGGCGGCCGTGCACCGGGGAGTCGACGGTCACCACCAGCGCCGTGCAGCCTGCTCGCTCGGCCCGCCGGACGAGCTCCGTGGTCACCTCCGGCTCGGGTTGTAGATACAGCTGAAACCACACGCGCGCTTCGCGATCGATCTCCCGTGCGGCGGCGGTGACCTCGCTGATGGCCACCGTCCCCGCCATGCTGGCGATCAGGATGAGCCCGGCCGCCGCCACGCCCCTGGCGGTGGCTCGCTCGCCATCCGCGTGCGCCAGTTTGTGAAACGCGGTGGGCGACACGAACACCGGCATGCTGCTCGGATCGCCGAGCAGGTTCGTCGCGAGGGATCGGCCGCTGGTGTCCCGCAGCACGCGGGGCAGCAGTGCCAGCCGCCGGAAGGCCTGCTCGTTGTCGGCCAAGGTGATCTCGTCGCCCGCCCCGCCTGCGAAGTAGTCGTAGTGCACGGGATCGAGCAGTTCCCGTGCCCGCTGTTCGAGGGCGGCCAGCGACGAGGTCACGGTGTCAGCTCCGGCGACCGCAACACGGACTCGAGGAAGTCGTGCAGCGGTGCGCGGTGCACCGCTTCGTCCGTCCACTCGTTCTCGAGGTTCTCCGTGATGTGGTGTTCGGCGATTTGCCGGTCGCCGCGATATTGCCGGAGCACGGGATGCAGGTAGCGGCCGTCCAGGGCGTGCTCGGCGTCGGACTGCGCGATCCGGCGGGCGTTGATGTCGAACGGGTCGAGGTGGTCGTGGTCCTTGCCGTACTCCAGGGTGATCGCCAGGTAGGTGTCCACCTCGCCGAGGTGGCCGGCCGCGATGGCGTCCGGCACGAAATCGACCGGCATTTCCTCCCAATACCGCGCCGACCCGTCCGTGCTCAGCGTGACGACGTCGCCGAGGAAGCCGAACAACTGCCACAGCGCGGAGGTCCGGTTCACTCGCGCCAGGATCGCCTCGCCGACCGCCGCGCTGGTGCCGGCCAGGTCGCGGTACGGCCAGGTCCGTGCGTGATGACGTTGCTCCAATATTCGGTGCAATGCCCGTGTCGCGTAACGGAACCCGTGAATGAACGCGCTGGTGGATTTCTTGAAATCGCGTTCCTGCGTGATGGTGCCCGCGAAGTACAGGCCGGGCACGTTGATCGATTCCCAGGCCGAGGTCTGGGCCGGAAACCGGTCGTCGATTTTCAGCTCCGGTCGGCATTCCGGCGCGAAAATCGAAGCGTCGAAACGGAATCCGGTTGCCGCGAGTACCCGGTCGTAGCGGATGTCCTTGGTGACCTCGTTGACCCGGGCGAAGCTCACCGTCACCAGATACGACGAGTCCGGCTGCTTGGCGATGTCGACGACGTTGCCGTCCAGGACCGCGTTCTGCGATTTGAGCTGATAGGTGTCGAGGAAGTTGTTGTTGACCGCGCGCAGGTGCCCGAGAAAGTGTGTCTGCCAGGCCATTCGGATGGAGTGGGGACCAGCGACGTGGATCACGGCGGCGTGCTCGATCAGGTTGTCGGCGGTCTCGAAGGCCGAGTTGCCTTTTCCGATGATCAGCACCCGCTGGTTGGTGAACTCCGTTGGATCCACCGACATTTCGGTGTACAGCTCGGCGGTCTCGATGCCGGGAATCTCGGGGACATAGGGTTTCGAGACACCGGTCGCCACGATCAACCGGCGCGCGCGCAGCACGGTGCCGTGCTGATCGACCGCCTCGAATACGTCCGGCCTGCTGATCCGTTCGATCCTGGTGTTGTATCGAACCGACAATCCTTGTGCCGCGGCGTAATCGCCGAGATAGCGGACCAGGTCGTCGGCGGCGGGGAAGAACCGCTGCGTGTATTCCTTGAACGGGCGCCCACCCAACAGTGTGTTCCAGTCCATGCGCAGGTTCAGTTCGGGATCGTCCCAGCCGGTGTGCACCTTGTTGATGGAGATCAACTGGCGGTGCCGGGGGAATCGGCTGAAAAACGTGCCAGCGGCCGGGCCGGCCTCCACGATCAGATAGTCGCGGCTGGCCTGCTGTAGGTGGTGGCCCATCTGGAGACCGGCCGGTCCAGCGCCGATCACCAGGTAGTCGAGTTCGGACAAGGTTCCTCCAATGTCGTGTTCTACCGTCGATACAGCTCCAGTAAGGCTTTCTTGTCCGGCTTGCCACTCGCCGCGATCGGGGCATCCGGCACCACCGTGTAGGTCTGCGGCACGCTCGACTCGCCGAGTTCCGTACGGACGAGGGCCGACAAAGCGGTCGAGTCCGGCGAATGCCCCGCCTGGGGCACGAGGAAGGCGTGCACGGCCTCGCCGCGGCGATCATCCGGTGCGCCGACGACATAGGCCTGATCGACATCCGGATGCCCGGCCAATACTCGCTCGATCGGGCCCGCGTACACGGGCAGCGCGTCCACGATGATCACGTCCCGCGCGCGGCCGGTGAGGTAGAGATACCCGTCCTCGAGGTAGCCGAGGTCGCGGGTGCGCAGCCAGCCGTCGACGAGTACGTCGGCGGTCTCCGCCGGGTCTCCGAAGTACTCCGACATCATGTAGTCGGTGCGCACGTAGATCTCGTTGTCCCGGATGTCCACCCGCACTCCGGGCAGCGGACGGCCGACGGAGGTGAGCACGCCCGCGTCGATATCCTGCGGTGTCAGCGCGGTTAGACCGCCGGTCTCGGTCTGGCCGTACGCCTGGTGCACCACCGGGCCCAACGCCCGGACGGCCGCCGTCAATCGGTGCGCGGTGAGCGGTGACCCGGCGACCACCATGGCGCGCAGGCTGCTGGTGTCGGTCGGCGCGGCGCGTAGGTCGTCCAGCATTTGGTAGAGCCGGGGGACGTTCATGATGGTGGCGGTGATCCGTAGCCGCTCGATGACCCCGGGAAACAGCGGTGTGCCATCGGATTCCGGGATCACCGCGGTGCCGCCGCCGAGCAGACACAGCGCGAGGTAGTCCTGCACCACCGCACTGGCCAGCGTGCCGAACAGCAGGTAGCGATCGGCGCACGCGGCCAATTCCGCGGTATCCCTACTCCACGTCTCGCTGCCCCAGGACCAGTGCGCGGACATCGCCTGATAGGTCTGCGCGCAGCCTTTGGGTAGACCGGTGGTGCCACTGGTGTAGGCCACCCGGGCGATGTCACCCGGTCGCGCTTCGATTGTCAACGGGGTCGCTGGGCCGCGCAGCAACGCCGCCACCTGTTGGTCGTCCAGCACCGCGTCCACGCCATTGCCCAGTACATGAGCCTGCTGTCGCTCGCTCAGGCCGGGGCGCACTCCGATGACACGGCAGCCGAGGGTGTACGCCGCGAGGTACCCGGCCAACGACTCGGCACTGACATCGACGACCATGGCGACGCCACACCCCGGGCCGAGCCCAGACCTGCGAAGGCCAGCGGCGATCGTGCCCATCATCGCGAGCAGCTCGCCCCGGCTGACCGCGCGCGCACCGTGCTCGACCACCACCTTTTCCGGAGCGGCCCGCAATGCCCGCACGATCGACTCCGGAAAGCTCACCGGACAGATGATAGTGATTCCGGGCTCGAGATACTTTGAGATTCAACAAGTTTGGCCGCTACGCCAAATTCGCTTAGCGCTCCGTCGCCGTGCCCGCTGAGGTACAGTTCGCTGCCGACGCGGTGTTGTGTGGCATGAGCCGGCCCCGCATTGCGCGAATGATCCTCGATTATCTCCGCGTTACGTCGCGCTTACGCCTGCGCTTACGCATGCATGACTTGGACCGTGTTGAATCCCAGTGGGTGCCAACTGGGCTCGGCGCGGCGCTGCGGCACGGCTCGACCGATGATGTGGAGGCTTCTGGTGGCGAATGAACGGCTGAAGGCCGATGCCGCGATGATGATGGAAGCGCTGCACGAACAAATGCAGGGCCTTGCCGAGATCCACCGCGACCGTGCCGAACTCACCGCTACCGTCACCGCCTGCGACAAGCGAATCAGCGTGACAGTCAACGCCGACGGCATTCTCATCGAGACCCTGTTCGCCGACGACATCGACGATCTGACGCACGCGGAGATCGCCAAGGCGATGACCGAGGCCGTGCAAGCCGCCGCCTCGAAGGTGAACGAGCAGGCCAGGCAGCTGATGGAACCGTTGCGCGAACGCAAGGCGCAGTTGCCGAAGCTGTCCGATCTCATCGAGAACGTGCCCGACGTCGGATCCGTGCTGCCCGCGGTGCCGCCCGTGTCGGTCGCGCCGCCGAATTCGCCGGAACGGCAATACGACCAGGAGAGCACCGACTTCGATGACGCGCGCAGATTCGAGCGACCACGGTCGATGATCAGCGACCACGACGACTGAGGCCGCGACGGATGGGACTGTATCTTCCGCTCGAACTCCGCAGGCCGGGGATCGCGGGTGGTGCGTGGCACGCCGGTGCCGCGAACAAGGTCCGGGATATCAAGTCGCGATCGACCACGAAGACCATGAGGAGCAATTCAGATGGGTGACGGAACGGTTCGCGACGACTGGCATGATCTGCGCGGCAAAGCGGATGACCACTCGCTGACTTTTTTGAAATTCGATCCGAAGGTCGTTGTCGACTGCGCAAACGCTTGCCACGATATGATCGGAAGATTGGTCTTCTATCAGAATTTCATCAATGACAACAAGATGAACCACTTGGACAACTGGTCGATCGAACCGGGCGGAATAGCGCTGACGGGGGTCTTCAATAAGAAGGGTGGCACAGTCTACGATGCGCTGGACACCCTGAAGTGGACCCTGGAGGATATGGGGGACACGTTCCTGAGCGCGGGGAAGAACTATCTGCGAGCTGACGGTAAGAGCACGGAGGAGCTCGACAAGGTCGGTGACCTGCAGAAGATGGATTCGAAGCAGCCGAAAGCTGATCCGCCGAAGGACATCGCCTTCTCCGCGAAGGGCAGCCTGCCTGATCCGCCGAAATCCGCGGCCGCCGATCCCCCGGTGACGATTACGATCTCGTCCTACGACGGCGCGGGGCTGGCTGATTTCGTGAAGTTACATGATTCGATGGTCGATAAGGACAAGCGGGCGTACGAAGCGGGCACTCGATACGGTTGGCTGGCCGGACAGCTCTCCGGAGATTTTACGGATCTGACCGCTGCATTGCAAAAAGTCAAAAAGGAAATGTGGTCCGGTAACGGCGCTGAGCAGGCCATGAAGGCGATTCAGCGCGTCAATGACAACGCGCAGGCGTTCACGAATAGTCTGGTCGATCTCGGCAATAATCTGATGTATTGCGCGCAGTGGCTGAATCTCACGTACACCAACTTGCCGAGCAAGGTCGAGTACAGCGATCGCATGTGTGACACCTATCATGACTATCTCAGCGAATATCGCGAGACCTATAACAAATACTATGTTGCCGGTATCAAGGGCTCCCTGAGTGCGATGCCCACTGTAACTGTCGTCGGCGGCAACGCGGCTCCACCGCCACCCCCGCCGCCACCGCCGGATAAGGATAAGGACAAAGATAAAGATAAAGATAAGAATAAAAACAACAATAACAATAACAATGGGAATGGAAACGGAAACAACAATAACATCGATAAGAATAGCCCTGAATACAAGGCCGGCTACGAAGACGGTTACAAGCAGGGTCTGCAAGACGCCGGCGGTAAGGGCGGCCCCGGGAACAGTGGCAGTGGCGGCCCGGGGAACAGTGGCACCGGTGGCCCGGGCAACAGTGGCACCGGTGGCCCCGGGAACAGCGGCAACATCGACAAGAACAGCCCCAACTACAAGGGCGGTTTCGAAGATGGCCGTAACAACGCCGGAAGCAGTGGCGGCCCGAACGGCGGTAGTAGCGGTGCAGGTTTAGGCGGACCCGGCAGTGGATCGGGGTCCAGCGGCCCGGGCAACGCATCGGGTTCCGGCGGCCCCGGCCCCAAAATGCCTGACATGCCTAATTTGGCCGGCCTCAAATCAGGTGGCGGCTCCGGCCCGGGCGGTGGAGAAGGTTCCAGCGGCGGTGCCACCGGCGGTCCCGGCAATTCGGCCAGTTCCCCGTACGGCGGCCCCGGCAGCTACGGCAGCGGACCAGGCCCCGCCATGCCGCCCCCGCCGCAGAAGAACCCGCCGCAGAAGAACCCACCGCAGACGAATCCGCAGCAGCCCAATGGTGGTTCGCCGACCAAGGGTTCGCCGCAGGACCTGCTCAACAAGCTGCTCAACGGCGAGAATCCGTTCAAGGATCTGAGCCCGGACGCGATGCAGAAGGTCGGGAAAGAGCTGCTCGGTGGCCTGAGTCCGGATTTGCTGAAGAATATGACTCCGGAGGGCTTGCAGAAGCTGGGTTCGGATCTGCTGAAGAATATGACTCCCGAGCAACTGAAGAAGCTCGGGGCAGATATTCAGAACGGCCTCACCCCAGAGGGTTTGAAGAACTTGGACCCGGAGACGCTGAAGAAGCTGGATCCGGACACGCTCCGGAACTTGAGTCCGGAGACATTGCGTGATCTCGGGAAGGCTTTGCCGCAGACTCCGGGTGGCGCGGATCTGCTCAAGTTGTTGTCCGACGGATTGAACGGGATCACGAAGACCATCGGCGATGTCATCAAGTCCGGTACCGACATCCTCGCCAGTTTGGCGTCCAACGGCATGCTCAATGTTCCGGGTCTCGGTGATCTGCAGAACGTGAACCTGCCGACCGAACTCACGGATGCCCTGCGGGGTGCCGGTCTTCCGGTCGGCGGCCCTGGCCCTGGTCCCGGCCCGGGGCCAGGGCCAGGGCCAGGCGGAAACTTGAATCCGCCGATCACTACGCATTCCGGCCCGCCGGAGTCGTCGAAGTTGTTCCCGCGGGCCGAGATTCAGCCCGCTATCGATGGACGTCAGACGCAGAACGCGGCGGGCTCGCCGGGTATGCCGATGGGGCCCGGTCCTGGGCCCGGCGCGCAGAGCGGCAGCGGGGAGCACAAGCGGGGCAAGTTCCTCGACTCGGTGAGCAATCTGGATAGTGCGCTCGGACCGGACATCGCCCGGTCGAAGCCGGTGATCGAGCCGTGACTCAGCAGTGGAAGTTCACCGCGCTCGAATTCATCGTCCTGTGCGAGCAGTATCGCAGCGGTTCGCTGCCGCGGCCGTTCCTGTTCGTGAGCGACGAGCAGGTGACGATCGACGAGCTGGATCGACGCAAACGCCTCGCCTGGGCGGAACTGCGGCACCGGCTGGACGGCTCGTTCGACGGGGTGATCGAGGTGCTGCGCGCGCCCGAACTGTATGTGCGAGCGAGCACTTGGGACGAGCACGACATGTTCAACATGGCCAAGGCGCAGCGCCTGCACGCCGCGCGGGCCGGCGCGCTCGCGTACCTGATCGACCAGGCGCCGACGCTGCTCACCTACGACACCCCGGCGTTCACGGTCACCGAGTGCGATCCGCACATGCTGGCTCCTGTTGTCATCGACTCGCTGCCGCGGGTGCCAGCGGGTCGGTTGCCGGACATTCCGATCGTGACCGACCCGGTCGAGCACGTCGCGCCGACTTCGACCAATTACGTTCAGGACGACCGCGAAGACACGCCGGTCTATCAGACGCAGCATTTCTTCCAGCAGCGTGCCGATCGTACGGGCGCGATCACGGTGGTGCAGGGCAGGTCGAAGTATGGTCCGCGGGGGATTCACGAGACGGCCATGATGTGGCGAGATGTCACCGGCGACGGACGCTATGTGATGTCGCTGGACGCGGCGCCGGTCGCCGTCGCGACCAGTCGTGAGATGCTGATCGAGCGGATCGAGGGCGACATCCGTAACCTGATGCGGCGCCTCGAATCGCATTGGGAGTCAGGACGTCCCGAGGACAGGTACTGATCGTGATGGAGGACCTGGCCAGATGACTGCCGCACAAGAGAACACTCCGGCGCAGGCAGGTGTTGTGCCGGACGTTGCCTTCAAGATGGGTGCTACCGGGTGGCCTACGGTCGACGTGCCAGCTGAGACGCCGGATTCGGCTGTCCCGGAAGTGGATCCCGCCGCCACCGAGCCGACCCTCGAGGACCGGGCCGCCGATCTGGCCTATCGGGTCGCCCAGGAATTGGCGGTCGCCGGTCCGGAGGGCTGGCAGCGGTTCACGGCGGTGTTCGTGCTCACCGTCCTCGGCGGGGTGCACACCGTCATCTATTACGACGATGCTGATCAGGCGGCGAGCATCGAGCCGTCGGACGAGATCATGGAACTGGTCCGACGGCAGCGCGAGGTTTCGGCGTCGCTCGGCGACGGGCCGTGGTGGCGGATGACGATCCAATTCGAGGTCAGCGGCCAGGCGGATTTCGACTACGACTACGGCGCCGAGCCGTTTCCCGACGAGCACCTGCTGGTGCCCGAGGCGTACCTGGCCGATCTCGAAGCGTTTCCGCGCCAACGAATACCGGTGTGGCTGGCCGCTTACCTCGCGCACGACAATCGACAGTGGCGCACGCCGCGCGAGGCAGCCGCGCAGGCCAGGGCCGACTGGGCGGCGGGCGTGGTCGCGGTGCGGTCGATGGATGACTTCCCTGAGTTGCCCACGCTGTGGGCCCGCTGGGCGACGATCGCGGCCGCGTTCGTGGCCGTCGGCTCGGAGTGGGGTCCGCGGATCCAGCCCGCGGTCGGCGTCTTCGAGGGATCCTCGCGCGGCGGTGCCACGCTGTACGTGCTGCCCGGCGGCCGAGCGATCCTCTCGGGTGGCGTCTGGAACGCACCAGAATTGGAGGTGGCCTACCACAACGGCACCGAGCTGCCGGATCTGTACACCGGCGCTCCGGACTGGGTGGCCAACCAGGTACTGAATCCGCGTGCCGCCCGCGGGCTGATGTCGTTCTGCTATTGGTGGGAGGAAGGCAACTGGTATCGCGGTGACTCCCCGTCGGCGGATCGGCTCAGCGAGGCGGTGCCCGGCATCTGGACCGACGAGACCGTGATCGACGTGGTGTGCGGTGTGCTCAGCGACCAGCCGAATGCGGAGTTACGCACCGCCGCAGCGACTCTGGTGGCCGCCGCGGCGGCGGGTGTGGTCACCCGCGATACCCTGACCGCGCTGTTCAGCGGCCCGGACGACGATGTTGACGGCGCGCTGTATCAGCTGTCGCTGGCGGGCCTGGTGGCCAAGGTTCCGGAGCCGGGGCAGACCTCTCGGTCTGCGCGATCGGACAAAATTCTCGATCGGAAGTAAACTGCGGCTTCGCCGTCGACTCGGCCAGATCGGATGTGAGGGTTTCTTTTGGCACCGCAGCAGTGCTCGGGTACGGACGGGGTGGGGCCAGAGGTGCTTCGGTTACGGATGTTGGGGCCGGTCGAGGTGTGGCTGGGGGATCATCGCCTCGATATCGCCGCGCCGCAGCTGCTTGCCGTGCTCGCCATGCTCGCGGCCGAACCCGCGCGCACCCTGTCGACGACGCAGCTGGCCGCGCGCCTGTGGGCCGACGGTCCGCCGAAATCGGCGGCCAGCGTGTTGCGTAACCATGTCCTCGCGCTGCGTCGGCAGTTCGACGCGCACGGCCATGCGGGCGCCGGAAACGAGTGGCTCGATTCGACCCGCGGCGGGTATCGGCTCGGCCTGGCGGTGGAGTTCGACGTCGTCGAGGTCGAAGGGCTGATCGCGGCCGCCGAAACCGATCGCCGGGCGGGCGCGGTCGACGCGGCGGACGCCAAACTGACTGCGGCGCAGCAACTGTGGCGCGGCGATCCGCTGGTCGGGCTGCCTGGACCGTGGGCGGAACGGGAGCGGGCTCGGCTGGCTCGGCTGCGCTTGTCTCTGTACGAGGTCGCGATGGCGGTCGCGCTGGACCTCGGCAGGCATTCGGCCGCCGTCGCGGAGTTGGAGGCGCTGGTCGCCGCCGAACCGCACTCCGAGCGGTGGCACGAACTGCTGATGGTCGCGTTGCATCGCAGTGGACGGCGGGCCGAGGCGCTCGAGGTGTACCGGAACGCGCGTCGGCTGCTCGCCGACGAACTCGGCCTCGAGCCCGGTCCCGAGCTGGTTCGCTTGCACCAGCAGATCCTGTCGGCAGAGCTGCCGACCTCTGGTCCGACAAACGAATTACCCGCTGCCGCAACGGAGTTCGACACCATTCGGGTGCCCGAGCAGTTGCCATCCGATATTGCCGACTTTGTCGGACGGGAAGAGTTGGCCCAGGAGGTGTTCGAGGCGTTGGATGCCGACTGCGACCGGCGCCAGGTGATCGCGATCACCGGGCTCGGCGGCGTCGGAAAGACCACGCTCGCCGTGCATCTCGCGCATCGCGCCAGGAAGCGCTACCCGGACGGATTGTTGTATCTGGACCTCGGCGGGATGGACGAGCGTCCGCGATCGGCCGACATGCTGCTCGCGGTCGCCTTGCGCGCGTTCGGCATCGAGCCGGGCGAGCTGCCGTCGGACCTGGCGGAGCGGGCGGCCATGTGGCGCGGCACCGTAGCGGGCAAGCGGATACTGCTGGTGCTGGACAACGCGCGCGACGTCGACCAGCTCACCCCTCTGCTCCCCGACACGGGGACGGCGGCGGTGCTGGTCACCAGCCGGTCGAGTCTGGCGGAACTGTTCGGCGCGCGGCTGGTCCCGCTGGACGTGCTCACCCCGGACGAGGCGTGGGCGTTATTGGAGCGCACGGTATCGGTGCGCCGAATGTCGGCCGAACCCGAAGCGGCACAGGAGATCCTGCGTGCGTGCGGGCATCTGCCCGTCTCGCTGCGGATCGTCGGGGCGCGGCTGGCGAGCAGGCCGACCTGGCGGCTCGCCGCGGTGGCCGATCGGCTGGCCGACGAGCGCGGCAGGCTGGCCGAACTGTCGATCGGCAACACCAGTGTGGAATTGGTATTCCGGGAAAGTTACCGGCTACTCGCCCCCGAGTTCGCGCGGGCGTTCGTGCTCGTCGCGTTCTCCGACGCACCCGATCTGTCCGTCGCCGCCATCGCCGCCCTGATCGACCGGGGTCGGGCCGAGGCGGAGCGGCTCTGCGAAACCCTCGTTGATCTGGGCATGTTGCAGACTCCGGAACGAGGTCGCTACCGATACCACGACCTGTTGCGGTTGTTCGCTCGCGAGGTGGCCGACCCGGCGCAGCGGCAGGAATGGCCGCAGGCGCTGCGCAGGGTGATGGATTTCTATCTAGCCAGCGCGAAAAACATTGTGGAGCTGCGTGATCCGGGCGTCGGCACGCATTATTACGCCGCTACCGAAATGGCCGGGCAGCGGTTCGTCGATGAACGGCAGTGTGCCGTATGGGCGCAGGCGGAGCGATTCGGGCTGGTCGCGCATTATCGGCAGGTCGCCGATCTCAACGATGCCCGAACCCGAACGCTCGCAGTCGATCTCGCGCTGTCGCTCGCGGTGGGCGGGGACGCGGGCGCGCACCTGCCCCAGGTGGCGCAGCTGCTGGAGCTGCTGAGCAGTGCCGCCGAAAAGGACGGCGACCGCCGGACGATGGCCAGGGGACGGCTGGCCGCGGCCGTTGCCAGGCTGGTCGGCATGGCGGATCTGGGTGCCGCGCGCACCCTGCGCGACGCCGGTGCGATTCTGTGGGAGCTCGGCGACGGGGCGGGCGCGATCATGGCCGAGCAGATGCTCGGCACGGCGATGGCCTACCAGGAGAATGTGGATGTCGCCGTGGAGCACTACCGGCGCGCCATCGAATTGGGTCGGCAGCAAGGTAACCAATGGAGTGAGGGGATGAGCTGGGCGACGCTCGCCCGCGCCTACTGTCACGCCCGGCGCTGGCCGGAGGCCGTCGAAGCCGCCGAACACGCGCTGTACATCGCGCGCCTGGTCGGCAGCCTCCGGCTCGAGTCGATGGCCTTGCACGAGTTGGGATTCGCGACGCTGCAGCGCGGCGATCCGGTGCAAGCCAAGGAGCTGTGCGAGCGGGCTCTCGACGTGGCCCGCCGCGACGGCCGCAGGCATCAGGAGGGCTGGGCCCTGGCCCGGCTGGCCGAGGTCACCCTCTACAGCGGCGACGCCGAGGCAGCCGTGCCGATCGCCGCCGAAGCCGTGCGCGCGCTCACCGAGGTCTCGGCCATCGTGCGACGCCTGCGCGCCATGTGGGTCTACAGCTACGCCCTCACCGCGGTCGGCTCCGCCGACAAGGCCGAACCCATCCTGCGCAAGGTCGCCCAATCCAGCCGCCGCATCGGCCTGACCCTCCCCGACATCCCCCCACCCCGCCGCCAAGCCGTAACCTCCGCCCCCACCTCCCTAGCCCTCCGCCAATGCAAATAACCCCCACCTGGGCCGTCGTGGTTGCGTTATCAGGTGGTGCGGCCGTTGGTGCTTTCGCGGATCTCGAGGGTGAAGGGGATCTGAATGTCTTGGACTGCAAAGGTTTCGGTGGCTCGTCGGCGGAGTAGGTCTACTGCGGTGTGGGCGATGGCGGATTTGTCGGGGGCGATGGTGGTGAGGGTGGGGGTGCTGAAGGCGCCTTCTTCGGTGTTGTCGAAGCCGACTACCGCTATGTCTTCGGGGATGCGGAGGCCGCGTTCAGCGGCTTTGCGCATGGCGCCGAGGGCTAGGAGGTCGTTGAAGCAGAAGACCGCGTCGGGAGGTTCCGGCAGGTCCAGTAGGTGGTTCATGGCTTCGGCGCCGTCGCGGCGGTGGTATTCCAGTGCCGTCACGATCAACTCGCCGCGTTCGGGGATGCCCGCCTCGGCCAGCGCTTCCCGGTAGCCGGTGAGGCGGAGGGCTGCGGTGCCGCGGTGCGGGTTGTGGCCGATGGCGGCGATGCGGCGGCGCCCGATTCGGGCGAGGTGACCCACGGCGGCGCGGGCGGCGCGCACGTTGTCGATGGCGACGTGGTCGAAGGGGACGTCCACGGCGTGCTCGCCGAGCAGGACCAGCGGGACGGCGGGGGACAGTTCGGCGAAGTCGATGGCCTCGAGTGCCTGCGGGCTCACGATCGCCCCGTCGATCAGGTATGGCCCCATTGACGCGAGGGCGACGCGTTCCTGGGCCCTGGTGCCCTGAGTCTGTTCGATCAAGACGCCCCACTCGTGCTGGTGGGCGGCGGTGATGACGAGACCGGTCAGCTCGGCGAAGTAGGGGATGTTGAGTTCCGGCAAGACCAGGGCGATGAATCCGGTCCGGCCGCGCCGGAGGTTGCGGGCACCCCGGTGCGGCCGGTAGCCGGTGGCCTCCAGCGCGGCCAGCACCCTGCGCCGGTTCTCCGGTTTGACGAAGTCGTAGCCGTTGACCACGTTCGATACGGTCTTGATGGAGACGCCCGCAAGTGTCGCAACGTCTTTGAGCGTGGCGGCCACGGCGCTGCTCCTCTCGCGATCGGCCAATCCGTGGAAACCAACATCAACGGATTTCTCCAAACTACTTACAACGTTGTTCCAACGTTGTAAAACTCATCTGACGCCTCGCACGGCAGCGAGGATCGGGTCGCGCTCCCGCCCTCGACGGGGTGCCCTGGAGGAGTTATCGATGCCAGTCAACAAGACCAACGTCGTTGTCGTCGCAGTAGCCACCGCGGTCGGCCTCACCCTGTCCGGATGTGCGAAATCCGAGACGGATTCGACCGCACCGACCGGGGCCGGTCCCGCCGCGTCCGCGGCGCCGGCGCAGCCGAGCGGCCAGTCCACCTGCACCCTCGCCCAGACCGGCTATCCGAAGATCGACCTGAAAACGGCGAAAGTCGGCTTCTCCCAGTCGGAGAAGGAGGCCAACCCGTTCCGGATCACCGAAACCGCGTCGATCAAGGATCAGGCCGCCGCGCTTGGCATCCCGTCGGGCAACCTGCTCGTCACCAACGCGCAGAGCGATCTCAACAAGCAGATCAGCGATATCAAGTCGCTGCTCGACCAGGGCGTGCAGGCGCTGATCGTGGCACCGCTGAATTCCGATGGGCTGCAACCGGCGCTGGACGCGGCCAAGGCCAAGCAGGTGCCGGTCATCACCGTCGACCGCAAGGTCACCTCCCAACCATGCACGGACTACCTGACTTTCATCGGGTCCGACTTCGTCGAGCAGGGCAAGCGGGCGGCCGATCAGATGATCCGGGTCACCGGCGGCCAAGGCAAGATCGCGATCCTGCTCGGCTCGTCCGGCAACAACGTAACCACCGACCGGACAAAGGGTTTCAAGGACAAGCTGGCAGGCACGCCGGGCCTGACGATCGTGGCCGAGCAGACCGGTGACTTCGACCGTTCCAAGGGCTTGTCGGTGATGGAGCAACTGCTGCAGAGCCATCCGGACATCACCGCCGTCTACGCCGAGAACGACGAGATGGGTATCGGGGCCGTCAACGCCATCAAGGGCGCGGGCAAGAAGCCGGGAACCGACATCAAGGTCGTGTCGGTGGATGGCACGCACAATGCGGTTCAGCTGATCGTGGACGGCGCGTACAACGCGGTCGTCGAGTCGAATCCGCGCTTCGGGCCGTTGGCTTTCCAGACGCTGCAGCAGTTCCAGGACGGTGCCGCCATTCCGGCGACGGTGATCATCTCCGACGACGAGTACGACGAAACGAACGCCGCCGCAAAGGCGGCCAACTCGTATTGATCGCTCCCGCAGGCAGATTCCGATGATCGAACCGGTTCTCGAGGTCGTCGAGGCGCGCAAGGAGTTCGGCGGCACCCGCGCGCTCGATGGCGTGTCGTTCACCGTGCGCCCCGGTGAGGTGCACGCGCTGGTCGGTGAGAACGGCGCGGGCAAGTCCACTCTCATCAAGGCGTTGACGGGCGTGTACCAGCTCGACGGCGGGCAGCTGCGCTATCGAGGCGAACCCGCCGTGTTCCCGACCCCGCTGCACGCGCAGCGCGCGGGCATCTCCACGATCTACCAAGAGGTCGATCTCATCCCGATGATGAGCATCGCGCACAACGTCTTTCTCGGTCGCGAGCCGCGAAACCGATTGGGGCTCATCGATCAACGGCGGATGTTCCGGATGGCGGCCGAGCTGCTCGCCGGATACGGCATCACCGACGATGTCCGCAGACCGTTGCGCAGCCTCGCCGTCGGCGCACAGCAGATGGTTGCGCTGGCCCGTGCCGTGTCGATCGACGCGCGCGTCGTGATCATGGACGAGCCGACGTCAGCGTTGGAACCCCGCGAGGTGCAGACCCTGTTCGAGGTGATCGAGCGGCTGCACGAGCGCGAGATCGCCGTCGTCTACGTCAGTCACCGACTCGATGAGCTCTACCGAATCTGCAACCGGGTCAGCGTCTTACGCGACGGTAAGCTGGTGCATACCGGGCCGCTCGCCGAACTCGGGCGGCTGCCGCTGATCGCGATGATGCTCGGCCGCGATATCGGCGAGATCAAGGCACACGGCGCCACCAACTTCAGCGACGATCAGCACGCCGCGGCCGAGCAGGTGCTGCGCGCCGAGGATCTGGTCAGCAGGCACCGGCTCGCCGGCGTCTCGGTGTCCGCGCGTGCCGGTGAAATCGTCGGCCTGGCCGGGCTTTTGGGTTCCGGGCGCAGCGAGACCGCCCGCGCCATCTTCGGGGCGCTGCCGCTGGACCGGGGTTCGGTCGTCATCGGCGGTAAGTCCGTTCGATCCGGCAGTACGCCGGCGTCGATCGCGGCAGGCATCGCCATGCTGGCCGAGGACCGCCGGGCGGACGGGATCATCCCGGAGCTGTCGGTGCGGGAGAACATCGTGCTCGCGGCGTTGCCGCGGCTGTCGCGGTTCGGGTTGGTGAGTCGCGCGCAACAGGATCGGATCGTGGACACGTTCATCACCCGGTTGCGGATCAAGGTGGCCGGTCCGGAACAAAAGGTGTCCGAACTCTCAGGCGGTAATCAGCAGAAGGTCATGCTCGCGCGATGGTTGTGCCTGCAGCCCAAGCTATTGCTGCTGGACGAACCGACCCGCGGCATCGACGTTGGCGCCAAGCTCGAGGTGCAGGCGCTGATCGACGAACTGGCCGACGCGGGGCTGGCCGTCGTGCTCATCTCCTCGGAGCTGGAGGAGTTGCTCGACGGTGCCGACCGGCTGCTCATCCTGCGCGACGGGGCCACCGTCGGCGAACTCGTCGGCGATCAGCTGACCGAGGGCAATGTGCTTGCCGCGCTCGCCGAGGCGCCCGGCACCGTCGAAGCCGAAGGGGAGGCACATGATTGAGCAGGTTGCGGTCCGGCGGCCGCCTGCGTGGCGGGGCCGGGCCACGGTCTGGTTACAGGCCTACGGCGTGTACGCCGCGCTCGGCGGGCTGATCTTGTTCAACCTGGTGGCCACGTCGAACTTCCTGACGCTCACCAACTTACGCACCCAGTTGCTGCAGGCCGCGCCGGTGATCATCGTGGCGCTCGGCATGGCGCTGGTGATCGGCACCGAGGGCATCGACCTGTCCGTCGGCGCGGTGATGGCGCTGGCCGCCGCCATGATTCCGCAATACCTCGGCTACGGACCCGCGGCGGCCGTGCTCGTGGCACTGCTGGTCGGTCTGGTGGCAGGGGTGTTCAATGGAATTCTGGTGGCGCGCATCGGGATTCAACCCATCATCGCCACCCTGGCGTTGCTGGTCGGTGGGCGCGGACTGGCGCTGGTGATCGCGAACGGGCAGCTCGTCGACGTCAAGAACGCGTCCTTTCTCACCCTCGGCTCCGGTGACCTGTTCGGCGTGCCGATCAGCGTGCTGATCGCGGCGGTGCTCGCGGTGGGCACCGGATTGCTCATTCGCCGGACCACATTCGGCCGTCAGCTGGTGGCCATCGGCGGTAACCGATCCGCGAGCGAGCTGGCGGGGCTGCCGGTCCGGCGGGTGCTCATCACCGTCTATGCGCTGTGCGGCATGTTCGCCGGGCTGGCGGGGGTGCTGGCCACCGCCCGGCTGCACGCCAGCGATCCGGCCGATATCGGTCTGCTCATGGAACTTTCGGCCATCACCGCGGTCGTCGTCGGCGGCACGCCGTTGACCGGCGGCAAGGTCAGGGTGGTCGGCACCGTGGCAGGCGCGCTGCTCATGCAGCTGGTGCTTGCCACCCTCATCAAGCATGATCTGCCGTCCTCGACCGCGCAGATGGTGCAGGCGGTCATCATCGTCGCGGCCGTCTACGTCGCACGGGAGCGGAACAGTCGATGAGCATTACGATCAGGTCGGCCGATCGCCGGGCTGCGGCGGCCGATTCGACCGCGGGCAGGGGCGTGCGACTGCTGCTCGAGCTGCTGCAGAAGCAGCCCGCCGCGGTGGTGTTCGTCGCGGTGGCCGGTGTCGCCTGGCTGACGTTGCCGCATTTCGGCAGCGGCACCAATATGCGCGACCTGGCGATGCAGAGTTCGTTCCTCGCCGTGATCGCGCTCGGCATGACCTTCGTGATCATCTCCGGTGGCATCGATCTGTCGGCGGGCTCGGTGTACGCGCTCGGCGGGGTGCTGGCCGCTTACGGGTCGCAATGGGGGTTCGTGGCCGCGCTGCTGTTGCCGCTGGCGGTGTGCGGGCTCATCGGCATGATCAACGGTGTACTGGTGGCGCGTACCGGCATGGCGCCGTTCATCGTCACCTTGGCGACCCTGCTGTTCGCCCGTGGGCTGTTGCTCGCCATCACCGACGAGGGCGCGACGACCTACAAGATCGAGCGCGGGCAGGCCTTCCTGGAGATCGGCCGTGGCACGCTGTTCGGCATCGGTTACCCCGTTTACCTCACCCTGCTGCTGTTCGCGGCGGGCGCGGTGTTGTTGCGGCGCACCGCATTCGGTCAGGTCGTGTTCGCGACCGGCGGCTCAGAACGCTCCGCGGTACTGATGGGCCTGCCGGTGGTTCGCACCAAGATCCTGGTTTACACCCTCAGTGGGCTGCTCGCCGGGTTCGCGGGCGCGATGACGGCGGCGTATCTGGAATCGGGGGTCACCGTGATCGGCGTCGGCACCGAGCTGGACGCGATCGCCGCGGTGGTGATCGGTGGCACGCTGCTGACCGGCGGTGTGGGAACCGTCATCGGCACCATCTTCGGTGTCTTGTTGCGCAACGTAATTCAGGACATCATCAATGAAATCGGCACCCTGGACAGCAATTACCAGTCTGTGGTGAGCGGTGGCTTCCTGCTGGTGGTTGTCGTGTTGCAGCGGCTGCTCGGGTACGTGCGCCGCGAGTGACGGGCAAACCCTGCGCCGCGTTGCCCGAGTGTGCAACGTGTGCCGTCGGGCGGTCCAGCCAGTCTCGGTTGACGGGTCGTCCGTGCGCCAGCCTGGCCTGACGGCGTGGGCGCCTGACTAGCGGAGGGTGCTCGTGGCAGTCCTGACGTCGGGTAGGTAACATCCAGCAAATACTATCCGATAAGCCTCCTGACCAGATTTGTTCAACGTTAGGAGATTGCAATGGACGTCAATAATCCCGAAGGCGCGCTCGTCTGGCTCGCCATCCTCTCACCACTGATCGTCATCGGAGGGGCGTACGCGCTCATCAGCGGAATCGGCCGGGCACTGGGAATCGGCTGAGTGGTCTGCCCCACGCGTCACGCTGTCAGGTGGCGTCGGCCTGACCGAGGCGACGACGATTACGACATGTCATCGCGACCCGGTGCGGTCGGCAATGGCGTGTGGGGCATACCCCTATAACCCCCTACCTATAGGCACTCGCGATAGTGGTGGCGGGTGTCGGGGCGGTCTGGATCGATCGTGTCGGACCTGCGGATATCGGTAAATGTTGTTCCTGCGCAGCATCTTTCAGAGGCGTGGCAGGCTTGTTCGGTGGCCGGGAGCTGCTGGCGAGGTGTGGCAGGGTGATCGGTTATGAAGACGATCCTGATCACGGGGGCGACGTCGGGGATCGGCCTTGCGGCCGCGCAACAGTGTGCCGAGGGAGGGGATCGGCTGGTTCTTGTCGGACGGAATCCGCGGAAACTGGCTGACGCGGCGGTTGCCGTGCGGGCGGCGGGGGCCGGGGGAGTGGACACCCTCGAATGTGACTTCGCCTCACAGGATTCGGTTCGGCAGCTCGCCAAAACGGTGCTGGCGCAGTATGACCGGTTGGATGTGCTGGCCAATAACGCGGGCGGGTATCACAAGGACCGGGTCGAGACCGAGGACGGTATCGAGGCGACGTTCGGGGTCAACCACCTCGGTGGATTCCTGCTCACCGAATTGCTCATCGATCTGATGGTGCGCAGCGCGCCATCGCGGATCCTGTTCACATCGTCGGTGCTGCATTTCGGCGCCACGCTGGATTTCGATGACCTCGGGCTCGAGCGCGGGTATTCGGGTGAGCAGGCCTACAGTCGATCGAAGCTGGCCAATATCCTGTATGCCAGGGCGTTGGCGCGCCGCGTCGAGGGCACCGGGGTGACGGTCAACGCCTTTCATCCCGGCGCGGTGGCGAGCGGCATCTGGGATTCGCTGCCATGGTTCGGGCAGCCGCTGGTCGCGGTGGCCAAGCGGCTGTTCATGATCTCCGTCGAAGAGGGTGGTCGCGCGCTGAATTATCTCGCGACCGACCCCGAGGTCGACGGAATCACCGGCGCCTACTTTCAGAAGAACCGCATCAAGACTCCGTCGCGTCGGGCGCGGGACGACGCGCTCGGGCAGCGGCTGTGCCAGGTGAGCGCGATGCTGGTCGCGCACTAGCGCGGTTGCACGCAGTCAACGACAACGTTGTCGGAATTTCCAAGCGACACACCATGTTTGTCCTCGACTGATCTGCAGAAAGCAGGGGCAATGCAGCGTACGCGTTTCGAGTCGATCGGCTCGTACACTCCGGAAACCATCCGCTCCACCGCGGAATTGATCGACAGTCTGGCCGTGCCGAGGTCACTGGATCTGGAGCGGATAACGGGGATCAGGAATCGGCGGGTCTACGACTCGCATCCGGACCGCTATGAATCGTCCTTCGAATTGGCGCTCCGGGCCATCGACGACTGCCTGCGGCATTCCGACTACACCGCGGGCGAGCTCGACATCGTCATCTCGGCCTCGATCACCCGCACCCGTGGCAAGGAAATATTCTGCTACGCACCGGCTTTCGCGTTGATGCTCGGCAATGCGATCGGCGCGACGGCGGCCAGGCATTTCGACGTCTCCAACGCGTGCGCGGGCATGCTGACCGGAGTGCTGGTGCTGGACCGGATGATCAAGACGGGGGTGGTGCGCAACGGTCTGGTGGTCAGCGGCGAACAGATCACGCCGATCGCGGAGACCGCGGTGCGGGAGATCAGCCAACCGTATGACCCGCAATTCGCGGCGCTGACCGTCGGCGACGCGGCGGTAGCCGTCGTGCTCGACGATCGCGGCGACGACAACGACGAAATTCACTACGTCGAACTGCTGACCGCCGCCGAAGGGGCGGAGCATTGCCTCGGCATGCCGAGCGACCGGTCGGGCGGGATCGCGCTCTACACCGACAACCGTGCGATGCAGAACGAGGGCAGGTACCTGCAGGCGATCAACCGCATCGACACCTTCCTGAGCGAGTCCGGGCGGACCTGGGCGGGCGAGAAATACGACTACTGGATCCATCATCAGTTCAGCGCGCCGGTCATCGATTACCTCGGGCAGCTGACCGAGCAGCATTTCGGCACCCCGATGCCGCAGGCCTTGAATGTGTTGCACGACTATGGAAATACGGCGTCGACCTCGCATTTCCTGGTGCTGCACGAGTATCTCGCGCAACAGAAAATCCCCAAAGGATCGAAGATCCTGATGATTCCCGCGGCTTCGGGGCTCGTTTCCGGCCATCTAGCCGCGACTATTTCGCGTCTGGAGGCGTAAGTCATGGGTACCACGATTGTCGCGGCGGCGACCAACACCGATCTAGACACCGCCAGCTATTTCGAACTGGCCGCCCGCGCGGCCCGCAGTTGCCTGGACGACTCGGATGTCTCGGTCGACGAGGTCGGCATGCTGATCAACGTCGGCGTCTTCCGGGACGAGAACATTTCCGAGCCCGCGGTGTCCGCGCTCATCCAGAAACGGATCGGCCTCGGCCTGGAATATCAGCCGGGCCGGGTACCGGCGTTCTCGTTCGACCTGATGCACGGCGCCACCGGGCTGCTGCACGCCATCAACACCGCGGAATGCTTCCTGGCCACCGGCGATGTGGAGTACGCGCTGCTGGTGGCGGGGGATACCCACCCGTCCACCCGGCGCTACGTCGCGGGGTTTCCGTACACCACGGGGGCGGCCGCGCTGCTGCTCGGCAGCTCGCCGAGCACGGGCGGATTCTGTCCGCTGCACAGCAGGGAGACCTCCGGTCCGGCCGACCCGTCGGCCTGGGTCAACCTGGGTGAGGCGGGCGCGAACGGCCGCTCGGCCATGCGTATTCGGCACGGCGGGGAGGATCCGATCGAGCTCGCGGCGGCGGCCGTGCGCGCCTGCGTGGCCGACGAGGGCCTCGACAACGCCGACTTCGCCGAAGGACGGGCGGTGTTGCTCGCACCGGCCCCAATCGTGGGGTTCGGCGCCAGCCTCGCCGAGACATTGGGGTACCGAACGGAATCGGTCGTCGGTGTCGCGCCCGCGCTCGGCGATCCGTACACCGCGGCGCCCGTGCACGCGTATCTGCACGCGCGGGAATCCGGTGTGCTCGCCGCGGCCGATTCGGTGCTGTTCCTGGCCGCCGACGATGCCGCGGCTGCCTGTCTTGCCTACCATCCGCGGGCGGCGGCGGTCGCGACGGTGAGCACGGGCGGTGCGGTGTGGCGCGAAAGAGGTTGATGTTACCTACATTCCGTCATCGGTGTCGGAATCGCCGGGGCGATCTTGTTGCCGTGATTCGATGACAGGCCGCGGTCGGCGACCTACGCTATGGGCACCGGCTGGATCAATGGGGCGCCCGGTGACGTCCCTGCTGCGACGATGCCGCATCTTCAGCGCACCCGAGTTTCTCTCTTCATTGGTGCCCTTCCCCAGTCGGCTACATCTTGTCGACGAAGGGGGCACGGATATGCAAACGCAGATCTCACCGCAGGGCGAAAAGTGGTCGACCCTCGCTCGATCCGGGGTCGGTCAGGCGATCGCCGTGCTCGGCGGTGCGAGCACGGTCGGCCTGGTCGCCGAACTACTCGCCGCCGATGAGGCGGCGGTGCGCTCGGCCGTCCGGCAGCTGGCCGCCGGGTCGTCCGCGGGGGCGCTGTTCGACGAGGTCGACATCGCCGACCGGGTCCTGCGTGGCACCCCGGCGCAGGTGCGCCGTGAGCTACACTTGCGTGCGGCGAAGCTGTTGCACGACAAAGGGTTTCCGGCGGGCACGGTGGCCGACCAGTTGGTCGCGGCCGGCGCCGCCGAGCAGCCGTGGGCGGCGGTGGTGCTGCTCACCGCGGCGGCGGAGGCGTTGGCGGACGACCAGATCGACCGCGCGGTGGCCCGGCTGGAATTGGCCTACCGTGCCACGCGTGACCCGGCGGAGCGTGCCACCATCGCGATCCGGTTGGTGCGGGCCGAATGGCGGATCAGCCCGTCGAGTCGAACGCGGAACTACGCCAGGATGCGCGCGGCCGTCCGGGCGGGCCGGGTGCCTGCCGCGGTATTGCCCGCAGCCGTCATGTTCCTGCTCTGGCACGGTCAGACCCAGCACGCGGATCAGGCTCTCGGACAACTGGATTGCGGGCGGCTCGACGAGACGGCACCGAAGGTCGATTTTCTGTGCGCGTGGCTGCGCGCCACCCATCCGCCGCAGGCGCAACGCCAGCAGCGACTCCTCGCGGCCCAGGCGCGGCGACGCACGGCGAGTGCGCTGCGACCGTCGCCGCACCTACTCGGCGCGCAGCTGCTGACCGGCCTGTTCACCGGGCGTCCGCATGACGAAACCAGCACTCTCGCACAGCGTTTGCTCACCTGTCATCGGCTCGCCCCGAGCACCGTGGAAACCCTTGCGGCGGCGGTGCATTGCCTGATCTACACCGACCGGCTCGATACCGCGGCCGCCTGGTGCGACTCGCTGCTCGCCGAGGCCGAGGCGCGCCAGGCACCGACCTGGCAGTCGATCTTCGCGGGCCTGCGCGCGGAAACCATGCTGCGCAAGGGCAATGCGCGGGCCGCGGCCGACGACGCGGTGCTCGCGCTGAATCATGTGCCGGCCGAACAGCTCGGCGTCTGGATCGGCACCCCGATCGCGGCGCTCGTTCGCGCGCTCACCCTGGCGGGCAGGCAGGCCGACGCCGAGGCACAGCTTCGAAGACCCGTGCCGCGGGCCATGTTCGAGTCGCGCTTCGGCCTGCCCTACCTGCACGCGCGCGGGCACCACTACCTTGCCGTCGACCGCGCCGACGAGGCACTGCGCACCTTCCGCCGCTGCGGCCACCTGATGCGCCGCTGGCGGATGGACTTCGCCTGGCTGGTGCCGTGGCGCAACGACGTCGCCGCGGCGCATCTCGCGCTCGGTGAGCACCGGTCCGCGCGCGCCGTCGCGACCCGCCATCTCGATCTGCTCGGCACCGCAGGCCAGCATCGCACCGGCGGCGTATCGCTGCGCCTGCTGGCCGTGACCGCCGACCGCTACCAGCGGGTCCGGTTGCTGCGCGACGCCGCGGCGATCGCCCGCTCCGGCGGCTGCGACCTCGAATTGGCCACGGCCCTCGGCGAACTCGGCGCCGCACACCGCGCCGTCGGCGACCACGACAAGGCGCGCCTGCTGATCCGCGAGGCCACCCGGCTCGCCGACTCCTGCGGCGCGAGCGCCCTGTTGCACGACCTCCTCGGCGACCGCCCGCGCTGCCCCACCCAATCCAGCCCCCGGCTACGCACGCACCCCAATGGTCTCGACGCCCTCAGCCCCGCCGAACGCCGCGTCGCCGAACTCGCCGCCAACGGCAACCGCAACCGCGACATCGCCGCCACCCTCGACATCACCACCAGCACCGTCGAACAACACCTAACCCGCGTCTACCGCAAACTGGAAATCGCCCGCCGCAGCGAACTGACCTTCGTCCTCGGGGACGCGGGCTCGTCCGTCTCCGCCACCGGCTAGTCCGTGCGGGCTACCGCCGTGTCATGACCTTCTCGGTGGTCATCGCGCGGACATCGGGGAGCGCGATGATCGACAGATTCACGACCGCGACCAGGACCGCCATCGTCAGCAGTGGGACGGCGTTGCCGGTGACGGCGGCGATCGGGGCGGCGAAGGCCGTGCCGAGGGGGCGGGCGGCGAGTGACAGCAGGACGTCGTAGGAATCGGCGCGAGCCAGCGCATCGGGCGGGAACTCGCGTTGTATTGTGGTCTGCCACACCGTGTTCAGGAGGCCGACGCCGAGCATCGCGGCGCAGTAGGTGATGGCATCGACCCACGCCGGTGTCAGCGTCGCGAAGCTGATCATCGGCAGGGCGAACAGGGCGCTGCAGACCGATGTCAGTACGAGGGGGCGGTGTACTCGCAGCCGGGGTGCGATCAGTGCGCCGAGCACCACGCCGGCCATGCCGGACTGGTAGATCAGCACCCAGGACACCTCGCCGCCGAGCGATCGCACCGCGATGAGCGGGCCGAGCGTCAGCAGGACGCCCGCGGCGAGATTCGAGACGCCGTGCCCGATCAGGTTGGACCAGAACCACGGCCGGCTGCGCACCTCGAGCCAGCCGTCGGCCAGCTGCCGGACGAACGAGACCGGATGCTCGACCACCGGGCGCGGTGCGACCCGGAGTCCGCCGAGGGTGCAGGCAGCCACCGCGAACACCGCGGCGGTGACGATGAATGTCCAACCGGGGCCGACCGTTACCGCGAGCACACCGGCGATGCCCGGCCCGGCGACCAGGGTGATGCCGCGCACCACGCCGAGATAACTGTTGGCCTGCAACCGATGTGCCTGCGGGACCGTCGCGAAGATCAGCGGTGACATCGTCGGGGTGCCGAAGGCGATGCCGATGCCGGTGATCGCCGAGAGAATCGCCAGATCGGTGATTCGTACTACGCCGCACAGCAATTCGACACCGATGCCGAGTTGCGCGAGCCCGCGCGTGAGGTCTGCGGCGAAGGCCACTCGCTGCGGCGGGAATCGGTCGGCCAGCACCCCGCCGATCGGCAGTAATACCAACTGCGGCAACAACTCCGCGGCGAGCACGAGGCCTAGGTCGCCCGCCCGGCCGGTGGCGTCGATCACCGCGAGGGTGAGTGCCATCGGCACCAGCGCGGTGGCCAGGAACGACAGCGTGCGCCCGAGCATCAATCTGCCGAAACCCGGCACCTGCCGGATGTTTTCGCTCATCGGCACGTCTCACAGGCATGCTGCGGGAACGGCTCTGAAAAGTATGGTTGCAACGCGCCTCTCGTTCCCCTGATTCCGAGTGGAAACAATACAAGCGATCGCGCAACGCCGGGCCAGGCGAATGTTCATGTGACCCGGATCACCAAACCGGTCCGCGTCTTGATTGTTGAGCTGCGCTAAGCGGTGGTTGATCAATGCGTCATTGTTTCCGGAACTTGCGTTCTGAATCCTTGGACGGGCAGTTCAACGATCGATATCTGGAGCACGAGTTTGAATCTCTCCCGCATAGCCACCGCACTCTCGCTGATCGGTGCCGCGTTCATCATCTACGTCGGCGTCAGTTACCTGGTCACGCCCGCGTCCATGGCGCCGCAATTCGGCTTGCCCGAGTGGCCGCAGGGGGACGCGGTCGCCTTCTTGAATCTCAAAGGTATTCGCGACATTACGAGCGGGCTGATCATTCTCGTCCTGCTCGCCGTGCGACAGCGGTTCGCGCTGGGGGTCGCCACCCTCGTCATCGCGCTGAATCCGTTGGGCGACATGGTGACCGTGCTGCGCTACGAAGGGTCGACGGCGACCGCGCTCGGCGTCCATGGCCTCACCGCGATCCTGGTCGTGCTCACCGGCGGACTGCTGCTTCGTGAGCGGCGCGACGCCGGTGAAATAGCAACGGGCACAACCTCTGTCGTTGCCGAGGCAGCACAGTGAGGGCGGCCCGAGCGGCAGCACTCGTCGCGGCGGTGGTCACGGCCGGACTGATGGCTGGACTGTTCGCCGGGTTCGCATACTCGGTGATGCCCGCTCTGCGGCACGCGAGCGACGGTGTTTTCGTCGAGGTCATGCAGCAAATCAATGTGGTCATCGTGAACCCGCTGTTCATGGTCTTGTTCATGGGTGGGCTCGCCGCCGCGGTGGCCGCCGTGCTGACGAACTGGCGGTTCCCGGCGGCCCGCAACTGGGCCATCGCCGGGTTCTTCTGCTATCTACTGATGTTCGCGATCACGACCGGGGTGAACGTCCCGCTCAACGACAAGCTGGCGGCCGCCGGTGATCCGGCCCAGATCGCCGATCTGGCCGCGGTCCGCGCGCGGTTCGAAGGACCGTGGGTGGCCTGGAACATCGCCCGCGCCGTCGCGAGCGCCGGTGCGCTCGGCTGCTTCGCGTGGGCGCTGGTGCGGTTCGGGCGCAGGCCATCGTGAAGGGTCTCGCACTGAACACGATGACCATGCGCGCGATCGCCCAGGATTGCTTCGGCGGGCCCGACGTCTTGCGGGTTGTCGAGGTACCCCGGCCCGAGCCGGGGCCCGCCGAGGTGCTCGTTCGAGTGCGTGCGGTCGGGGTCAATCCGACCGATCTGTGGCATCGGGCCAGCGGCGGACTCGCGGGTGGGCAGACGCCGATCAGGCTGGGCTGGGACGTATCCGGCGTGGTCGAGGCGATCGGTCCCGGCGTCACGATCGTCGAGCCAGGCGATGAGGTGTTCGGCCTGCCACGTCATCCACAACCGGCGGGCACGTACGCGCAGTATGTGACATCGCCCGCGCGGCATCTGGTCCGCAAACCGTCCGCGATATCGCATGCCGAGGCCACCGCGTTGCCGCTGGCCGCGCTCACCGCGTGGCAGGCGCTGGTGGACACCGCCGATGTGCGGCCGGGCCAGCGGGTGCTGATTCATGCGGCGGCGGGCGGTGTCGGGCACCTGGCGGTGCAGATCGCCAAGGCGCGCGGGGCGTATGTGATCGGCACCGCCCGCGCCGCCAAGCACGACTTCGTGCGTGGACTGGGGGCCGACGAGGTGATCGACTACACCCAGGTCGATTTCACCACCGTTGCCAACGATATCGACGTCGTGCTGGACGCCATCGGTGGTGAATACGGGCCGCGCTCCCTGACGACCCTGCGGCCAGGCGGCATCCTCGTCGCGCTGGCTTCGCCCGCCGAGGCCTACCTAGCCGACGAGGCGCGGGCGCTCGGCCGCCGCGCCGCCTTCTTGATCGTCGAAGCCGACGGAGTTGGCATGCGGGAGATCGCCGCGCTGGTCGAAGCCGGCCGCCTGCGGCCACACCTCGACAGGGTCTTGCCCCTCGAACTCGCCGCCGAGGCGCACGAGCTCAGCCACAGCGGACGCGTCGTCGGCAAGATCGTCCTCACCGTCGACTGAACGGCGTTGCGCCGCAGCCGTTTCGAGTAGCGTCCGGATGAACGCGCACACCAGGGCGGAGTCACCGGTCCTCGGCCAGATCAGGCCGTATTCGATGGGTGGAGCGTCGCTGAACGGTACGAAGGTGACGCCGGGGCGAGCGTGATAGTGACGGCCGCGCAACGCCACGGGGGCGACGCCGCGTCCGGCGGCGACGTGGGTAGGCATTTCGGTCCAGTAGGTGGCGGCCGGTCCCTGCGGGATCGGCCGTCCGGACGGTGTGCGGGTGGGGAGGTGGAAGTTCAGCCAGTAGGCGGGGATGTCGCCGCGTAGCGACACCAGCGGGACGTCGGCGAGATCCTCCAGCGACACGGTGTCCCGGCGCGCGAATGGATGCCGCGATGGAACCATGAGTGCGCGTGGTTCGGCGAAGATCACCGGGCCTGCCGTGAGATCCGGCTCGTCGATGGGGAATTCGCTGATCTGCAGATCGAGGTCGCCCGACCGTAGCCCGCCGAGCGGATTGCCGAGCTGGATTTCGTGGACCTTGATCTCGCAGTCGGGATTGCGCCGCTGGAAGGCTTCGACGGTGCGGCCGAGCAGGTCGGCCACCCACGGGGTGGAGTATCCGACGCGGAGCGTGCCCGTGACGCCGCGACCGAATTCGATGGCCCGGGTAATCGCCAGCTGGACGCTTTCGTAGGCGGGCCGCAGCTCGTCCCGGAGTCGTCGTCCGGCAGCGGTGAGCACGACGTGGCGGCTGGTGCGACCGAACAGCGGTACGCCGACGCGCTGCTCCAACCTCTTGATCGTCTGGCTGACCCGGCCCGGTGACAACCCAAGCCGTTCGGACGTTCGCCGGAAGTGCAGCTCTTCGGCCAAGGTCAGGAACGTCTCGATCTCATAGCGCTCGATCACCGGCCTCCTCGAGTGCGATGGGAAATTTTGCGCAACCGATCTTCGCACGTGAGGTAGCTGTTCGATTACCCGCTCCCTGGGAGCTGGGGAGAACAGTTCAATTCAGTTTGGCCGCAAGGGCCTGGCGTGGATGGGCCGATCGGCTGATTTGGTACCCGAAGTAGTCATAAAGGAGGACGACGGCACGGAGCTGCGACGGGACCATGATCACTATGGAACAAGGGGCGCGATAGCGATGATGGTTACCGTCATTTTGACCTGCGAGGTCGCGTTCTGGATTCTCGCCGCGACCGGATTGCTGTTGCGCTACGTGGTGCGCTGGCGAAAGGCGAGTTCGGTTGTCCTGGCGATGGTTCCGCTGATCGACGTGTTCTTGGTCGGCGCGGTGGCCATCGACGTGTACCAGGGCGCGGAGGTCACTGCTGTGCACAGTCTCGCGGGGATCTATCTTGGCTGGACCGTGGTCTTCGGTAAGTCGACCATCGCCTGGCTCGACGGCTGGTTCGCGTACCGGTTCGCGGGCGCGCCGCGTCCGGCGAAACGCCCCAAGCACGGCCCGGAAGCGCTGAAGAACGAGACGAAATCGTTCGTCAAATGGCTGGTCGCGGCCGCGATCGCGCTGGCCGTGTGCTTCGGCCTTTCGGTGACGGTGGCCGACGCACAGCAGGGCGCCGCGCTGCGCGAGGTGGTGCAGCCGCTGGGGCTCATCACCGTCATCTGGTTCCTGACCGGCCCGGCGTGGGTGAAGGGCGTGACGGAGGCGCGGCGATGACCGAAACGCGAGGATGATGCCCCGCATGTAGAGATGTCTTGTGCGGCCCGCGGTGATGCGGAAGTATATGTGCCTGAACATATGGCCGCGGGAGGTGGTCGGCATGGACCGGGGCGATGCGGCAGAGTTGCTGACCGCGAATATTCTCTTGTCTCTTGCTACGGATGCCGATGCCGATGATGCGGAGCGCCTGACACGGCAATTGCGGGCGGAACTGTCCGAACTCGATCTCAATTCGATCGATGTCGTCCGCGCGGGTCCGCCACCCGATGCGGCGAAGTCCGTCGACCCGGTCACGGTGGGGGCACTGGTAGTCGCGTTGAGTGCGTCCGGGGGAGTGTTCACCGCACTGATCGAGACACTGCGCGACTGGCTGAGCAGACAGGCCGCGGCGAAAAAGATCGCGGTCACCATCGATGGCGACACCGTCGAGCTGGAGCGCGCGACCGCCGCCGAACGCGGCGCACTGGTCGAGGCATTTCTGCAGCGGCACAACCCAGGTCGGCGACGGCCGTGACACGGCGCATCGCCCTGATCATCGCGACCTACGACTACGACGATGCCGGATTGCGCGGGCTGACCGCGCCCGCGCACGACGCCGAGGCGCTCGCCGAGGTGCTGCGGGACCCGCTGATCGGCGGCTTCGAGGTGACCGCCCTGATCAACGAGCCGCACTATCGGGTCGGCGACGCGGTCGGCGACTTCTACTCCGGCGCGCGCCGCGATGACCTGACCCTGTTGTACTTCAGTGGGCACGGACTGAAGGACGAAGGCGGCAAGCTTTACCTGGCCACCACGAACACGCGGCCGCTGAGTCCGTTGTTTACTTCACTGCCTGCCGATCAGCTCGACTACGCGATGACGAACAGTCCGTCGCGCCGTCAGGTGCTGATCCTCGACTGCTGCTACAGCGGCGCCTTCCCCTCGGGCGCGATCGCGAAATCGGGCGACGACGTGCACGCGGTGGAACGGCTCGGTGGGCGAGGGCGCAGCGTGCTCACGGCATCGGACGCCACGCAATACGCCTTCGAGGGCGGCGTAATCCGCGGTACGGCACCGCAATCGGTGTTCACCCGGCACCTGGTCGCCGGATTGCGCGACGGTAGCGCCGACCTCGATCACGACGGTGACATCACCATCGACGAGCTCTACAGCTACGTACACGACAAGGTGGTGCAGGAGCGGCCGCAGCAACGGCCGAAGAAGCAGGACAATGTCGAGGGCCGCACGGTATTGGCCGCGAACGTCAACTGGACGATTCCCGGATACGTGCGTAACGCGTTGAGTAGCCCGCTGCCGCGCGAACGCCTCACCGCGCTGGAACATTTCGACCACCTGTACCGGATCGGAAATCCGGCGGTCCGGGCTCGGCTGCGCGAGCAAGCCCAGCATCTGCTCGACGACGACAGTCGTTCGGTGTCGGCTGCCGCGCACGAGTGGCTTGAATCACGATGGGCCACAGCGGAACTCGCTGGTGGTGCCGACGCCGAGCCGGTGGGCGGTGTGACGGAACCGCCAGTCGTCACTGAACCGGCCGCTGCTACTGACTCCGAGGCATCGGAACCTTCAGTGGTACAGCATATTTCGGACCCACTTGGCGAGAGCCGACCCTCGCCTGCCATGGCACCAACCCCCGTGACCTCATCGGGCCATCGAGATGACCCGGCAGATCGCGGACGCCCGGCCGAGGATGCGCCGATTGATCATGCGCCGGACGAAACCGCATCGGCCGGTGTGATTTTCGCGGCCATCAAAACGTGGCTCGGCCCCCGTAGTCACAAGGTCGTCGCTGTCGTGTCGATCCTGCTGCTGATGGCGGCGGTCACGACGTTCGTGCTGATACGGAACGAGAAGGGCGCGGGAGACGCCGGAGGGTCTTCGCCCGCTGCCGCAGGTTCCGCGTCGAAAGCCACGATGACGACCCTGCCGTTCCCGCCGCTCGCCTCGCCGAACGCGGTGGCCGTCGACGACGCGGGCACGGTGTATGTGGCCGACAACAGTGTGCTGAAGCTACCGGTCGGCACCTCGGCCGCGATCGCGCTGCCGTTTCCACCCTTCGAGGGGACCGACAGACCGCGTGTGCTCGCGCTGGACGCGACCGGTGCGTTGTATGTCGCGGATTCGGCACGGGTGTTCATGCTCGGGTCCGGTGCGCCGAGCGCCGAGACACTGCCCATCACGGGGTTGAGCGATATCCAAGGGCTGGCGGTCGACGGCAATCGAAATGTCTACGTCCTCGCCCGGAACTCGGCCACCTCCGAGAACATCCAACAGGTGTGGCTGTGGGCGCGGGGCGCGGCGGGCGTGGTGCGAGCGGATGGGGCAACCGATACGCGGGACTGGGTCGGTCTCACTATCGACAGCAACGGGCGGCTGTATACCAGCTCCGCGGCGACGGCGGATCTGCCTGCGACGCTGATCGCCTATAGCGTGAGCGGCGCGGCCGGCTTCCCGGGGCTACGCAATCCCAAGGCCGTGACGGTAGATCAGTCCGGTGCGCTATACATCGGCGGCGAGGATGTCGTCTACCAGCGCCCGCCCTGGTTCGACAGTTCCAATGCGATAACGCGACTGCGACTGACCGGTCTGCACGACGTGAAAGGTCTCGCCGCCAACAAGTATGGCGGCGTCTACATCGCCGACAACGGCGGTCCGAACAGCACCGGCCGGGTTATCCAATATCTCGGCTGAAGCGGGCAGAACGGGGGAGAAATGCATGTCGCGGTGATCGGACTCGGCGCTATGGGTCGCCGAATCGCCGGTCGACTGACGCCGACCGGTCACTCGGTGACCGTGTGGTCGCGGCGCTCGACCGTTGATCTGCCCGGCGTTCGGGTAGTCCATTCTCCGGCGGACGCGGCGCGCGGAGCCGACGTCGTGATCACCATGGTCTCCGACGGCGCCGCCCTGCGCGCGGTGGTGGTCGGCGAGGACGGGCTGGCTGCGGGCCTCGGCGACGGCGCCACCGTCGTCCAGATGTCCACGGTCGATATCGCAGCGGCGCAATGGCTTTCGCAGAGCCTTCCGGCTGGAGTCGGGTTGCTGGATGTCCCGGTACTCGGCAGCATCGTCGAGGCCGACGCGGGCACACTCGTGCTGTTGATCGGCGGTGACGACGACATTGTCGCCGCCTGCGAGCCGGTGCTGCGGGTGCTGGGCACGCAGCATCGGGTCGGCGGCCTCGGTGCGGGGACCGCGGCGAAGCTGGTCGCCAACAACGCCCTGTTCGGTGTCATCGGCGTGCTCGGCGAATGCCTGGCGCTGGCCGAATCGTTCGGCCTGTCGGCCGACGCGGCGTTCGAGATTTTGGACCGCACGCCGCTGCAGGCGCAGGCGCGGCGCAGGCGGCCCGCGATCACCGAAGACCAGTATCCGCCGCGATTCGCGCTGGACACGGCGCTCAAAGACGCCGGACTCATCGCGGCTTCGGCCCGCGAGGGTGGCATCGACGCACGGCTGTCGGCGGCGATGGCCACGTGGCTGTCCGACGCGTCGGGCAAGGGTTTCGGCGGCCTCGACTACACAGCCGTGCTGGCATATATCAGGCACCGCCGACCCAGGTAACAGGTCGCCGTTTCCCGATATCACACGCCGGCGGACCGGCGCATAACTGGCGCGTATGTTCTGCGTAGATGTCGCTGTGGTGCACGCATGGGTGTTGCCGGGCTTCTAAACTTCGGGCTATCGGCTCGAGGTGAGGATTCATTTGGCGACGCAAGAGATCTCGGATATGCAGGTGGCGCCCTCGGGGGTGCTTCGGCTGGATGTCTTGGGTCCGGTCGAGGTGCGGCTGGCCGAGCGCAAGCTGGAGATCTCGGCGCCGCAGACATTGGCCATGCTGACGATTCTCGCGGCCGAGTCCGGGCGCACCCTGTCGACGACGCAGTTGGCTGCGCGACTCTGGGCGGATCCGGCGCCGACCTCGGCGGTAAATGTGGTGCGCAATCATGTGCACGACGTACGAAAACAGTTCGACGCGCACGGTCATGCCGGGGCCGGTGCGGCGTGGCTCGGCTCGACCATCGGTGGCTATCGGCTCGACCTGCCGGTGGAGTTCGATGTCGCCGCGGTCGAGGGGTTGATCATGGCCGCGGAATCCGACCGGGCCGCGGGCGCGCCCGACCTGGCGAACGAGAAACTCGTTGCGGCCAAGCAACTCTGGCGCGGCGATCCGCTGGTCGGGGTGCCGGGGCCGTGGGCGGACAAGGAGCGGGCGCGCCTCGGCGGGCTGCGCTCGGCGCTGGACGAGGCCGCGATAGCCGTCACGCTCGACCTCGGTCGCTACTCGGCCGCCGTCGCGGAATTGGAGGCGCTCGTCGCGGCCGAACCGCAGGGCGAGCGGTGGCACGAACTGCTGATGGTCGCGCTGTACCGGGCGGGGCGGCGGGTCGAGGCGCTCGAGGTGTATCGGAAGGCGCGCCGGTTGCTCGCCGACGAGCTCGGGCTCGATCCAGGTCCGGAGCTGGTGCGGCTGCATCAGGAGATCCTCGCGGCCAAGGCGCCGGTGCAGGCGCGAACATCGCGCCCGCCCGAACGTGACCTGAATTCGCCGCGAGTTCCGGCGCAGCTGCCCTCGGACATCGCCGATTTCGTCGGGCGCGACGACCTGGTTGGTGAACTGACCGAGCTGCTCGGTACCGACTCCGATCGTCGCTCGGTGGTCGCGATCACCGGGATGGGCGGCATCGGAAAGACCGCGCTCGCGGTGCATCTCGCGCATCGGGTGCGTCAGTACTATCCGGATGGCGTGCTGTCGCTGGATCTCGGTGGCATGGACGAGCTGCCGCGCTCGATCGACGTGCTGATCGAGACCGCGTTGCGCGCCTTCGGTTTCGAGCCGAGCGCGCTGCCGCTCGACCGGGCCGAGCGAAAGGACCTGTGGCGCAGCATTATTGCCCGCAAGCGAGTACTGCTGCTGCTCGATAACGCGCGCGACGTCGACCACGTCGCTCCATTGCTGCCCGGCCCCGGCACGGCGGCGGTGCTGGTGACCAGTCGGTCGAGTCTGGCGGAAATGTTCGACGCGCGGCTGGTCCCGCTGGATGTGCTGACCCCCGACGCGGCGTGGAAGTTGCTGGAGCGCAGAGTCTCGGCCCGGCGGCTGGCCGCCGAACCCGATGCGGCACAAGAGATCCTGCGCGCGTGCGGGCATTTGCCGCTGTCGCTGCGCATCATCGGGGCGCGGTTGGCGAGCAGGCCGACCTGGCCGCTCGGTGGGGTCGCCGAGCGGCTGGCCGACGAGCGCGGCCGGTTGGCCGAACTCACGGTCGGCAACGCCAGCGTGGAGCTCGCGTTTCTGGCCAGTTACCGCAGCCTCGAACCGGAGCTGTCGCGCGCATTCGTGCTGATGGCGTTCGCCGACGTGCCGGAGCTGTCCGTCGCGGCCATCGCCGCACTGCTCGACCGGGACTGGGGCGAGGCCGAGCGGCTCTGCGAAACGCTGGTGGACCTGGGCATGTTGCAGACACCGGAGCTGGGGCGTTACCGGTATCACGAGCTGTTGCGGGTGTTCGGCCGCCAGGTCGCCGAACGCGAGCAGGTGCGGGAGTGGCCGCAGGCGTTGCACCGGCTGGTCGATTTCTATCTGGCCAGTGCGAAAAACATTGTGGACCTGCGTGATCCGGGTTTCGGCACCGATCAATACGCGGTCACCAGTGCGGCCGGGGAGCGGTTCAGCACCGGGCAACAGTGCGCCGCCTGGGTTTTGGCCGAACACCGTGCGGTGGTGGCGATCTATCGGCAGGCTGCCGACGGCGGCGATGCTGGAACCCGCACGCTTGCAGTGGATCTCGCGCTGTCGCTGGCGGTTGGCGGCGATGTGGGCGAGCATCAGCCACAGGTGGCGCAGGCACTCGAGGCGCTGAGCCGGGCGGCCGAGACCGACGGCGAACCCCGGACCGTGGCCAGGGCGCAGCTGGCCGCCGCGATGGCCCGGTTGGTCGGCATGGGAGATCTGGGCACTGTCAGCGCGTTAAGTGACGCGGGTGCGACCCTATTGGACCTGGAAGACCGGGCCGGTGCGGGCATCGCCGAGATCATGCTCGGCACGGCCATGGCCTATCAGCGCGACATCGATACGGCGGTCGAACATTACCGGCGCGCTATCGAACTGATCAGCCAGGATTGGCCGGCGAGTCAGGGGATCGTCTGGGCGACGATCGCTCGGGTCTCCTGCGAGGCTCGACGCTGGCCGCAAGCCGTCGAGGCCGCCGAACAGGCCCTGTCGTTCGCTCGCCAGGTCGGCAACCTGCGGGTCGAGTCGATGGCGTTGCACGAGTTGGGATTCGCGACGCTGCACGGTGGTGACCCCGAGACCGCCCGGGCGCTGTGCGAGCAGGCGCTCGAGGCGGCTCGGCGAGATGGGCGCAGGCATCAGGAAGGGTGGGCGCTGGCCCGGCTCGCCGAGGTCATGCTTGGCAGCGATGATGCCGACGAGACGGTGCTGGTCGCCGACGAGGCCGTGCAGGTCGCCGACGAGGCGGTGCGTGCCCTTACCGAGGTCTCGGCCGCGGAGCGACGCGTGCGGGCGATGCAGGTGTACAGCCGTGCGCTGGCCGCAGTCGGGCGCGGTGAAGAGGCGGCACCGATTCTGCAGAAGGTCGCGCAATGGAGCAGGCGTATCGGGCTCGACGTGCCGGACACCGAAGCACCGATCGCCAGCTGACGCTCGGCCGAGTCGGCTGATGCTGCCGGCGGCCGTCCCAAGCAGCTTTCGGCAATGTCTTCGAACTCTGCTGCGGCACAGCGCAATCCGTGGAGGCCTAGAGGTGTCCGATGAGCTGACTCTGCCGATGCACGGGCAGATAGCTCAGCTGGCGGCGGGTCCAGTGGCTGTAGTTGGTGGTGCTTGTCATCGGTGCCTCCGGTGTGAGGTGGGGATGATGCCGGTTGCTGCCGTCGATCGGCGCTCGAGTTGCCGCTACGGCCAGATACGCAGGGAGTTCAGGCGTTCCGCGAGTTCGGTGACGGCGTCTTCCGCCAGCAGGCCCGGATGCTTGCTGCGGGCGATGGCGTCGGCCCGCTTACGTTTGTCGGCTGCGGACTCACCGCGACGGGGTGTGATCTCGAGCTTTCGGTACAACTCGAATCGGTGGTTCGACCACGGCGCGTAGGACGGTGATGGTTGGGTCGGTCCGGTCTATTCCGATGATTCGATAGCGTGTGTTGCGCGCCAGGACGAGTTCGTTCTGGCGCGGGTAGTCGCCGTCTTTGCCGATGTAGACTCCGCGCGCTCCGGGCGGTACTTCGAGTTCCACGCGGAAGCTTATGTCTCGCTTCTGGTGTACCTGTCTGGCGGTTATCGACGTCGATAGGAGGCCGGGTTCCTGCTGGGTGACGTTCAGTAGTAGGTCGAGATTCCGTTGTCCGAGTGGTTTGCCGTCCCGGGCGATCATGAAGTCGATGTCTTCGAGTGCGCGCAGGACTCGGATCGGTTCCGTCAGTGGTAGTGGCCGATCGGTTGCCCGATCGAGCCGGTTGGTGTGTAGCTGGAGCGCCTCCGGCCCCCACGGAAGGCCGAAATAGCTCTGGTAGTACTCGTTGAATTCGTGGTAGCGGCCGGCGTCGGCGCGGATCTCGTCCCAATGGGCGTCCGGGTCCGGGTTGCCCAGGATGTCGTTCAGCTCCAACAGTTCCCGCGATTCGGTGTCGGTGCGCTCGTTCTTGTTGGTCAGTGTGTTCCGGCGAGCCAGCAGCGCAGTAATACTCGGGTTCGTCCGGTGGGCCGAGGTCACCCGTTTTTCGATCTCGGCGTTGTGCTGGAGCCGCTCGAAGTGTTCGGCGAGCTCCTCTTCCGAGAATTGCCGCAGGACGTCGTTGGTGTGCTGGGACTCCTCGTACGCGTGCAGCGCGACCTGCAGTTCGTGGGGAAGGTCGTCCCAGATGCGTAGTTGGTGGAATCCGAAGCTGGCACCGGCGTCGTCGGTGTCGAATACGCGCACGCCGTAGTCGTTGATGCGGCCCTGGTTCGCGGGGTCGAGTGCCGAGTGGAGCGTTTGTGCACGGCTGGAATCGTTTGTGGCAGGACGTATTTCGGCCGTAACCCGAAAACCGCCACCATGGGGGTGCACGCCGGTGATGTGCAGCTCCGTGTCGGGCGGTAGCAGTACCTGTGGATGCGTGGCGTCGCCGGACAGCATGATCTGCGGGTGGCCGGAATCGGCGGACAGCAGGGTCTGCGCATCGGCGGAATCAGCGAACAGTAGGCCGCGAGCCCCGGGGTGCACGGTCAGCTCGAGCCGGTGCCGAGTCTGTTGCGGGGGTGCGGAATCCGCGAGTGCGCCGACGGTGCGGGTGCGGCGCTGGACCGTAGTACCGATCAGGCGGGGGTGATGCCGCGGGTCCTCCGGCACGAAGTCGATGGTGTCGAGATCCTGCACGATGTGCAGTGGTTCGGTGATCGACAGGGGCTTATCGGTCAGCGCGTTTACCATCCGCGTTCGTTGCTGAAACGCGGCGAGGTCGAAGGGGCGGCCGAGGCGCGCGCGGAACTGCTCGTCCAGCCCGCGCCGATCCATATCGTCGAGACGGTCGATCGTCACGTCGTGATCGATCAGGAACTGGTGCACCACTTCGGATTCCGCGATGTGGGTGGACACCGCGGCTTGTTGCTCGGGCGGCAGTTCCTCCCATTCCCGCAACTGGCTGCCGATGGGTTGATGCTGGACCTCGCCGCGGCGGGAGTCCGTGTCGCTGCTTTCGTCACGCTCGCTGTCGGAATCGTCCTCGCTCGACCAGGTCTCGTCGCTGGATTCGGGTGTGGTGGTTTGTTGTTCGGCCCCGCCGCGGAGGGGTTGGGTGGGCGTAGTGGTGCGAGTGGCGGGTCCCGGGCCGCTGTCCTTTGGGAAGTCCTCCGGCTCGTCAACGGAAAACGATTCGCCCACACCTTCATACGGTGCGCCGGTTCGGATGTGGCGGGGGAATGCGGGGTCTTCAGGCCTGGGTGCGCGGGATCCGTCGCCCGCCGAGTCCGCTTGCGGGGGTACCGGTCGGTGTGGGGATCGCCGGAAGACGTTGCGGATGCGGTGGGCTGCTGTGCTTGCGCTCGGCCCGGTGTGGATGAGCCGCGCTGCTCGGGAACTCGTCGCCTCGCCCGGGGTGCCGAGACCACGTATCCGGGCCACAAGGCGCTGCAATCGTCGCCGGGTGTGCGATCGTCCAGAGGGTTCGTGCGCGGCTGCGGGCGGCGTGCTGCCGTCCGTTGTCCGGACGACGGCCCCTTCGGGCCGAGTCGTTGCGGGAGTTGTTGTGCCGCGCCGTGATCGGGGGTTGTCCGCGGTGCGGTCCGGGACTACCGCGGTGCGCGCGTTGCCGGCACCGAAGGCGTCGGTGGGATCCCTGCCGGGGGCGGGCCTGCGTCCGGATGGGCCGGGCATCGAGTCTCCCGCGCCGTCGCGGCCGAGGGTGAGCACGGTCGCGTGATCGGTTCGGGTGCGGGTGGTTTCGGCCTGGAATTGTGCGACGCGGGATATGGCGGGCGCCAGCGATCCGAACGACGCGTTCTCGGTCTCCTGCCGATGGATGGTTGTCGCGGTGTCCACCGGTCCGAACGCGATCGTCACGCTGCCGCGGCGGCCCTGCAGGTTCTGATCGAACGACAGCAACCGCACCTCGGGTTCCGCGACACCCGAGCGTCGTGCCGATATCGCCGCTTCGAGATCGGCGGCGTGCAGCGCTGCCAGGGTGGTCTCGAGATTGTGCACGCGGCGTTGCAGGGAGGCGAACCGTGCGATGGTATCGGCGCCTTCCTTCATGCGCGCGATCTCAAGCAGAATGTACTTGCGATTCAAGGTGTTTCGCACCGAGGCAGGGATACCGTCGCCATTGCGGAGACCAGGATAGGCGGCAAGCAGCGGCGCTTGGTAACCCGGTGCCAGATCCGCGAAATGCAGGGCCTGCCACCACTCGCGGCCGTGCTGTTCCCACCAGGTCACCCGGTCGCTGGGAGAACCTTCGACGGAGCGCAGGGTGTCGGATGCGAGCGGCGGTCGGATGCGATCATCGGGGCCAGTGGGCTCGGGATGGGCGAATGTCTTGTCCTGCTCCGTTTTCGAGATCCGTCCGGTGCGCAGCTGTTGACGCCAGCGGCCCAGTTCGAACTGTTCCTGGAAGAACGGCTCGCGTGCGGCCCGCACTACCTCGCGTACCGCCGGGTCCTGCCCGGTGGACGCGTGCTCGATGCGGGCCAGTGCCGCTTCCGTGGCGTTGGCGAGTATCTGCCGGTGCACGATCTCAATCTGCTGGCGGTTCAGCTCGCCGACTCGATCACGTGGGTGTCCATCCTCATCGAACCGGGTGTGGCCGGGGGCGGGCACAAGGCCTTGGCGGCGTAGCCAATCCAGTGCGAAATCGTTGAGCTCCGGGCGAGGCGGGCCCATGCGGTCGTCGTCGGACCAGTCGACCAGCCGGCCATCGACCACATTCAGCAAGCCGGTGGCGGTGGTGGCACCCTTGCCAAGGAAGGACGCGTGTTGAATTCGGCCGCTCGGCTCGGTCGCGGCGGCATAGAGATTGCCGAACTTGTCCATGGCGAACAGCACATCGCGGTGGCCGTCCGGTGCGTCCTCGGCCTCGGTCGTGTCGAACCGCAGCCCGTCGCTGGCCCGGTACAGCCGCCCGTCCTCGCCGATGAACAGCCGATGCGACTCGAGTTCTACGGCGTCCAGGTAATGGACCGGGCGGGTGAAACTCGGCTCGGAAATCTTGCTCGCGACCGTGCCGACGAGTAGCGGTGTACGCGGCGCGGTCAATGGACGGTGCAGCGGCGCCGGGATCTGGTCCATGGGTACGCGGCCGGTAGGTGTGCTGAGTTCGTCCCACAGCCGCTGCTGCGGCCACGTCGTGGGATCGCCGGTGGCGGTGACGCCGATCTCGACTCGGCCGTCGGAGCTGCGCCGCAGGAATACCGTCAACCGGTGCGGGGACTCGATGATCTCGCGGACCTGACCGTCCGGGTGCACGCTGACGAAGTTCACACCGTAGGTATCCGAGATCACTCGCAGCAATTCGTCACCGGCATCGAAATCCGGTGAATTCCATTGCGCGGCAGGATCGACCATGACCCAACACGCGTTCGACCGCCAGCGATCGAACTCGCGCCGTTCCCGCAGTTCTTCCTGCCATTCCAGGTCGTCGATCACGCCGTCCGCCCGGCTTTCGTCGACCTCTTCGCGGCGGTCGCGTTCTACCACCACTTCGTCGAGGAGGTGGTCCATGATGCGCTCGCGGATACTCCCGACTTCGGCGACCTCGAATACTTGGGCAAAGGCGGCGAACCCCGGCTCGCCGGTGGTCGGCACCGGCTCCCAGCGCGACGGCATGGGCTGTGCGGGCCGGTCCACCGCGGGCGGGCGTGCTACGGCCGTGGTCTCGGGTGGGTCGGCGGTGACTGTTTCGCCGCCCTGCGCCAGCTGCCGCAGCAGATCCTCACCGTAATAGGTACCCGGGGGGAAAATGCCGGGGATTTCGGGTCGCTCGACTCGGATGGCTCCGACATCCAGCCTGGTCACCAGCGCTTGCAGCGCTTCGACATCCATTTCGTGTGCCCGGTCGGGGCACGATCCGTCGATACTGCGAGCGACCAACCGGAGTCTGCGGTCGTCGGCGACCGTGACTGTCGTGTCGAACAGTGCGTCCTGGAAACCGATCGTCGTGCCAGTCGGGAAATGGTGCCAGTTGAGTTGATTGTGCGACGCGGTCCGATAGATCTTGAAAGGCCAGATAGGTGTCGGACCGTTGGCGAGGATGCGTTTTGCACGGGCGAGAGCCGCGCGTCGGGTGCGTGCCTCGGTTGTCGCATCGCGCTGCACGAACTGTTCGTTCTTCGAATAGAAGATCCGCTGGAAGTCGTCGGCGAACCGCAGGCCCTGCGTCTCCAGGAAGGCGAGGGCATAGTCGTTCGTCTGCTCATCGGGCCAATAGTGCCCGCTGCTGTCCACAATCCGGGTAACTATTCCATCCTGCGCCGAGATGGCGCCCGCAGCGGTGACGGTCCGACCGCCGAGGAAAGACGAATGCTGGATCAGGCCTCTGGTTTTGTCGGCGGCGTATAGATTGCCGAACTCGTCCATGACGAAAATGGTTTTACGTTCGCTGAGGTCTGTCTCGTTCCGCTCAGAATTGAACAGCGATCCGTCGCGGGCATGCCGGAGCCTGCCGTCCCCGTCCACGAAGAGCCGGTGGGCTTCGCGCTCCACATCGTCCATGTAGTGGACTGGCGTTGGATCGCGGATATTCTCCCGAGTCAAGTGTTCCGACGTGATATTCCGGCCCGCTAGTTTCGGTTTCGGGACTGTCCGGTGCCGTATCCAATGCGTCCTCTTCCGCCTTCTCCTTATTATCGTTGCGGGCTTAGGCGCTCGTGCTGACGCCGGTCGCAGATCTGACATATAGAATCGCCGTATAGCAGCACCTTCCAGGACAGGTTCAGGTCCGCCTGCAAGCATCGTGGTGCGGGGTGCGGGGATCTGCTCTCTCGGCAGAGCCGTCGCGTCGGCCCGGGCTGGTGAGGGAAAGTCTGGTTTGACGACGGCGGCGAAATGTCCAGTGGCCGTGACACCGATCTCGTAGCCCGTGGTAGACGAGTGCCGCAGGAAGAGTTTCGGTGTTTTCGGGTTGTTTATCATTTCTGCGCGCGGCTCGTCGGTCGGCGAGAAGACGAAGTTCAGGGCATAGCTCTCGACCGCTGCGGGGAGCTCAGACGTTATGCCATCCGATTCCATCTTCTGGTGGGTTTGATTCCGCACGACGTCGGCCTCGAGTCCGAGAATGTAGGCCAGCGTCGGAAACAGGTTCTCCGGACCGCTGGACGGCACGCGATACCAGTCGACGGGCGTCGGCGGCGTGACCCGGACACGCCGGGTCCCGTACTCGCCGAGCCGGCGTTCGAATTCCGCTCGGCTGATGATTTCTCGCGGGGCCGGTGGTAGATCACCGGCGGTATGCGGCTCGCGGACAGCCAGATTCCCATCCCTGCGCACGACGGCGACTCGGGGCAGGCCGCCGTCGCGGAAATGTATCTCGGTTTCGGTGTCCAAGGTGTTTTCGGTCAGCACCTGGCTCAGGTCGGAGATATCGAGGACCTGGTCGGTGTCGGCAGGTCTTGCGCCGATGCCGATGTTGCCGAGGACTTCGGCGCCGTCGGCTTGGTGTTCGGTGATGTGTTCGTGGCCGTTGGGGGTGTAGATGATGGCGGTGATGGCGCGGAGGTTGTGGGTGGGGTGTTGGTTGAGTGGGTAGTGGCGGCCGGTGGTCGGGTCGTAGGCGCGCAGGGTTCCGTTGTGGTTTTCGAAAACTACTGTGTGTGCGCCGATTCCGTGTTTGTTGGTGGGGCCGTTGTAGGCGTCGACGACCAGGGCGATGGCTCCGGCGCCGAGTCGATCGAGTTCTGCTGCGATCTCGGTGTGGTTGGTGAAGGTTCGTAGTTGGGCACCGGCGTGGCGGTTGAATTGCTCGGGGTGCATTCCGCTGAGGCCGATGGAATCTTCCGCCGGCTGCGTGATGGGGGCGTTGGGGTTTTTGGCGGCGGCGTAGCGGAAGGCCAGCGGCGCGCATTTCGGGTCGCGTGTGCCGGTCGGGCTGCTCTGAATCGGATCGGCGGGGACGCGCGGTGCGCTGCTGTCGGACGCCGAGAGGGGTTCGGGGATGTTGTCGATGTGAGTGCGGGGTGTGGGTGCGATGGTGCGCTGGGTGGCGCCGCCCCGGAGAGGGTGCGCACTAGCGGGGGCCTTGGTGCGGTCGCGCCGGGCGTTGCCGTCGAAGGTGGTGTCGCGGCGCGGGCCTGCGGGGCGGTGCACCGTGACCCGGCCCGGATCTATTTGTCGGCTCACGGAATTCGCGACGGATTCGGGTGCGAAGACGTGGACTTGCTGCGCTGCGGGATGGGTGAGGGCGAAGTCGATGAGTGCTGCGCTCGGGTGATCGGTTGTGCCGGAGCTGGATTCCGGTGTGTGCGTGCCGGTGGCGGACTCGTTATCGATCCAGATCACCGTGGCGTGCTCAGGGTGGGCGCGGACGGCTTGGGTGTGCTCCTGCGCCGCGTGGATTATCGCGTGTGCGGCCGACGCGACGGCCGCGTTGGCCGGTATGTGCCAGTGCACGGTTGTCGCGGTGTCGATCGCGCCCAAGCTGATCGCGACCCGCCCGCGCCGGCCCGTAGCGTCCTGGTCGAAGACGAGTAGCTGGACTGCCGTTGGTCCGGCACCCGCCTGCTGTGCGGTTGTTTCGATTTCCAGCCTGGCGGTGTGCAGGTGGGTGAGGGTGGCCGTGAGATTGCGCAGTTGGCGACGCTGGTTCGCGGGCAGCTGTTCGGAGGTGGTGGCGAGGGTTTGCAGCTGCTGAATTTCGAGTTGGACGTATCGGGTGTTGAGGGTGTGCCGTACCGCCGCGGGCACGGCGTCGTTGGTGCGCAGGACGGGGTAGTCGACGAGCAGGCCGTGTTGGTAGCCGGGTGCGAGGTCGTCGAAATGCAGGTCGTTCCACCAGGATTTGCCGGTGTAGATCCACCAGTTGCCCACTGGGTGGACCGATGATCGGGTGCCGTCCAGTCCAGTGGGGAGTTGCGGCGGGATCTCGTAGCGGCCGGGCGCGGTACGGCGGATGTGGCGGGTCTGCGGGTTGCCTTCCCCGGTTCGGGTCGGCGGCCCGGAGGGATGTTCCAGCACGATGTCGGCGTCGAACCGGCGGCTCGCGAGCATCAGTAGTTCCCGGTGGGTGAGGTCGGTGCTCAGGAGGGGATTCCGCTCGAAATCGCGCCTCGGATTCTTCAGATCGGCGATCGCGTGACGCAGCCGGGTTTCGGACTGCTTCTGGAAGTTCTCGTCGAAGGATTCCCGCCGTTGGGTTTCCGTGGCCTGGTTTGCGGCGGCGAATTCAGGATCGGCGGCAGCGCGAGTGTCGAACCGCTGCCGTTGCATTCGTTCGGCGGCCCATTGTGCTCGCGCGCGCTCGGAAAGCATCGACTGTCGATAGCGGTCGAGGTGCTGTTCGAGTTCGGCGGCCAGCATCGTCCGCACCGACCTCGGGGACTCGGCGTCGAACACCCGGGCCAGGGTGGCGAACAGCGGATCCGCGACCTCGCCCATGGGCTGCCACGCCCCGGGGCCGGACCGCCGGGCGGTGGTGGCCGGTGCTTGCCGCTGCGCGTGCTCTGTGTTTTGCGGGCTGGGTTGCCCGCCAGGATCGGCGGCCATCGGTCGGATGCCCGCGTGATAGTGGCCACCCCCGTAAGCGACACGCACCAGCACCGCGCTCGCGGTGACCGGATCGCCGATCGGCGTGGGGCGGCGGTCATCGAGGATCGCGATCGTCGTGTGCTGAGATTCCATGATCGCCCGCGGCAACAGCTCGGCCAGGTCGTTCTGGTACACCCCTGACTTGCGCAACCGCTGCAGTTCCTCCTCGAACCGCGCCGCCCGATCCTGCTCACCGACGCCCGGCGGGTGGTACAGCGCGAAGAACCCCGCCCGGTTCGCCGCGATGTGATCGACGGCTTCGGCGCGGACCGTCAAGAGATCCTTCACACCGCCCGTGGCGAGGACGAACGCCTCGAACAGGCTGTCGCCGGTCGGCTCGACCATGGCCGGTTCGAGTCCGGCCGCGCCCAGCGCCTGCAGCTGCGCCTGGTTCGGGGCCCAGTGCAGTGCACGCAATTCGGTGAACGCCTGCTCCGGATCGGCGGCCTGCAGGATCTGGGTCAACGCCGCGGCCGCCACCCCCGCTACCGGATCGTCGATCTCCGACAACGCATCACGCAGGTTGACGACCCCGGCGCGGCCCCGCTGCCGGGCCATGTCCAGCGGGCCGGCGAACTCGCCGGTGAACAACAGCCGGGCCGCCTCTCGGCGCTGATCGTGCGCGAGTGCGGGCGGCACCGCGGCAGTCGCGAACGTGGGTACCGAGGTCACCGGCACCGGCACCGGAGCGAGGCCCGGGATTATCCGAATCCCCGTGTGGCCGAGTTGCGCCTCGCTCTCGCCGGTCAGCCAGCTCAGCGGTTTGAAAGACGCCAGAATCGCCGGATCCATCGCCGCGGTAACGTCCGCGCCGGTCATCGACGCCAGCCCGAACGCCCTGGCGGCATAGTTCGCGATCGACCCGTGCACGTTCAGCCCGTCCCGCAGGGGCTGCATCAGCAGCGGACCACTGATCCGGATAGCACGACCGGCCAGCGGCGGCGGCAGCACGCCGCGCAGCGTGGCCAGCTGATGCAGGCGCAGCACAGCGGCCGGGATCGCCTCGATGCCATTGATACGCAACGATTCCAGCAGGCTCCGGTACTCCCGTCCCAACACGGTGCGTCCCAGCTCGCCCTCGGACACCGCTAGCCTGCTCAACATCTGTTCGAGCTCTGTGCGGTCGGCCTCGATCGCGGCACGGTCGGCGTCGTGGTACTGGGCGACGAACTGATCGGGAATCGCTGTCATCAGGTCCGCCAGATACCGGGAATTGGGCGGTGCCACGATGAAGTGGTTGCCCAGGTCCCCTCGCCGGTAGTTGCCCTCGACCGCGGCCTGCAACTTCTCCGCATAGGGCAGGCCTTCGAACTGCTCGTCCTCGAGAGCCTCTTCGTCACGAATCATCGGGCCGAACATCGGAAGGTCGTCCTCGTGCAGGAACATCGGCTCGAGGTCCGCCAGCCGAACCGGACCGGGGGCCAGGTCGACATCGGCGTACACGCCACCGCGCATCGTCAGCACCACATACCGGCAGATATCCGATACCAGGTTGAAAGCCCCTGCCTGCAAGCTGAAGTCGTAAATAGCGGCCAATTCCCTGCTGCCCAGGTCGGCGACCAGGTCGCGGATATCGTCGCGGATCACGAATTTGTGTGCGGCCGCGCGGATTTCCGGGTCCTGTTCCAGCTGCGCGCGAAGCTTGTCGTTGCCACCCTGAGTCCAGAGCGTGAAGGCCCAATCCGAATTCCCCGCGGATTTCACCCATGCCTTGATATTGGCCAGTGCCGTCGGACTGAGTTCGCCACCGAACCAGGCGAAGTTCATCTCACGGGGTATCTCGTGCACCAGCGCCGCGTCGGCGGCGCGCAGCTTCGGCAGCAGGTCCGCGGCCATCCGCTCGCTCACCCGGCGCAGACCGGCGCGCCCGGCACCGGCGATGAGCAACCGGGCCGGAAGGACGGCCCCGGAGTCGGTGAGCCGATCGAATTCGGCGGGCAGGTCACTGACCGTCACCGCCCGATCGCCGACGGTCGCGGCGGTGCGGGTGAGGAACTGCCGGTATGCGGCACGGATCTCGTCGACGGTGAGCGCCAGGCCCTTCGCCTCGAGGTCGTCGAGCACGTCGAGCAGCAGGGCGTGGTGCAACGGGGTCACCGCGCCGGTTGCCCCGGCATGGAAATCGGTCAGCAACCGATCGACGTGCGCCATGGTCGGCGCCGTCGATTCGGGCAGGATTCCCGCCTCCCGCAGCCGATCCCAGGCTGCACCGGCCTCACGCCACCAGGAGACCGACGTTTCCGGAGCGTCGAACCCAGCGGGCGGCCGCAGTAGATCAGCCGCGCTGTGTCCGTCGACCGTCCGCAGCGGTTCGCCATTGGAGGTGACCCCGGTCGCTGGACCGCCGGTGGAGCGGTCACCGGTGGCACCGTCATAAGGTGCGCCGATGCGGACGTCGCGGGGGAAGTCGGAGATGTCTTTGTGGGGCAAGCGAACTGGGCGGGTCGGTTTGCCGGTCGGCGTGTATAGGACGGCGTGGAAGCTCTCCGCTCGGGTGTCTCCGGGGTATCGGTGGGTCGGGTTGGTGGCGTCGAGGATGAAGATGGTGCCGCGGTCGTTGACCATCCGATAGGCGTGCGCGCCGATGCCGTTCGCGGTGGGGGTTTTGTGCTTGCTGATGACCAGGGCCTGTGCTCCGGGGCCGAGGATTTGCAGTTCCTTGGCGATTTGGTGTTCGTCGGTGTAGCCGCGGAGTTTGGCGCCTGCGGCCTTCTCGGCTTCGCGGCGCGAGCGGCCGGGCAGCCGGCCGAAGCGGCCGAATAGTGTTCTCGATCGGTAGCGCGGGCGGATCGCGGTGCTGTTGTTGTCGTGCTGGATGTCGGTGAGTGTGTCGCGGAGGCATTCGTCGGTGGGCTCGAGGCTGTGGGTAGTGACTGATGTGTGGGTGGTGGTGCCGTCGCCGTGCGTGGGGACTGCGGCCCGGCGTGCTGTGGGAAGGGTTGTGCTGCCGACTGTTTCGGGCAGGATCCGCTGGAGGGCGGCACGGATGCCGCGGCGTGGAGCGGGTGACGAAGTGTGCGGTGCCTCGGACGATGTCCTCGTGTTGTCGGCGGCGCGGCCGACGCGAGATATGAAGCCCCGCAGGCGTTCCCGCGTGTGCTGTCGCCGTGCGGGTTGCTCGTGCGCAGTGTCGCCGGTACGTACGGGCACGCCGCTGTCGATGCCTGAGAGATCCCGGTGCTCGGTCGTGGAGGTTGTTGTGCCGTCGCGAGGTTGGGGGAGTGGCGCGAGGTCGTCGCCGGTGGGCGGCGTGCTACTGATCTGGTCGTCGGATGCCGTGGGTTCGGGGCCGCGTTGGGTCAGCTCGTCGGTTCCGGAAGTCCGCTCGTCTCCGAGGGCTCCGGAACCATCCTGTGTTGTTTCGTTGTGCTGCAGTGGTTCCTGATCGTCGCTACCGTCCACCGAATCGTCATCGAACCGCAGCTGGGATCGCATGTCCGCCAGCCGGAACGGGATCGCCGGGGCGGTCTGGTCGGTGCCGAGTAGTGGTGTGTCGTGGGTCCGGTCCGGATCGCTGTACATCGATCCGTCGTCAGAGCGTGGTGGTGACGAGAATCGGTCTGACAACGAGGCAGGGCCGCGGATCTCTCGGCGATCGAGCGGGCCGACGAGGTCGATGAGCTGCTCGACCTCGCGCTGCCGCTGGACGAGTTCCCCGTCCTCGATCGGTGTCTGCGGCGTCGCGGGCGGTTCACGATGCTCGGTTCTGGTGGATTCGTGCTCAGGCAGCGGCGCGTACGGAACGGTCGACTCGACAGTGCCTGCGCCGAGCCGCTCCTCCGCCGCCAGCACATCGAGCATGCCGCGTTGCCATTCCTCGACCCGAGCGAGGTTGCCGGACTCCGTCGCTCGGTCGACATCGCCCCGCTCTTCCGCCAGGAGTGCGTCGCCGGAGCGGGGTACGGGCCGGAAGTTGTCCGCGTCGTCGGTCCGTGACGTCGTGAATGGGTCCCAGTGCTCGGGTTCGGGTTCGGCCGGTGCGAACGGGAACTCCGAATCCGACTGTTCTGCTTCGGAGTCCGGCCGGAGTGCACTGGGGACCTGCGTGCCAGCCGGAGCACCTGCCAACGGTGGCAAGGCGCGGATCGGTGCTGCCGCAGCAGGTTTGGTGGTTGACCCGTCCGCATCAGACCAAGGCTCCACCGGGGTCTGCCGGTTCCGCCGCTGCTGGGCTTTCCAGTTTCCGGCCAGCACCGCCGGTGCGGGTCGGGTGGGCAGCTTCGTCGGGGGTAGGGGCGCCGCGTTGGGTTCGGTCGGTACGGCGAGGTAGAAATGGTTCCCATAGGTCAGGGCTGTGGCGTTTGGTACTTCGGTGGTTTCCGCACCGAGTATCACTGTCTGCGATCTGTAGTCCGGGCTGTTCAGGGCCAGGAAAAGCCCTCGTCGGCGCAGCGCGGCGCCCGCCGCTTCAGGTGCCAGATGGCTGACCGCGTTTCGCCAGACCCTCGGCCTCCTGATCGCTCGGACCTGCCGGTCGAACTCGGCGCGGAGTCGGCCGTCGTCCCGTAGTGCCCGCAGGGCTGCCAATTCTTCGGGATCGACAAGTCCCTCCGTACGAGATGCATCAGCGATGACGGCCTGGAATTGCTCGAAGTAGCCGTCGGCATTCGTTTCGATCTCGGTGGCGATCTCATCGCGCAATTCGGCGATCCGTTGGTCCAGTATCGCCTGCGTCAAGGGCGGGGCGTTCGGGTAGACCACGCGCTCCAGCATGAGGGGCAGGCAATCACCGTCGTCGCGCATGGATTCCCAGACATGCCCCGCCGGTGCGGGGATGCCGTTCACAGCGGCCGACCGGGGGCCTCGCCACCGGACGCCGCGCGACGAATTGTCCAGTGCTACATCATGATCGGAACGGTTGGGCGGGTCGGTGCGCTGCTTGGGCTGCTGTCCGGGTTTTGGGGCGGGCAAGCTGGGCGGGGCTTTCGGCAGGATATCGACGGTGCGCCCGACGCCGTTGCCGACGGTCCAGGTGGTGCCCTCGGGGCCGGTCAGCTTGATGAGCACGAAGGAGCGGATGCGATGGTTGTCCGATCCGAGGCCGTCCTTGTTCAATGATGTTGTGCCATAACGGATGAGCATGCGTAGCTGGTGGCCCATGCTGACCGACATACCGTGCCCCTTGGCTCCGCCGGCATAGGGGAAGCCGGCGGGTGCGCCGCGGTTGCTGGCGTCCGCGGTGGTGGGGATGCTGATGCCGAAGGTCGGCATGAAGGTGACGCCTTGGTCGGCACCGAAGGCGAAATTCTCCGTCGCGACCCCCAAGGCGTCGATAGCGATTGTTCCGGTAGTCTGCTCGATCTCGTAGGAGTAGAGCGTTACCTCGGCGGTGATGTTGGTGACCTTGTGCCCCGGCGGGTGCGGCAGCGGGGTCGGCAGGTCGGCGCCGGTGTTGCCGGTGCCGAGGAAGGCGGCGATGGCCGCGGGGCCGAGCACGGTGGGCCGGTTCTTCCTGGCCAGCGAGTTCAAGGCGATGACCGCGCTCTCGAAAGAATGCGTCCGGCGGCTGGCCTCGACGCGGGGGGCGACCGCGCGCAGCGCTCGACCGAGCTGATCGAAGCCGTCGAACCAGTACATCTGGAACGGGTTGTTCGGCACCCAGGGCTCCACGAGCCGGGTGGGCAGGTCGGTGGGCATCTCCATCTCGAAGGCCACGCTGCCTTCGGGCGGGGCCGGGCGCGGGATCGACGGATCGGATCGGTAGACGTCGGGTGTGATGCGGCGGCCGGGGTCGATGCTCGGCTCGGTTCTGGTGTCGGCGACGTGGAACTGGACGAGGTTGGTGGATTCCAGGGTGATCGATTTGGTGTAGACCGGGCGCCCCAACTCCGAAGTATCCAGTCCCCGAAGAACAACATCCGACGGCAGCCGGGCCAGCCCCTGAACAGCTAATTTCGCCGGCAGTTCGGCGAGATCCACCAAGCGGGTCGGCAGCGCCTTTGGTAGCAGCCACCACTCGATCGTGACCTCATAAAAGTAGAGAAGTTCGAAGAGCGCGGTGACATCACCACGCATCCACACGTCGAACGACCGGTCAGAGGCGCGTGACCTGCCGCTGGTTCCAGTCCCGCTGAGAGCGAGGCTGAACGTGGGGCGCACGCCGGCCACCTGCCCGGTCGGGTTAATGCTCCACTGGTCGCCTCCTGCGCGATTCGCCCCCACCTTGGTGGTACGGCCACCGAGCACATTGCCGTCGCCCGAGACGTCGTAGAAGGTGTTCTCCAAACCAACGCCGCCGGGAAGTTCTCTGCCGCGTTTCTTGTCGAGATCTGTGGTATCCGGACGTGCGGTGAAGGTGAGCTTGACCAGGCGTGAACCGAACCATGAGGAACGGTTGACGAAGGTGAATGTGTTGCTGCCGGGGCCGATGGTGCGGGGATCGAAAACGTAAGCGTTGTTGTCCATCGACAGGCCCCGGAAGAAGTTGGCGGAACTCGGTCTCATGGTGCCGGGCGCCACCGGCTCCACGAGTTCCTCGATTGCCTTCTTGAACGCGTCTCGGCCGCCCGCGAAGTTTGTACCGACGATTCTGCCGAAAGAGATGACGCCGCCACTCTCGACGAAAGTGTTCGGCAGATACAGTTTTTCTTCGTTCCGTACGGCAATCTTGTGCACGCCGCTGGCTTCGACGAGTGCGGCCAGTTCGGAATGAATTTGTAGATCCTTGTCGTGCGCCATGAATTCAGCTCGGCCCGGCGAATCGACGACAAGGGTGTTGTCACCGTAGGCCGCACGCCGGGCCACGCCGAGGAGGCGCTGCACCCAGGTGGCGAAGTCGTTCGCCACACCGATGAGGACGTTTCGGGTGCCCTTCTCGACAGTGATGACATGGACCACTCGCCCGGTGAACCAGTAGGCCGGGCCGCCGGAGGTCGAGGTGACCCGGTTGGAGCCCAATGATTCAGCGGCACTGGAGCTTTTCGATCTGGAGATGGTGTGCTGGTAAGTGCCGCCGGGAATGAAGCTGCCCTCGGCAGTCTCGCCGAAGCGTTGGGTCATGCTGATGCCGAGCTGGTCGCTGTGCACGGTGGAACTGCCCCTGGCCACGTGGTTGCGTGAGGGGCTCCAGTTCTCGGAGTTGAGTTGCACTGATTTCGGCGACACCTCCAGGTCGGTGATATAGGACTCGATACGTATGTGGAAATCTTTGCCCGCGGCGATGCCCTCGGTACCGCCGACCTCGATGTCGTCGGAGTTATGGGAACCGTGCGCCAGCATGGCCAGCATGGCCTGCGGCGATATGCTGGTGTGAATGACCTGGTAGGGCCCCGACTCTGGATTCGTGGTGCGCGTACCGAAGGCTTGATCCCACACCCACTTACCACCGGCGACGGCCCGATTCCTTGCCAAGTCGACCCAGCCGGTGCCTACCTCGGTATCCGATTCGGGGGCAGGCACCCACTCCGCGCTGTGCAGCACGCCGGACGGATCCACGACGACGATGGTGGGGACTTCCGGCTCTGTGACACGGCGGTTCCAGCGCGGCCGTTCGGCATTCTCGTCGGGTTCGACGGGGAATGCACCGGGCATCCGCGTGCGGGTATCGGCAATGTCGGTTTCTGCGTCGGGTGCCCATTCCGCACTGCGCACCACCCCGGACGGATCCACGACGACGATGGTCGGGATTTCCGGCAGTCGGGTGTCAGACGGGCGGCGGTCGGTCTGCGGGGATGGCTCTGCGGTAGGGGGGTTCCATTGCGGCAGTTCGGCATTCTCGTCGGGTTCGACGGGGAATGCGCCAGGCATCGTCTGCGTTTGAGCGGTGTCGGTCTCGTCGATTCGGCCGGTGTCGGTTCCGATTCTGGATCTGTCGATGAGACTGAGGATGGCCCGGCGGATCATCGTGCTGCTGCCCGCATCGCGAATAATGGCGTCTTGGGGAAGTTTCCACTGCGGCGTGGTGAGGTTCTCGATGTCCTCAGGGGTGACTTTGCGGATGGTAGCGGGTGCGGGCGGGGACGATTCGCCGGGCTTTTCGGACTCTGTGCGGTAGGTGGGGAGATTCAGGCGGGCAAAGCCGGCGCTGCGCTTCGGTTCCGGGCTGGCGCCGTGCCGGTAGGTGATCTCCATCCAATGGGTGACCGGAACAGTGAAATTTTGCGTGCCCTCATCTGCAGGGCTGATGAGCATGTTGTTCGCGCCGGTGTCGAAACCGTGTAGCTCGCTCTCCGAGCGGTGGTACGAATGGATAGCACTCGGCGTGACGCTGGCGAGCAGTTGGCTGCGCTTCACGTCGAACGGATTGGTAGCCGCGACGTTACCACCGCCATTCGGATTGACCCGAACCGAAGTTTTTCCGGACTGCGTGCTGCTGGAAAAGGCGAAGCCGGCTGTGTTCTGTGTCTGGAACTTGGGCAGGATCCAGTCGTGCGTTACATTCTGGTGCGCGTCATCCTCCGATTCGTAGTGGCGTTTGGTGACGAGCCGGATCGAAATTCGCTCGGTCCGGTACCGTCCCGGCTTTTCGAACCAGACGAGCGAACCTCCCTCGAGCTTCCCGGTCTGCTCGTCTACCTCCCCATCGATCATCTCCTGGAAAGCTGCCTTCAAGTTGAACTGCGCGCGCATCTGCTCGAAGGCGACGATATTCGCATCGCGCGCAGCGGCGAGCCCCTGCTGGGTGATCATGTCCAGCACGCCTGGTTTATCGTGTTTGCTGGAGAAGAAGCCGGAGTCGGACAGGAATTCTTCAGCCCATAGGAACAATGGATCGGTGCCCCCGACCGTGACGGGCGTGGTGTCGGGGCCGAGCTGCTGCAGATGCAGGACCTTCGATGGCAGGTACAGTCTCTCGTCCAGTTGCGGTTTGTGACCGAGAGCCTTCTTCGGCGGTACCAGCACGTTGACCGGATACGTTTTCCCGTCGGCCAGTGGGGTATTCGCGGCCGGCCCGAAGCGCTCGCCGTCTTGGACCAGGACGATAGTGACGGTCGCACGTGCCGTCGTATGCAGCAGATCGTCATGGAGCCGCAGCGAGCGCACCGCCTGGGCTTTTCTGCCGTAACCGAGAGTCTGGCTGGATTGGTCGGAAACCCCGCCGCGGAAGGTGATCTGGCCGCCGCGGCGCGAATATCCGGACTCCTCGAATTCCTCGCCCTCGCTGAAAACGAAGCTGAACGCCGGGTGCGTGCCGAGTTCATTGGTGATCGTGGACTTACCCTGCACCCCCAGCTCCCGGACGGTGTAGTTCTCGAGGCCGAACTTCGTATGAGTAGGTCCGGTGAGTTCGGTACCGCCGTTCAAGTCGACCTTCATCAGGAAAAAGCCGAGCGATTCACCGGACGAAGTCTGCAAACGCGGCGAGGCAATCGAACCGCCCCGCATCAACTTGAGGTTGCCGAGGAAATCTTCTTCTTTGAGAAAATCCCGTAGTTCGTCGGCGGAGCCCTCGGAGATGCCGGCGAGATGAGTGCGGAACCCCGCGATGACATCGCTGACCAGTTCGTCGTGGTTCGGACTGCTGAGTGGCGCGTCGAGGGGAACCTCTTCCAACGACGGGTGCTTATCGTCGGCCCCGGGGTGCCAGGCCGGGGGAATGGTGGCCGGATCCGCCTCATCGACCAGCGGCAGTTCAGTGCTGTCGGCCAGGAATTTCGGGAACCAGACAATCATTCGGCCAGGCGTTTCCACATCGATATCGTGCCAGACCCTGGCCGCGGTATCGGTGGACAGCAGATCCGGGCTTTCATCGCTGAGCTGGAACGTCATCGCGTAGTCGAACGGAATGGACGGGCCCTTGCTCGACATCTTGACGGTCGACTCGACCGAGGTGGTGGCCTCGACGTGCGTGGACAACTGGTCATAAATGATCGAACCCTGCGGCGTGAAGTCCAGACTGCTCAATCCACTTTCCCCCATCGGCCATTTCAGGCCATAGGAACCCGACAGGGACCGCAGGTTGTGTTCGCTGACATTATTGCTGACCTGGGACCGACCGCGCGAATAACGGAAAATGGCTACCGGCGGCCCATTGGCGGGATCGTTGCGGTCGCCGACGGGCGCGAGTTGCTCCGGTGCCGGGCGGGCGTCGTCCAGACTCAGGCGTATCGCGATCCGGTGGCGGCGGCCATGGTGCGTCACGGTCAGCGGCATGCCCGAACTGGTGAACAGCCGCGACCATTCGGCGCTGAGCCGACGGGTCGTCAGCACCTGGCGAATCTCGGCTCGCAGTTTCGCCTCCGGGCTGTCTCCGTTCGTTACATAACGGTAGATATCCTCGCCCAGTCGCCGTGCCGTCGATTGCGGGCTTTCTTTGCTCATGACATAGCGGTAGACCTGATCGCAGAGCCACTGCACTGTAGTTTCCGGAAGCGGCATGATCTCGACGAGCTCCTGTACGCCGGTGTGATCCGAACCGAAATCCCCGGTAATGTAATTCGGTTCTATCGGAGCGTTGTTCCAGTCGGCATCGAACACCTTGGTCAGCGCTCCGAGATAGGTGTCACCCTCCGATGGCTCGAACATCGGGGTCACCTGCCTCGGCTCATCGAAGAGGCCGGGCAGCAGGTTATCTTCCGGGCCGTCGAACAGCGAAGCATTCACGCCGCGGTTGTTGTCGCGTGCCGGGGATACGCCGGTGTCATCGCCGGCGCCGATGCGGACATTGCCGAGGGCGGCGGCTCCGGTGGTGGGGTAGCCGGGGACGGTGAATGGGCCGCCGTGTGCGTTGGGGTTGGGCGGGCGGAAGAAGATGGCGGCGGTGACGCGGACGTCGGTAGGGGGTTGGAATGCCTTGATCGGCACCCCGTCGTGCCCGATCCGCTCGTCGCCGAGCTCGATCGGCTCGTCGTCCTCTGTCATCGGGTTGTAAACCCGGACCTGTTTTCCGGCAGCTCGGTCCTTGGGACCGATCGTATTGTCCGCCGGATGGACTGCCCGGGTATAGAACATGACTGTGTGTGCGCCGATGTTGTGCCTGGAGTCGGCGGTCTGCTTACCGAGGACCACGCTTGCGAGGTGACCGGGCCGATATTTGCGTAGCTCATCGGCGATTACCAGGTAGTCGTCGAACTGTTGTAGCTGCGCTCCTGCCCCCTCCTCGAATTCGTTGGACCCCATGCCTTTCAGGTCGACCGGGGCCTCGGGTGGGTGGACGGGGTTGAGCGCGTGGGGGATCGATTTGGGGACCGTGTGATTGTGAACGCGGGTTGCGATGCGCCGCAGCACCAGTTGTGCGCAATCGTTGGTGCGCGGCTTCGGTGCCGGGACGGTCGTGCTGCGCTGATCCGGCTCGGCGTGTGGAATTCCAGGTTGTTTGATCGTGATGTTCCGCGCTGTACGATAAATCGCCAGATCGCGCAGCGCACCGGCCTGCAGGTTGTATTCATACCGGGGCAGGGATCCGTCGCGAGGCGAGTCCACGACGTCGAAGGTTCGATTGTGCGTAACGGTTGCGACGGTATCGTAGACAGTACTCTGGAATGTGAATGTTGCGCCCGGCGGAATATCGTCCCACGTGTGCGTCAGGAACGGAGCCGAGGGGTAATATGTTCTGAGGTTCCGATACCTCCCGAGTAGTTCTTTTGCGGTCAGCTTGGTCTCGTCCGCTTCATCCTTCTCAGCGTTTGCCAAAATGAATCGCGCGCGCGCCAAATTCGCTTGACGTGTCTGCTGATCGAGCGACCTCGGGAGTGTCGCCCTCTCGTAACGATCCATCGTTGCGGGCATTATGGTGACGATTCGCTGGAAGTCGTCCGGGAGCTGCAGCCCCTGGGCTTCCAGGTAGGCGATCGCGAGATCGTTCATATACGAATCGGGTACATAATGCCCGCTATGGTCCACGATAACCTTGACCACCCCGTCCACGGCCGTGATCTCGCCTGCGGCACAGACGGTACGACCGCCGAGGAACGACGAATGCTGGATATGTCCGTTTATTTTCTCGCCGGCATACAGATTGCCGAATTCGTCCATGACGAAGGCGGTGACCCTATTGGGTGACGTAGTGAAGGCGCGCCCGTCATGGGCGTTGTACAGCTTACCGTCGGCCGGGTTCACGAATATGCGGTAACTTTCGCGCTCCGTCGTGTCCATGTAGTGGACGGGGGTGGCGTACTCCAGCGCGCGTTCGGCGAATCCCTCGGCGATGGGCAGCTTCGAGACAGGCCCGAATACGGAGGTTTTCGGGACGATCGGCCGCCGATCGCGGGAATATGTCCGACGCAGTACGGCGCCGATGAGCAGGGGTTTCGCCGGCCTGGCCAGCACCTCCGTGCGTGCCGCTGGAATCCTGTCGCGGGTGACAACTATCGGAGTTGGCCGGACCCGTGGTGGGTTCGGTTTCACCACCGTGAACAGTGCGCCGCGCTCGGTGACACCGATCTCGTATATACCGTCCGCCGAGCGCCGCACGAACATCACCGGCCGGTCCGGGCGGCTGGCGAATTTATACATCGGCATGCCGCGGTCGGCCATCGTGTAATTGGTCTGTTTCAGGTCGAACAGCGCCTTGAAGGCGAGCTCGCTACGGTCTTCGCCTACCGCTCTGATCCCGGTCGGTTCGCCACGCCGCAACGCCGCTATTTCTTCATCGAGCAACAGTGCGCGCTGGTTTCTAAAATATTGGCGGAATTCGGGAGTCGTAGCATCTCCTGCGGCACGGATCTCGCTGTCGATGCGATCATTGGTAATGTCTCGGGTAAATCGTTCTCTTTCCTTGGTCAGATGCGCGGCGATATCGTTCAGTAGTTGCTTGCGGCTCTGGTAATAGAAAATCGAAGACAGTGTAGGGATCAGGGAATCGGGACCATCGTGGATTCGGTACCAGCGCGGCGGGGTGGGGACGGTGATTCGGACGGTCTTCGATGGATGATTGTCGAGTAGGCGGTTGAATTCCGCTTTATCCAGGATGATCGTGCGCCCCTGGGTGCTGATCGCGAGCTTGCCGTCTGTGCGGATGGTAGCGGTCACGGGTCCGGTGACGGTGTAGAAATGTAAGGTCGTTCCGGTGTCGAACTTATCAGCGTCCACAAACGACTTGATGCCGCTTTTCTCCATGACTTTGTAGGGAGCGGAGCTGGTGATCCGCGGCTGGTCGGCCCGTACTCGGTGGATATTCCGGGTCACCGCCTCGGAACCGGCGCGGCGCCAGAAATCGCCGGCGGGCCGCGTGCCGAGCGGCATGGGCGGCAGGCCCCCGTTCCACGTCACGTCGACCCGGTTGTTTGCGAAGGCGGCGTCCAGCATTCCGTACCGGGTCCGGATGGACAGCCTGGTCCCGTCCGGGAATTCGGTGCCGGTGAACCTCGAGACGAAGTCGGCCAATCGGAACGTGGTGGGCGGCTGGACAACCCGTACCTCATCGACCTTCGCGACGCGCCCGGATCCGGCGCGCTGCCAGAATTCCTCGACCGCGTACGTCCCGAGCGCGATGGGTGAAACACGACGTTTCGCAGGGCCGGCTTGCTGGGCATCCGAAGCCCCGGAATCCGTTCGCTGCCGCCTGGGCGCGGGCTGGTCATCGTTCCACCGCACGTCGATGCGGCCGTTGTCAACGGTGGCAACGAGTTCCCCGCGCCCGGTCTGTATGTACAGCTTTGTCCCGTTCGCGATCGCGGCGCCGCGGAACGTGTCGACGACTTCGGTCATAGCGTGCGTGTTGTGCGGCAGGACAACGTGTATTTCCAGCGCACGCTGCGCCGCGTGCTGGGATCTGAGGTGGCTCGCGAAATCGGCGACCGGGTGACTCCCGACCGGGATGGGGTCGTCGCGCACCACGTTGACGTTGCCGTCGTCGAAGGTGGCAATGAGTTCGCCGACCCGGCTCAGTAGATACAGCTTTGTCCCATCCGGATATTCGGCGCGGAAGAACCTGGTGAGGAATTCGGGCATACGGTAGGTGCCGGGCGGCAGCGCCGGAGCAGGGAAAGCGAACGCAGCCACCGGTTCCTCGGCCGGTGGTGCGCCGATGAGGGCATCGCCCAGGGCATCGGCACCGTCGAAGGGATGGCCGAGAATGATACCTACCTGCCCACTGGGCGTATACGTAATGGCGGTAGTCGCGCGACTGGACGGGAAGACGTAGTCCTCGAAGAGACAATCAACCCCGCTAGCGGGATCGTGCACCCAGATCAGGTTTTCCAAGTTGTACAAAACAATGGTGTGCGCACCTATACCACGCTCATTCGGGCTGAGGTGGCGATCGATGACAAACGTCAGAGAACCAGGACCCGACTCGAACAAATGGTTGGCAACAATCAGGTGACTGCCGATTACTCCCGGCTCGATTCGCTGCAACTGTCCACCGGCAGCGGCTTCGAACTGACTTGCAAACCAGCCGGCCAATCCTATCGGACGCCCGAGCGGCAGGAAATCGATGAGCGGGTTCAACATCTCCGCATAACGCAATGCAAGCAAGGCGCAATCATCAGCCGGTTGGGGTACCTGGTGTCGGGGCTGCACAACAAACGGGCTGGGGGTTGCCGGTGTCTGATCGATGCGTGGGTAGGCACTACTGCCATCGGTCTGTGCTGATGCTGCCGATTCGGGTAGCAACGTTGTGATCGGGGCGCCGGAGATGTGGTAGAGCAAACCTTGGCCAATCAGCCGGTTGGCTTCGTCCACCGCCTTTTTGCAACGATCGATCGGTGACTCGCCGCGAGCGATAGGGCCGATTCCGAGGGCTGTGAATAGTCCGCTCCTCGCCTTTTCTACTTGGCGCAGACTGAGCAAACCACTGTGGTGGCGGACAATGTCCTCGCTCTTGAAGCGATTTGCCTGAAAGCTCTCGAGGATCTTCAGCTGATTATCCGAACGTAGCACCACCTTCCTCGGGCCACCGGTTGGGTCGGATTCGTAGACTGTCCCGACGTCTTCGCGGTGTTCACCGGACGCTCTTTGCCGGTGTGTGCGTACAGGCCCGAAAATTGCTGCGACGTAGGGCGTTTCGTCGGGTGCTTGCCCGTGTTGATAGGTGGCGTTTTCGGGGCGTTGCCGGAGGTAGTGGATGGTGGCGCCGACAGTGTGGTCTGGTGTGAGGGTGTATTGCATGGCGCCGCGCCGGATGATGATGTTCTTTACGGTCCGGTCGGTACCAGCGTGGAGCACGAACGGCACGCCGGGATATGTAGTGGACCGGTTGCTGGTGGTGCGGCCCGCGGCGGTTGCCTCGATTTCGTCGTCGAGTGCGGCACGGCGTGCGGCGGTGATCTGGTCACGGATTCGGTCGGCGCGGGCGTTTTCGGCACTGCGCATGTCGGGGTCGGCGAGGTCGTCGTCGGGGATTTGGCGTCGGTAATGGTCTTCTTGGGCTCGCAGCGCGTCGATGTCGTCGTTGGTGATGAGGTCGACGTACCTGTTGAGGTCGGCCGCGAGGTGCTCGGCGATGACGTGGTGTAGCTGCTGTAGCGGGCCGAGGTCATAGATGCCGAGTACGTGGGCGAGGGCAGTGACGGGTGGGTGCTGGTCGTCGCTCCAATGGATCGGTGTGGGTGTGTGGATGGTGATGTCGGGAGTGCTGAGGGTTTCGAGATGGTCGAGGAACGCGGAGACGGTGAGGGTCCGCGGCCCGGCTGGGGTGCTGAGTTCGATTACGCCGCCGGCGCGGGCGGTCACGATGGTGCGGTCGGGGAGATCGATTCGGGTGTTGGTGGGCAGGGTGGGGTGGCGGAGTTGGTGGATGAGGTTATCGACGGTGGCGTCAGTGGCATGGGTGGCGATGTCGGCCCAATAGAATTGGAGCCACGACCGGCGGGCGTTGTCCACAGCGGATTCGTCGAGAACACGCCACTTGGCCAATTCGGTCATTGCGGACCGGCGGTCGGACGCTCCAAGCGTCCGGTTGGCACCGGCCCTACCATTTATCGCGTCATCAATCGACTTCTCGTCGATTCCAGGAAATTCGATACGTGCGAGATGCGCAGCAATGTCTCTATTTGATTTCCAATTGGCGGCCTGGTGTTCGAAGATCGCTTTCTGAAGGAGTGTGAAAGTGGGTCCGATGATTGTGGTGACGTAAGGGCTTCTATCGGGCTTTTGTGCGTGCTGATAGACCTGGCCGTCAGGTCGTTTCTGGAAGTGGTGGACTTTTTGGCCGGGAGCCGGGTCGACGATGAGGGTGTGCCGGGCGGTGCCGTGTTGGACGACGAAGTTTGTTTTGGTGTATTCGGCGGCATGGAATACGAAAGGGAGGCCCGGGTGCATGGTGGAGCGGTTATTGGTGGCGTGGCCGTTACGGATAGCGGTATTTTCATGGCTGAGTGCTTCGTGGCGCGCGCGGTCGATGCGGCGATCGAATTCGGCACGGCGGGCGACTTCGGCGTGGACCATGGTTGGACTGTGCGGGGTGGGGCTGGTGTGGAATTGGTGGCGGAGATGGTTTTCGAGAGCCTGTTCGGCGTCGATGTAGTCGTTGGTGATGAGATGGACAAATTTGTCGCGGTCGGCGTCGAGGCGGTCGGCGATACCATCGCGCAGCTGCTGCAGGTCGCCGAAATTGTTGATGCCGAGTGTGTGGGCGAGGGCGGTGATGGGTGAGTGCTGGTCGTCGCTCCAGTCGGTGGGGGTGGGCGGGTGGATTGTGACGCCACCTTGGGCATCGAGAGTTTCGAGGTAGGCGACGAATTCGACGGCATCGACCGTTTGCGAACCGTCGACGGTGTCGAATGCGATCCTGCCGTCGGGGAAGACGGTTGCGGTGGCGTTGCGGGGAAGGTTGATTCGGGAGCCGGTGAGCAGGATCGGGTAATGGTCTTGCCCGATCGGGGTGGTGCGAGTGGTCGGTCCCGAAGTGTCGGCAGTGGGGTAATGGACGACGGCAATGGTGACAGCGCGGTCGGGGTTGGTGATGTGGGCGTGGATGAGCTGCCTGGCGGTGTCGCCGTAGTAGGCGGCGTCGCCGTGGAAGACGGGCAGGTGTTCCGCGGCGGCGGGATCCGTGTAGTGATGGTAACGAAGGTGTGGCTGCAGACCGCCGTCGTCGGTGACGTTCAGTAGCAGTGTCGTTCGAGGGTCTACGAGATGAATGCCGGTGCCGGGCGGGAAGAGTCGGGTCTCCAGGACAAGAGCCATGTCCATTTCGGCGAGCAGCTGAAGGGGGTTGGGGAAGACTTTGATGTTGCGGGCGTTGCCGTCGAGGCCGAGTCCGCTTCCGGGCTGGGAAGTGGCCGGACCGTGCACCGGCGCCGGTTGCTGAGTCGGCACCGCCGGACCGGGATCGGTCGTCGCCGGTCGCGGCGGGACAACTTCCTCATCGATGACTTCGAGGCCGAGGCGGGGCTCGGGGGCGAGTTCGACGTAACCGTACAAGACGGTGATCCTGGGGTTGGAGCTGTCGTATCCGGTGATCCGGTAGCTGGTATTGCGTGCCAATACCAGCTCGTTCTGGTGTGGATAGTGGCCGTCCGAGCCGATATAAACTCCGCGTGTACCGGGTGGAACTACGAGTTCCATACGGAAGTGATGGTCGAGGTTGCGGTGGATGCCCTCGGCGGCGAGCGAGGTGGACAGGAAGCCGACTTCCAGTTGGGCGGCGTTCGACAGCAGGTCGAGATCCGTCCGTCCGCTCAACGTGCCACCATCCAGGGTGTTCAGGAAATCGATGTCCGTCAGTGAGCGCACGAGGCGAATCGGTTCGGTCAGTGGCAGCAACCGGTCCGTCGCCTGATCGAGCAACTCGATTTCGCCGAAAATGACCTCGGCGTCGAACGGAACTTGGAAGAACTCCTGACAATGCTCGTCGTTTACCCGGTAGCTCCCGGCATTGATCTCGATTTCCTCCCAGTAGGACTCCGGCTGGTCGCTGTTCAAGATATCGTTCAGCGCCTGCAGCTCTCGATCTTCGTTCTCGGTGAGATAAGGCCTGGTGCTCAGCGCGATCCGGCGGTTCGCGAGATCGTCGACGTCCGGGTACACGTCATGCGCTCCGGTCACCAGTTCCTCGATCGCAGCGTGCCGCCCGGCCCGATTGGACCATTGGACGAATTGTTCAGCCGAGAACTGGCGTAGTACGTCGCTGGCGAGCTGCGTGTCCTCGTATGCGTGCAATACATTCTGCAGTTCGCCCGAGAGCTCATCCCATCGGCGTAGCTGATAAAAGCCATAGGCGGCACCGGCCTCATCGGTGTCGAATACACGTATCCCGTTGACGATGTGGCCTTGGTTTGTGGGGTCGTAGTTCGGGATGAATGGTTCGAGGTCGGTGTCGTCTTGTTCGAGACCGAGGCGTGGTTCGGTGGTTGTGGTGTGGCCGAATAGTCTGGTGATGCCGTTGGTGTGGTCGTATCCGGTGATCACGTAGTTGGTGTTGCGTGCGAGGACGAGTTCGTTTTGCCAGGGGAGGGCGGTGTCGTGGCCGATGTAGGTTCCGCGCGTGTTGGGCATGATCGCGAGGACTAGTAGGTAGGGGTGTTCACCGTATAGGTCGACAGTTTCGGCGGTCAGTGAGGTGGACATGTGGCCGAGGTCGGTTTGGGGTGCGTTGGTTAGAGCGTTGAGGTCTGTGCGTCCGTTGAGTGGGTGGCCGTTTCGGTCGAGTAGGAAGTCGATGTCTTCGAGTGCTCGCAGGACGCGGATGGGTTCGGTCAGTGGTAGCCGGTGTCGGGTGGCGGTGTGGAGGTCCTCGATCAGTCGTTCGAGGAGTTGGCGGGGTGTGTATCGGCCTTGGAAATGTTCTTGGGATAGGTATCCGAGTGTTCGGTGGTCGCGGCCGTCGATTTGGATTTGTTCCCATAGCGCGGCGGGGTCCTGGTTGATCAGGATGCTGTTGAGAACCTGTATTTCTTGTGTTTCGAGGGGGGTGTGGCTGCTTTGGTTTTGTAGTGTGTAGAAGCGGCTGTTGAGTGTTGTGAGGTCTGCTTCGGGACCGTTGGTGTAAGCGACTACGTTTTCGAGTGCGGCGTTCTGTTCGATTCGGGTCAGCCAGTCGGCGCGTGCGTTTCGTCCTGGATAGAACCGCAGTGCGAAGTTGACGATGACCGATTCTTCGTAGGCGAAGAATGATTGATGCTGGTTCTCTGACAGGTCGTCCCAGTTGCGTAGTTGGTGGAATCCGAAGCTGGCTCCTGCGGCGTCGGTGTCGAATACGCGGACGCTGTTGACGATGTGGCCTTGGTTTGTGGGGTCGTGGTTCGGGATGAATGGTTCGAGATCGCTGTCGTCGTCTTCGAGACCGAGGCGTGGTTGTGGTTTGCGGATTGGGCGTGCGGTGGGGCGGGTGGTTGGGATGGGGCGGGTTTGGGGGGTGTAGTAGATGGCGCGGGTGTAGGCGAGTTCGTGTGGTGGTCGGGGTGGGAATGGGTGGTTGCGTCGTAGTGCTCGGTCTTTGATCATGATGGTGCCGTTGACGTTTCGCATGACGTAGACGTGGCCGCCGATGCCGTGGCGGTTGGGGCGGGCGCGGTGTTTGTAGTTGTCGACGACGAGTGCTTTGTGTTCGTGTCCGAGTGTGCGGAGTCGGTCGTGGATTTCGGTGTGGTTGCGGACCGGTTGTAGTTGGGCTGCTGCGTGGGTTTCCAGTTCCAGACGGGTGCGTCCGGAGAGGTCGGCGGGTTCGGCGGGAACTGTGACGACGGAGTCTGTGGTGTCGTCGTCATCGAGGAGTTCGATCAGTGCGAGTCGCACACAGTCGTTGCTGCGATTCGTGGTGATCTCGGTGTGGGTGAAGCCGAGCCCTGCCGGACTGACGGGAGCGTGGTACGAACTGCTGCCATCGGTCGCAACTGGGGCAGCCCGCCCGGGCAAAGGTGTATTGAGTGCGGCGAAGGTCTCGGCGTCGAGGTCGCCCCGCCTGGCTAGGATATGGGCTATGGTCACCGCCCTTTCGGCAGTCGACTCCTCCGACTCGTGCCGTATGGACTGGACTCTCAAGCGGGTGAATAGACGATCCCTCGCTGTGCGTATGGCGCGTGCGGTAAGACTGGGATCGGCCAATTGCATGCGGGCACGGATGTCCGCGAGCCTGGTGAATCCTGCGGCGAAGTGCTGCAGAACCCTGTTCTCCAGGATCAACTGCGGCTGGGGTACGGCTTTGGCGTGCGTGTCGATGTCGTCCGGCCTGAGCAGGTTGTAGTCGGAACTCGAGGCCAATGTCTCCGCAAGGTTCTCGCGCCAATCACCTCTGATTTGTTGACCGTTTTCCGTGGTTTCGATGCCGAATTTCCGGTGTATTTGGTCCCATACGCCTCGGACTCTGCGCGCGGTGGTAACAGTCTTTTTGCTGTTCGCCTTGCGATACTCGGCAATGTCCTCTGATTTTTTGAAGCCAGCAGCGTAGTATTGGATGAGCTCAATGTCATCTGGCGATATCGTCGCGGGCGCGGCAGTTTTTGGGAGTGATGTCGGATCGGGCAAATTTTTGACGATGCGGTAGTCGAGTTGCTTTTGTCGATGAGCTGCGATGGCGATTTCATCACGTTGCATGAAGGGGTTGGGCCGGGCGGTCAGGTTGAGGTCGTAGGCCGCCGTGATCAGGATGAGTTCGAGTGCTTTGTAGGTAAGACCTAAGTCCTCGGCGATCTGCCGGTTCGTACGGCCTTTGACGATGTGGTGGAGGACGGCCTGCTGGCTGGTTGCGAGCGGGACACCGGGAATCGTCGCGTGGATATCGCGGGCGGCTGTGGTCGCGTAGGTGTACGGATTTTGCTGGAAATAGTGGACTTGGGCGCCGGGCGTTGGGTCGTTGATGAGGGTGTGCTGGGTGCCGTCGAGGTGGATGTAGACGAGGTTGATCTTGGCGTAGTCGGCGGCGGCCTCGAGACGGAAGGGGAGGCCGGGGTGGGCGGTGGAGCGGTGGTCGGTGGTGTGGCCGTTGCGTAATGCGAAGACTTCTTCGTCGAGCGCGCGGGCTCGTTCGGTGCTGTAGTTGTGAAATCCGTTGTGCTGCCCAGCATTTTCGATGCCTGGATTGGTGATGCCGTGGATGTAGTTGTCGCGGTGGGCGTCGAGGTACTCGGCGAGGTCGTTGCTCAACTGCTGGGGATCGCGGCCGAGCATGTCGGCGAGGGCGGCGATCGGGTCGTGGTAGTCGTCGCTCCACTGGGTGGGGGTAGGTGCGTAGACGACGACGTAGGGAGTGTCGAGAGTGGCGAGGTGGGTAAGGAATTGGGTCGGGTTGAGGATTTCCGACTCGACCGAGGTGCGCAGCTCGAGTTTCCCGTCGGTGCGGAGAACGGCGGTAGTGTTGTCGGACAGGTGGATTCGGGTACCGGCGAGCAGGTCGTTGTAGCTGAGTTGGTGGGTGAGGTCAGCCAGGGTGGTGAATTCGGTGGGATCTGTCGATGGGCGGTGAACGGTGGTGGTGCTGAAGATGCGGTCTTGGTTGTAGATGTGATCGTGCAGGAAGGCGCGGATTTCGGCGCCATGCATGACGGGTGTGTTGAGCGGGATGCCAGGGTTGTCATTGCTGCGGTACTGCAGGTTGAACTCATTGGGGCCGGCGATGACGATCCGGAGCGTTCCATCGAGGTCGAGGATGCTGATGACGGTGCCAGGTCGATCGGCGAGGAATTCGCTACCCGTCTCCCCGGCGCTCGGATCGAGATATCCGAGGAATTCGGCCGGGTCCTGGAAGACCCGGATGCGATCCTGCGCCGGAATGTAATCGCTTTCCATGCCGAGGCGTACCTCGTCGTCGGAGTGCGCGACCGAGCCGAGACCGGCGGCACCATCCAACGACCCGGCCGCGTGTTGGAAGCCGTCATGCCGGATACCGGAGTCCCGGACCGCCGGATTCAGGACATCCGGGTGTGCGGCCGAATAGGAGTCGGCGGCGTCGAAGATCTTGTCCAGCGGACGGAAATATGGCTCGTCAACCGGCGGTTCGAACACCGATTGCCCGGAGGCTGCGGATCGACCGAACGTACTGGATCCGTTGCGCGACAGAGAATCTGCTGAACCGTCGAAGGTCGACGTATTCGGCGGCGAACGTCGAGCGGTTATCGCAGAGTTGCCATCATTCCGGGTGCTGGTGAGCTCCTGCGCCGGAGGCGGCGCCACCTCGGTCGGCGGCACCTTCCGAGCGTCACCGGGAGCGTCGTCGTGAGTGTCGCTGTGCACATCGGTGTCGGTGGTGAAGTCGCTGTCGTAATGACTGCTGGTGTCGCTGTGCGTGTCGCTGTCGTCGTTGGTGCTGCTGTCGTAGTGAGTGTTGTTGTCGCCGTGGGTATTCGCGCCATCGTCAGGATCGGTGTCGCGGTGCATACCGGTATCGGCGGAGCCATCGTTACGATCCGGCTCTGGTATCGCAATCTGCTGTTCCGGCAGCTGCACCGCGGGCGGCGGTGCGGTGAAGTCCATTCCCGGCGGGGCCAGTCCGAGACTGTCGAGCGCCAAAAGACCAGCCAGCGGAGGGGCATTGGCGTGGTAAGCCGCGCCATGCTTGGGCAACAGCATGTATTCGTCGACCGACTTCTGCAGCGCGGGGGCCACATTCTCGCGGAGGTTCTGTTCGGCTTGTTGCAGGGCATGCTCGGTACTGTCCATCCGGGCACGCGTCTCGGGGGTGTCGTGAGTCTCGTGTGCGGCGACCGCTTCTCGATGTTCCTTGGCGGAGTTCTGGTAACGGATGACTTGCTCGCGTACACCGTGGTTGGCCACCGGACCGTCGTAGTCTCCCGGTGCGATGAAGCGCTTGTGGGTACCCGGGAAACCTCCCTCCGGGTCGGGCCCGGAGCCGCCGCGCTGAGCTCGGCCCCGGATCTGGATGTGCACAATCTCGCCGAGTCCCGGTCCACCGCTGGACAGCACGACCGTCCCGCCCAGCTCGACCGACGCCGGCGTGGGCACCGCACTCTTGCCGCGTCCGTCGTCCTTGTTCCCGATGTGCGCACTGCCCGGTGGACCCCAGTCTTTGGTCTGCTGGTTCGCCAGCTGTTCTGCCTCGACCCCATTGCCGTGCGTCTCATACCATCTCGCGTCGCGCATGGTGTATTCGAGTTTGACCTTCTCCGCTACCGGCAACCCTTTGGCTTTCGCCTCGGCGTGCACTTGCTCCTCGGTGATCTTGTCGATCCAGTCGACGATCCCGTATTCCTCCAGTTGCTTGTCTTTCCAGGAGTTCAACGCGATCTCCTCGACGACACGACCGTCGTCGCCGCGCACGATACGGACGTCGTCGCCGGCGATGTCACGGTTATCGGTCATCACTACCCAGTGCGGGCGACCGCGCTGCTTCGCGCCGGTGACGGTGCCGTTGTTGTCGGTGATCAGCTCGATCTTCCCGTCCGGCGCAATCAGATTCGTGACGAACTCCTTGCCCATTGCCTCGAGTTTGAGTTCCCTGGTGTCGAAATTCAGGTCCTCGGACTCGATCTTGTCCCGGTAGAACGCCTTGACTTCCGGGACCGGCCCGATCCCGCGCTGGTCATACAGCGCGTTTTCCACGTGCTTCAATGTGGCGGAGACCCCGGAGGGCGAATGCAGGTAGCTGCTGCCGATGAGCTGGCCGAATCCCAGATACAGCGTGCCCTCGGGATGGTTTGCCCGCACCGGCACCCCGGCAAGGATATCGAGGAATTGGCCGACCCCCTGCAGCCGGTTCTCCCGGACCTCACCGGTGCCCTTGGTTCGATCGACCATCAGCTTGTCGGTGGTATTGGAGGCCAGCAGCCCGGTCCGACCCGGATCCTTCGGGTTGTGCGGATCGAACGACTTGATCCAATCGGTATTGCGCCGCTGGCCCCAAATCGCCTGTGCGGACATCTTATACAGCTCGGCGTCCGCTAACCGCACCGGGGCATCGCCGATCCGGTTCAGTTTCTCGATCGCGGATTCGGTAAACGTCGCCTGCCACATTCCCCGGGTGCCAGCCGGCTTGCCGAAGTCCGCGCCCGTCAGGCCGTGGAGTTTCGCCGACGCCACCACCCGATAGAACACCGTTTCGAGATGTTTCACCACCTCGGGGCTCTCATCTTCCCCACCACGGGGCGCCAGCACGGCCTCCTGCCCGTCGAAATTCGCGGCATCGAACTCGTCGCCGGTGTATTTCCCCTTCGGGAACGGCTCGAACTTCTCTTTGATCTTGTACTTCTCCAGGACCGAGTCCAGCTTGTGCTTCATCTCGTCGAGCCCGGGCCGCTCATTATTGAGCCAGTCCCGCAGCTCGTTCACCTCTTTCGGCGGCGCCCCCGCCGCGGTGATCCGATCGAGCACTCCCTGCGTTTTTCGCAATGCCGCGAACTCGAAGTCTTCCTTTGTCCCGATGATCACCCCACCGGTGGGCATCGGCCCTTCATCGGTCATCCGTGAGACCGACGCGCCAAGATCGCCGAGAGAGGAGTTGGTCAACGACTTGACCAGTTTGACCATCCCCGACGCCAGGTTGTCGCTACTGGTGGTCGCATACGCCGTCTTGTGCTCGATCGCGTCGGTGACCAGCCGCATCGCCATCAACAACTCCTTGCCCGTGCCGGTGCCCATATTGGCGACCTGAAGCAGATACCCCTCCATCTGGTTCTTCCTGGGAGTCCAGCCTTCCGGATGTGCCATCCGTATGAACGTCCGCATATGGGCAAGCCGCTCGTGCGGCTCACCGTCGGCGATAATCTTCCGCATCTGCTCTCCGGACGGAGGTACCGCCACCGGATCGTCGGGCCGCTTCGGCGACAACAGCTCGTGCTCATAGCGCGACACCGCGTCCAGCAAATCCTCCGTCGCCGCCATCCGCTTCGCCACGATCGCGTCGAACGCCGGACGGCGTTTGGCGAATCCCGCGTCGAACGCCGCCTTGTCCGCCGCGCCCGCGTTGTCCAGTACCTCCTTCCGTTCGCGGATCACCTCCTTCCCGACTGTGGCAAGCTCGTCACGCGCCGCGCGGTAGGCGGCGGTGTCGATGTCCAACTGATGTTTCAGCTCCGCCATCGACGAACCAGCCCGTGCGGTCGAGTCCCGTTCACCGAATTCTTCCTGCAGCGATCGCACTCGTTGCGCCACGTCGGCCTTGAAGCGCCGGGGATCACCCACGACCCGTCCGGTCGCGCCGTTCCCGGCCGAATCGGACTGCAGCCAGCGGATCAATCTGCTAGCGGCACTCGGCTTCTCGTTCGGATCGAGGACAAACCGCTCGGCCCTTGCCGCGTTCAGATCGGCATTATGCTTCGCGGCGGCCTGCAGCAAGGCCTCACGTTCGACCAGCTCCGTACGCAACTGGCGCGCACGAGCGTCGATATCGCGGCGCAGCCCCTCGAGGTGATCCGCGCGCGGCTCGGACCCGCGAACCTCGGCGTTGTACTCTCGCCTGGCCTGCACTAGACCCTGGTTTGTTTCCATGACCCGGCCGTGCGCCTTCTGGATGCTGCCGACCAGCTCCTTGTCCGCCCGCGCCTCGTGGTTGGCCGACGCCGCGTTGAGGGCGTCCTGGCTCTTCTCCCACCGCTGCTGCGTCTCGCGAAAACTGTCGATCTCTCGCGTAAAACCTTCTTCGGTGCGGGTATAGACAGCGGCATTGTGCGCGTCGGCCACCGCGATGTCGTCGTGGTGCTTGCCCGCCAATTCGTGGTACCGCTCGTCGACGGCCCGATCCAGCGCCGCGTCGTGCTCGGCGCGCGCCGCCTCCAGCCGCGACTCGGCCTCGTCACGCAGCTCCCGGAATGCGGCGGCGGGCGCTCCCTCCTTCGGCGTCTCCTCGTGGTCGAGAAGCCGCCGGCTGTCCTCGAACTCCGCCTCCGCGACCTTCAGCCTTTCCCGGGCCGTGATCACTTCCGGGTTGTTGCGGATATCGTCGGATTCCCGCAGGGCACGTCGCGCGTCTATCTCACGCTGGTCCATCGGATCCTCGGCCGCATGGCGAACGGGCGGGCCGGGATCGTCCTGTGCTTCTGTGGCGCGCAGCCGCTCGTAGATCTCGGCGGGGGAGTGCGCGGCCAGCTCGGCCGCTTGCCGAGGGGGCTGCTCGGAAACAGCCGGGCCGTCTTTTGTTTCGGACAGGTGCACCCGCGGCCGTCGAATCGAGCGGTTGTCGGGCTCGTCCGTTCCGTTTTTGCGTTCCGGCACAACGTTTTCCGGGTGCCTCCGGGAATCATCGCCCGAGTTGCGGTTGGTACGAACCGGATCGGCTTCCGAGCCGGACACGCGGTGCACGGCAGGGCTTTCCGGCCGCGCCCCAGCCGCGGGCCCGACAGTGCGCTCCGGTGACGCCGCCCGTGACGAGGCCGGTGACTGTTCGTCCCTGGCGGCGACCGGACGTTGCCCGGCCGGGCCGGACTCGTTGTGTGCCGCGGTGATCCGCGTGTGCGATTCGCCGTCGGATGCCGAGGTGATGGGTGCTCCCGACCGTCCGCGGATCGGCTCGGAGTCCGGTGTGGTTGGCCGAGTGGAGATTTCGGAGCCACTCCGGGTGCCATTCGTCGATACTCCATCCGTGGACCGGCCCCGGCTCTGCGAGTCCGCCCCGCTGTCGGTAGACGAGGCCCGGGGCGACGGTCGCGGCTCCGCCTGACTTTGCGGCGGCTCGTGCCTGGCCGAGGCGGGGGACTCGGACCCGTCGCGAAGGTGACTGGTCGAGCTATGCGACTCGGACCCGTCGGGAATTCGGGCGTGCGATCCCGGCGGGTTGAATTCGCCGGAATTCCGGGATACCGACGAATGTGTTTCGGGCCCAACCGAACCCCCATTCCTCGACGCACCACCGTTACGAGCGAAGTCCCGCGAGCCCTGGGACTCAGGCGACGGGGACGTCGAACCTGCTGCCGGTTCCGGCTTGGCTCCGAACCCGCGGGTGACCGGTGGCGGCGCACTGGACGACCGGTGCACACCATTGCCGTTCGATGCCGCCGACGCGCCGTTCGGTGTCGTCGACGCCGAAACCTTCGACGTCGATCCGTCGAAGCCGGTCCCGCCGACCGAACCCGCGCGCGGCCGCAGCACGCTCGCTGCCGAGATACTGCCGGTGCGCACGGAAGCCGGTCGAGTCGAGGCGGTGTTCTTGTCCTGCATCGAGGGCGGACCGGAACGCGAATTCTTCTCCGTTACTTCGGATTTCGTCCCCGCTGACGGGTTGTTGCCGTTCTCGCCGCCAGTCGCGCGCGATGTCGACCGGGTCTGTTTCTCGGAACCGCCGTTATCCGTCGCCCGCCCGCCCGCGCCCCCGCGCCCATCCTTGCCGTCCTTCTCCAGCACCGAATGGATGGAACTGCCGTCGGAGATCTTCAGATCGATCTTGCCGTCGGTCCCGATGCCCTTGGCGTGCATGGCCTCGCCCCGCATGTGACCGACCGCGCCGTGTATACCACCGAGCATGCCGCCGCCCGCGGCGCCGGCGAGCATGGCCGGATCGAACTCCCACTCCCCGGTAAGAACACCACCGGTGACGAAACCCGCGCCGGCACCGACCAGACCACCGGGGACACCGGCGCCGATCGCGATGCCCGCGGACTTCCACCAGGTCATGCCCTCCCGGCCGATCCAGTTGCCGAGGCCCTTACCGATAATCGCGCCGACGGGTGCCGCTGCCGCACCGGACGCCGCGCCAACCGCTCCCGCGACCCATATCCGCTTCATGTCGAATCCGTCGATATGCCCCTTATCCAGTTGGATTTTCTCGATCAGGGCCTCGGTAAAGAGGCCGAGGCCGCCCTGCGTCCCAGCGCTGATCCCGGCCAGCTTCCACATCGGCTGCCGCGCGATCCAGTGGGCGTGTGACGCGATTTTGTTGAGCAGCGTGCGGCCGATCCCCGTCATGACGACCGCGGTTTCGGCCTCGAGGGCGGGAACCATCATCGCGCCGAACAGGGTGGTCAGGGCGTACGCGATCTCGGCGGCCAGGATCGCCAGCGTGATGATGACCTGCAGCTTGGTGTGCTCGATTTCGGCGCCCATCTCGCGCGCCGATTTACCCATCCCCCGGAGCGACTGGACGAGCTTCGGGATCGACTGGTCGCCGGTGAAGAACATGCCGAACTGCTTTTTCATCTTGTCTTCGCCGTCGCCGGAATAGCTGGCGGTCGCGGCGTCACACGCGGTGTGCAGCTGGTCGAGCAGCGCTTCCAGACCGTCCGCCGCCGTTTTGTAGTCTTCGGCGAGCGCGAACATCTTGTCCTCGTCGCCTTCCGGCCACGCGGCACCCGACAGGTAACTGAGCCATCGCAGGCCCTCGGGCATGTCGATGCTCATCGATCCGTCCCCGAGGTGCTGCGCCGCGACCAGCCCACACCGGCGGCTCCGCGGAATGCGCAGCGCCGCAGCATGATCAGCGGGCCGGGGGACACGTCGAACACCTTCCCGCGCTTCCGCCTGGCATCCCGTGGCCGCCGCGTGCTCGACTCAGCGAGGAACGACAACCGACGCCGATCAGTCGCGGTCGACGACCGACCATGGCCGGGTTTGCGAATCATCGGACTCGAACTGCTTACGCTCGGCGGGCGAATCGAACGACGCCCGTTGCAGCTCCGGCGTTTTCGTGCGCAGGTCGGGCAAGCCTTCGACCATGGACGACAAGCTCGGCAGCCGAGACCGGGACTGGCGGATCGGCTCGATCAGTTCCTCGGCCTTGCGGGCGACCTCGGCGGCGGCGTCCTGGGTGGCCTCGGTGACGGCGTCGGCGATCTCGTCGTAGCTGAGTTCGTCGATGTCGTCGCTGAATTCGGTGTCGATCACCACGCCGTCGGCGTTGACGGTGATGCGCACCCGGCCCTTGGCGGCGGTAGCGGTGGCGGTGAGTGCGACCCGCTTCTGCTGCACCTCGGCGATCGAGCGAATGTGCTGGCTGACCGTGTCGAGCAGGTCGGCGACGTCTCCCTTGGCCCGTTCGTTGCTCACGACTGCGCCTCGCTAGCGCTCGGCTCCGTCGTGCGCATTGGCGCGCTGTGTCTTCGGTTCGCTCGCTGACGCTCGCTCACGACTGCGCCTCGCTAGCGCTCGGCTCCGTCGTGCGCATTGGCGCGCTGTGTCTTCGGTTCGCTCGCTGACGCTCGCTCACGTCGAGTCCTCCTGCCGCACGAAGAAATACAACCAGCGATGCGTTGCCCACATCGATTACTTCGCGAACGTACCATGCCATATTGTCGGAAATCTCGTCACGACCACGCAGTGATGTCATTATTACGCGCTATTACGCCGGACTTATGCATAACTGATCTGCGTAGTGTTGAATCCCCACAGTGGCTAGTGCTCGAACGCGATGTGGCGGTGTGATATCGAGCTGCGTTGTGGTGGGTGTTTGGTGTCGAGCGAAAGGCTGTGGGTCGATACCGCGATGATGATGGAAATACTATCGGAACAAATGCCGGATATTGTCGGCCACGTGCCTGAATTCGGTGAGCCGACGCCGCGCACCGACGAGAAAGAATTCATCAGATGAGCGATCCCCAGCAGGAGAGCCGGGCCGGGATCAGCGACGGTGTCGACGTCAGCTTCCGGCTGGGCACCCCGCCGCCCGCGCCGCCTTCCGAGGATCAGGTAGCCGGGACGAGGGAGACGCCTTCCGCGCCAATCGATACCGACGCGCAGGCAGCCCAGCCGCAGGGCGCTGCCGAGCAGACGATCGATGAGCCGACGCCCGACGACCAGGCCGCCGAGCCGCAGAAAGCCGACGACCGGACAGCCGACCCGGGGACAGTCGACGACCAAGCCGCCGAGTCGCGGACAGACGAACCGCAGTCGATCGAGGAGCAAGCGGCCGAGCTCGCCCACAGTATCGCCCGCGAACTCGGTGTGTCAGGCCCGGAAGGCTGGCAATGGCTGGAGGCGTCCTTCTCGCTCACCGTCGCCGGTGGCATCGCCTACGTGCTGTACTACGACAACGACGAACAGTCCTCCCGTGCCGAGCCGTCGCCGACGGTCACCGAACTCGTTGTGCGACACCGTGAGATCTCCGCGCAGCTCGGCGACGGCCCCTGGTGGCGCATGGTGATCCAGCTGGAGATCACCGGCGAGGTCGAGGTCGACTACGACTACGGCGACGAGCCGTTCCCCGACGATCAGCTGCTCGCCACCGACGCCTATCGCGCTGACCTGGCGGCGTTTCCACGCGAACAGCTCCCGGTGTGGTTGGCCGCCTACGTCTTTCACGATGAGCGGCAGTGGCGCTCGCCCGAGCAGGCCGCCGCGCAGGCCCGCGCCGACCGCGAGGCGAACATCACCGCGCTGCTCGCGCGCGACGAGCTGCCCGCGCTGCCCGTGCTGTGGGCCCGCTGGGCGACGATCGCGGCGGCCTTCGTCGCCATCGGTTCGGGGCTCGGGCCGCGAATTCGCCCGGCGCTCGGCATCTTCGAAGGCGCGGCGCGCAGCGGTTCCACCTTGTTCGTGCTGCCCGGCGGCCGTGCGGTGCTCTCAGGTGGGGTGTGGAACGCCCCCGAACTCGACGCCGCCTACAACGACGACGTCGAGCTGCCGGACCTGTATGCCGGCGCCCCGGACTGGGTGGCCAATCAGGTGCTCAATGCCCGTGCGGCCCAAGGCATGCTGTCGTTCTGCTACTGGTGGTCCAACGGCAGCTGGCACCGCGGCGAGTCGCCGAGTGCCGACCAGATCAGCGCGGCCGTTCCTGGCATGTGGACGACCCAGACCGTGGCCGACATCGTGTGCGCCGTGGTGAGCAGTGAACCGACCGAAGACCAGCGGGAGGCCGCGCTCACGCTGGTCGTGTCCGCCGAGGCCGGTGTGGTGACCCGGGAAACGTTGACTGGCTTGTTCGATGAGAGCGACAACATCGACGGCGCCATGTATCAGCTGTCGCTGGCCGGCCTCACCGCGACGGTCCACGAGGAGCTACCGCACGACCAGGCGATCACCCTGGTCCGCGAATTCATCCTCGAGCTGGGCGTCGACACCACCGGCTATCCACTCGACCAACTCGTCGCCGAGCGCCTCGACGTCGGCTGGATGGTCTTCGTGCCGACCGAACCCGGCGAAATCGCCATCGGCCGCGCCATTTTCTACATCGCCGACGACGGCGTGATCGAACAGTCGTCCTCGTCGATGCCACCGTCGACCTACACCGAAGGGTTCGAACAGCGCTTCCAGGAACGACAGACCAGGGCCGGCGTCGATCTCGTGATCTGACCGAGCCATGACCTGACCAAAAAGGAGCACCATGAACAAGCCGATCAAGATCGAGCCGGACGGATTACGCCGCTCCGCGGACAATTTCGACGAGCTCGCGGACAAGGCCAAGAAGCTGCTGGAGACGCTGAAGTCGAGCACGAGCAGCAAGGGTGAGGCCTGGGGCGGCGACAAGAGCGGTAAGAAGTTCGCCGAGGGCGAGAAGGGCTATAAGAAGGGCCGCGACAACACCTTCGAATCCCTGGGCGCCATCGCCGGAGTCTTCGAGGAGAACGCGAAGAACTTCCGCGACTCGGCGAAGATATACGAAGAGAACGAGCAACGGTTGGTCGAGAACATGCGAACACGAGACAAGCGCTGACGCATTACGCGGGGTTATGCGGCGATGACTCGAAACTGATCGGCGTGGTGTTGGATCGCAATCAGTGGCAAATGCTCAGCGAGGTCTTGCGAAACGCGCTCGACCTACGATCCGGAGGCTTCTGGTGGTGAACGAATGGCTGCGGGCCGATGCCGCGATGATGATGGAATCGATGTCGGAACAAATGCAGGGCATCGCGAAGATGCAACGCGACCGGGCCCGGCTCACCGCAACCGTCACCGCGTGCGACAAGCGAATCACCGTGACCGTCAACGCCAACGGCATTCTCATCGACACCCAGTTCGCCGACGATATCGGCGACCTGACCTATAGCGAGATCGCCGCGGCGATGACCGAGTCGGTGCAGGCCGCCGCCCTGAAGGTGATCGAACAGGGTCGTCAGCTCATGGAACCGTTGCAGGAGCGCAAGACTCGACTGCCGCGCCTGTCGGACCTCGTCGCCGACATCCCGGATATCAAGTCGGTGATCCCGGTGGCGACACCCGCGTCGACCGCGCCGCCGAACTCGCCGTCGCGCAGGCAACCCGACGAGGGCGCTGACGCGGCGCCGTTCGGGCGCCGGTCGCTGATCAACGACCCCGACGACTGAGTTCGCGCCGGGATGAGTCTGTATCTGCCACCTGAGCTGAGCTGGCTGGGGTGGATCGCGGGTGGTGCGTGGCCGGAAGGCGACGAGGACAAGGCCTGGGCGGTCTCGGACGCCTACAAGAACGCCGCCGCGGCGCTGCGGACGGTGATTCCGGACATCGAGGACGCCAAACGCACCGCGGTCGCCGCCTATCCCGAGGGCACGGGCGGCGAAAATATCGCCGAGATGTTCGATCTGATGCTCGAGGGCGACCAGTCGATGGAGACGCTGGCGCACTACATGGAGCAGATCTCCGACGCCGCCTTCGATTTCGGCACGCAGATCGAGGCCGCAAAGCTGATGACGATCCTCTCGCTGGTCGCGTTGGCCATCGAAATCGCCTGGGCCTGGGTGTTTCCGCCGACCGCTGCGGCCGTTCAGGCGGCCGAGGAGGTGGCCACCCAGTCCATTGTGCGCATTCTGGCGAGGCAGCTGCAGCAACGCATTACGGCGAAGGTGGTTCAGATATTCGGCGAAAAATTCGCTGGCCTCGCCAAGAATTGGATACTGAAGATCATTGAGGCCGCGCTGATCTCCGGCGGCCTGGACGCCGCCGTGCAGCTCGGGCAGATGGCCAAGGGGCATCGCAAGCATTTCGACTGGAAAGAGTTCGGGGCCTCGGTGGGCTCCGCGGGCCTCGGCGCGCCGTTCGGCCGGATCGGAGCCAACTTCCTCAACAAGCAGACGACGAAGTTCCTGGGGGACAAACTCAAGAACCCGTGGGTCCGGGCAGGCAACGGCGCGATCGTCGGGATGGGTTCCGGCATCGTCGAATACGGCTTCGGCAGTGTTGGTGCGGCGATGATCACCGGTGACTGGGCCGGAACGTTCGGTAATGGCCCAGGCTGGGTCGGCGGCGCGGCGCGCGGTGGCATCACCGGCGGCGTCAAGGGTTACCGCGGCATCAACCGGCCCGACAACAAGAGCTTCGAGATCGACTTTCACGCGCCGAAGGACGGGTCGGCGAATATCCCGAAGAAGCCCGGATTCTCCTTCGACCCAGGCAAACTCGAAAACAACGGCTCCCGAAACGGGGGCGGCGGCGAGAACATCCCCATCCAGGACAGGCCGGGCGTATCGAACGGCGGGCGGGGCGAGAACGGGAGCACCCACCCCGCCGGGTGGACCGAGAACAACGGCTCGGGCGGGCGGCAGAATCCGTTCGCCGATGGATTCTCGCGCAACGAGCCGGGCGGCAACGAGAACTCGGGCAGCACCAGGCAACCGCCCTCGGTGACGCCGAGCAACTACAACGGCAACCGGTCGGGCGGTCCGTCCGATTCCGGCCGGAATAGCCAAACGCAACCGGCCAATGGGTCGAAAGCCGTTGGTCCGAAAGGTGATTCGCGCTCGCAGGGTCCCCGCTCGACGTTCGGCGGGAGCGACCGGACTGCGTCCCAGGCACCGCCGAATTCGACAGGGAGCAGCGGAAACTCGAACGCGGCGACGGGGTCGCGGACGGGGACGTCGAATCCGTTCGGAGACAGCCGCGCGTCGTCGGTGCACAGCGGATCGAGCGACCGGCCCGCCGGTATTTCCGGCCAGGGCCGCGACGGTCAGCCCAGCACGCAGCCGGCACCTGGTCGCGACGGTTCGGTGCAGTTCCAGCGCCAGCCGGGGTCGCCACCGCCCGGTGACGGTGTCCAGACGTCGTCGCACTCGAAGGCGCCTGAGACGAATCCCGCTACGGGACAATCGCGTTCACCTGCGCCGGTGTCCGAGGCGGGTTCGAACAAGTCGGTTACGCCGCCGCGTTCGTCGGCTGCGTCAGAGACAAGTTCGGTCGCGCCGTCTCGTTCGTCGGAGGCCGGTCCGGTTCCGCCGGGGCGTTCGGCTGGGCCGGAGGGTGGTCCGGAGGGTGGTCCGGTTACGCCGGGGCGTTCGGGCGGGCCCGAGACTGGTCCGGTTCCGCCGGGGCGGTCGGCTGGGCCGGAGGGTGGTCCGGTTACGCCGGGGCGGTCGGGCGGGCCGGAGGCAGGTCCGGTTCCGCCGGGGCGTTCCGCTGGGCCGGAGGCGGGTTCGGTCGCGCCGCCCCGTTCGTCGGCTGCGTCCGACGCGGGTACGGGTCAGCCCCCGCGTGCGGCCTCTGTGTCGGAGGTGAGTTCGAGCCAACCGTCTCGGCGACCCGTTGGCTTGAATCTCGATGGGCAGCAGCAGCATCCGCCCGTCTCGGACAACGCGAAGCAGACGCGGCACCCGGGGCCGAATCCCGGCCCCGGCGACGAGCCGCCGGTGCGGCGCGTTCCGGCGTCCGCGTCGGACGCGGGCAACCTCCCACCGTCGCGGCAGCGTCCGCCGGAGTCGAACGCTAGCGGGATCACGCCGCATCGGCCCGAGGGAGATCGGCCGTCGCCGAGGGGATCGGTTCCGCAGGAACAGCATTCGGTCCCGCGCGGGCACGACGACGCCGGATCGGATGGTCGCGGCGGTCGGATCCCCGAGGGCGAAGCGGACCATCCCAACTGGACGCGCACCAAGGACGGCGAGACGCTGATCACCTCGCCCGACGGCACCGAGCACTTCGTGGACAAGCACGGGAACATCTTCATCGGTCGCTCCAAAGATCCGGAGCTGATCATGATTCGGCCGGACCTCTCGTTCGAGTGGGTGCCCAACAACGGCAAGCACGTTGCGCCAGAACCTGATCCACAGACCCACACGCCGGGCAGGCCGGAGGACTTCAGCTTCCGCCGAGACGACGGTACCGAGCACACGTTGCTGGACGACGGGTCGGTCCAGACCAAGTCCTGGGACAACTCGATAACGATCGTCAAGCGAGACGGCGGAGCTGAGCTCCGCTCGCACTGGGACGAACGGACACACTTCGATCCGAACGGCACCGCCGTGCACACCGCGCCGGGCGATCCGGCGATCGTCACCAGGCCCGACAACACCGTGCACATCGTGCCGAACGACAAGATGGGGTGGCAGCGCGACGGGGACGGCAACCTCGTCATCACCTCCCCGGACGGCACCAAACACAAGATCGATGGGGACGGCAACATCACGGTGGGCCGCGACGGCGACCCGCAGCTCATGAAGATCGGTGCCGACAACGCGATCGTGTTCGTCGGCCCGGACAGCACCGGCCCGGCGGCCCGCTCCGGGGGCACCGCCGAAAAGGGCGTTGCCGAAAAAGGAATCGCGGCAAAAGTCTTCGGGGGAGGCATCGCGGAAAGAATCTTCGGGGGAAAGAGTACCGCGGAAAAGGGCACCGGGGTGCAGTCGCCGACGTTCACCCGGCCCGATCAGGTCTCGCACACGGTGCTCGACGGCGGCACAGTGCAGACGAAGTCCCCCGACGGCTGGACCACGACGGTAAAGCGCAACGGCGCAACGGAATTCGAGTCGCCCACCGGCGACAAGACCGTGTTCAAGGCGGACAACACCGTAGTCGAGTCCGGGCCGGGCAAGCCGACCGTGATCACCGGCCCCGGCGCGACCAAGCAGACCGTCGAGCACAACAACAACGTGACCGTCGAGCTCCCGGACAACACCAGGCATACGGCGTTCGAGGCCACGAACGTGCCGGGCAGCGGGCGGACCGAGCACCCCGACCACACGGTGATCCATTACGACGTGAAGGACACCTTGAAGATCGGGTGGCGGGATCGGCTCGGCGGCTTCGATCAGGAAGGCCCGCACAAGCCCGGCATCTACCACATGGACCGGCCCGACGGGATCGGCCTGGAGTCAACACCCAAGGGCATCAAGGTATTCGGCAGCGACGACAAGGTCTACGAGCGGGGTCCACGCGGGTCGGTGCACATCACCGAGCCGAACGGGCGTACCGAGACGCGGTCGATGAAGGAACCGATCGATCTGGGCAACGGCGCGACGCTGGAGCGGACCCCCAACGGCTTCCGGGTCAGGCATGCCGACGATACGGTCTCCGAGATCGGACCGAACGGCGCCTCGTTTACCGACACTGACGGTGTTGCCCGTGGAGTACGCAGGGACGGAACGGTTTTCGTCAACGATCCGAAGAACGACGTGCACGAGATCCGCGGCGACGGTGCGGTACGGGTTACCGCGGAGGACGGCACCTCGTGGGGCAGCAGGCCGGACGGCACCAGCTGGACCGTCGACGACAAGAACAAGGTGCACGTCACCGATCGCGACGGGAACGAGGCGGCACCGACCGAGCGGAAGAGCCCGACTGTCGACGGCGCCGACCTGACCGCCAAGCCGCGGCCGCGTCAGGTGCGGGAGGACGATCCGTTGCCCGGCGGATACCAGGCGCCGCGCGGGCCGACCACCGAGTACTTCATTCCGCCGGGAACGGACAAGGAGAACGTACCGCCGGAGCTCCACTATGTGGATCCGCCGGATGATGACGATTGGGATCCGCCGGATCGGGACTACTGGGGTCCGCCTGATCGGGACAACTGGGGTCCGGACCAGGACAACTGGGGCCCGCCGGATCAAGATCAGTGGGGTCCGCCGAATCCGTACGTGCAAGATCAGTCGGGTCCTGGCCCGGGTGGCGCAGGCTCGTCGAATGCTGTTCCGTACGACCGCAATCCGGGGCCGGGCAACTCCGGCAACGGAGGCGGCAACTCCGGCGGTCCCGGCACCTCCGGTGGTCCCCGTAACTCCGGTGGTCCCGGTAACGGTGGCGACTCGTACGGCGGTCGAAATACTGGCGGCGGCCCGGGCCCCAATGACGGTGGCGGTTCCGGTGACGGTCGCGACTCGTCGGGCAACGACCGGACACCGCCGCCCGAAGACCGGCGGCCACCGCCGCCACCACCGCCGCAACTCGATCCCGAGATGCTGTCGAAGATGCTCCAGAACCTGCACGGCGCTGGCGATATGCCGTCGCCGGACACGGACGGCGCATCCTCGAACGAGGAAGGCGCGGACCAGGGGACCAACGGCCAGGACGAGCCGTCGCCGGACTTCTTGAGCCTCGGTCCCGGTGGCGGTCTGTCCGGCGGCGCGAATGCAGCGGCCCCGCCTGACCTGTCCGCGCTGCGCGGGGCACTCGATCAACTCGGCCGTTCGGGACCCGGCGGTTCAGGAGCCGCGGGTTCGGGAACGGACGGGTCGGGATCCGGCGCGTCCGGCCAGGAGAATGCGACGAACCAGCCAGGGTCCGCGAATCGACCCGGCGCCGGATCCCACTCGGGCACACAGGATTCGGTTCCGCCGCAGCGGCCGGGTACACCGAACCAGCAGGGTGGCAGCGAGTCGGATCGTCCTGGTTCGCAGCGCGACGCGGACGGGCAACAGCGCGATCCGAAAAACACCGACGGCGGGAACAATGCGGACGCGCCCCGGCAGGGAGCGCAACCGGGCGACCGCTCAGGCACATCAGGCTCCGAGAATCAGTCGGGCACACCGGGTTCCGGCGATCGTTCGGGAGCGCAAGGGCCGGGAGAACAGCTCGGAGTCGGCAACAACGCGGATGCCCCTGGTGCCGAGAAGAACTCGGATGGCACGGACCCGTCGGGTCGGACCGATACCGGCGACCGCTCGGGAACACCGGGTTCTGGCGATCGTTCGGGAACGCAAGGGTCCGATGGGCATTCAGGCACACCGGGATCCGGCGATCATTCGGGAACACTGGGGTCCGATGGGAAGTCGGGAACGCCGGGTTCTGGAGATCATTCGGGAACGCACGGACCCGATGGACAGGCGAAAATCCCGGAACAACACGGGAACTCGGCGTCGGGTCAGGACGGAACGCAATCGTCCGTGCCGGGCCGGCCGCCCATGTCTGCGATGCAGGATGGGCACCCGTCGTCCGGGCTGTCCTCGCCCGCCGGTGCGCCGCCGACGCCCGGTGCCCCGGCGGCAGCAGCTCCGCCGCCCGGAGGTCCCCCCGGATCGCCGAAGAGCAAGGAGCGCAAGCCGCGCAAGAAGAACGACAAGCAGCGAAAGCCGCCGAAACCGTTCCTGTTGCCCTCGCCGTTCGATGCGCCCGAGCAGCGCGCCGGTCCCGACGAATCCACCGATGATGCGCCGTTCACGCTCGACGCTTCGAGCTCAGTAACCGAACCGGTCATCGACAGGCGAACTACCACGCAGACCACGAGGAGCACCACAGATGGCTGACAGCATTCGGAACGACTGGCATGACCTGCGCGGGAGCGCGGACAATCACACGTTGAAGTTCAAAGGTGTGAACTTCGATGAGGCGGTCATCACCAAACTTGTGAACAAGTGTCTCGAGATGATCGGCAAACTGCAGGGATACGGGAAGTTCATCGATGATAACCACATGAATCAGCTGATAATGTGGTCGACCAGAGAGCAGGGCGGGAAAGGTCTCACCGAATATTTCAATCGAAAGGCCAATGAGGTAATCGCGGACCTCGACACCTTGAGGTGGACCATGGAGGATATGGGCGATACCTTCAAGAGTGCGATGGGAAACTACCTGCGGGCCGAAAACAAGAACACCGCATCATTCGACAAGATCGGTGACCTGCAGACTGTCAAGCCGGAAGTCTATAAAACACCGCCGACTACCACCTTCGCCCCCAAGGACGGCAAGGCGGACCCGCCGAAACCCACCACCGCCGACAATGCTAAGAATAATATAGTGCCGGAGTCGAGCGACGGCTGGAGCTACAATAAATTCAAAGCTTTCAACGATGAACTTGTCGGTCGTGATCAGGCAGCATATGACACGGGTGAACTATACATTTGGCTGGCAGGCCAGCTTTCGACGGACTTCTCGAATCTGAACGAAGCGCTGAAAGGTATCACCGCCGCAATGTGGGAGGGTGACGGCGCGGACCGGGCCATGAAGGCAGTGCAACGCTTCACCGACAACACGGTCCCTTTTACGAGTAGCTTGACCGACATGGGCAACAATCTCAAATATTGCGCGGAATGGTTGTATGATACGCACGCCGCATTGCCCAAAGAAGAGTGGCAACAGAATTGGACAGATGCTGGTTGGCAAGTTGCTCCCGTAGTGAATGAGCTCCGTACAGCCTATCAGAATTATTGGGTGGCCGGAATCAACGGTGCTGTAGCTGCGATGCCGGCAATACCCATCGCGGGCAAGTTCAGTCCGCCGCCGGAGAAGCCCGGCGACCACACCGGCAACGGGAATAACAACGGCAACGGCAACGGGAATAACAACAACAATAATAGTAGTAACAACAATATCGATAAGAACAGTCCTAACTACAAGGCCGGCTTCGAAGACGGTAACCAGAAGGGGATCAAAGACGCCGCCGAGAAAAACAACAACGGTGGTGGTGGTGGCAACCAGGGCGGCCCGGGCCAGGGCAGCGGTCGAGGCCAGGGAAGTGGTAGCGGCCCTGGCGGTCAAGGTAGTGGACCGGGCAACCAGGGAAGTGGTAGCGGACCCGGTGGTCAAGGTAGTGGCCCCGGTGGTCAGGGCAGCGGCCCGGGGAACGGCAGCGGCCAGCCCAAGATCGACAAGAACAGCCCCGAATACCAAAGCGGCTACCAGGACGGCTACAAGAAGGGCACCGAGACCGCCGGCGGTGACGGAAAGAGCGGTGGCGGTGATGGCAAGGGTGGCGGCGGCGACGGCAAGAGCGGCGGCAGCAGTGGCGGCCCCGGCAACCAGGGCGACACCTCCGGCTCTAATCCGTACGGCAACAACCAGTCGAATCCGAACGGCGACAACAAATCTCCCGACCGGCCGGTCAAAACCCTGCCGACCAACCCGCCGGGCGGGCCGACCCCGAAAACTCCGAAGGAACTGCTCGACCAACTGCTACAGGGCAAGAATCCGTTCAAGGATTTGAGCCCGGAGACGATGCAGAAGATCGGGAAGGAGCTGCTCGGCGGTTTGAGCCCGGAGTTGTTGAAGAAGATGACACCGGAGGGTTTGCAGAAGCTGGGTTCGGATCTGCTGCAGAACATGACTCCCGAGCAGCTGAAGAAGTTCGGGTCGGACATTCTCGGTGGTCTCACCCCGGAGGGACTGAAGACGTTGAGCCCGGAAACGTTGAAGAACCTGGACGCGGAAACGATACGGAACCTGAGTCCGGACACGCTTCGCGATATCGCGAAGGTTCTGCCGCAGGTCCCGGGCGGTACGGATCTGCTCAAGACGCTGACCGACGGTTTGAACGGCTTCACGAAGACGATCAGCGATGTCGTCAAATCCGGCACCGACATACTCGCGGGTCTGGCGACCAACGGCATGCTCGGCATTCCTGGCATCGGCGAACTGCATCCCATGAACGTGGACAGTGCGCTGCCGAACAATTTGGTGACGGCGCTGCAGAATGGGGCGGGACTGCCAACTCATGTCGGTGGTCCGGGCCCGGGGCCTGGCCCGGGCGGTAACCTGCATCCGCCGCTGACAACGCACAACGCCCCGCTGGAGCCGTCGAGATTGTTCCCGCGGGCGGCGATCACGCCCGCCATCGAGGGACAGCAGATGCATTCTGCGTCGTCGAATGCCGGGTCTTCCGGTGTGCCCATGGGCCCTGGCCCCGGGCCCGGCGGGCATAACGCGAGCACGGAGTACAAGCGGGGCAAATTCCTCGATTCGGAGGCCAACCTGGATGACTTCCTCGGGCCCGACGTCGAGCGGTCGAAGCCGGTGGTCGAGCCGTGACCCAGCGCTGGGAATTCACCGCGCTCGAGTTCATCGTCCTGTGCGAGCATTATCTCGCGGGTCCGCCGCCGCTGCCGTTCCTCTTCGTCAGCGACGAGGTGGTCCTGGTCGACGAGCTGGAACGGCGCAAACAAGCGGCATGGACAGACCTGCGGCGCCGGCTCGACGGCTCGTTCGACAGCGTGATCGAGGTGCTGCGTACGCCCGAACTGTATGTGCTGGCGAGCACCTGGGACGAGAAGGACAGTCTCAACACCGAAAAGCACCTGAACCTGCACGCCGCGCGGTCGGGTGCGCTGGGGTACCTCTTCGAGCAGCTACCCGGAAAACTCACCTACGACTCGCCGATGGTCACGGTGACCGAGTGTCATCCGACCGAACTGGTCGTCGCGGTGGTGCGGGCGCTGCCGAAGGTGGAAGCCGGTCGGCTGCGCGACATTCCGATCGTGACCGACTCGCCCGATCAGGACGAGTCGAGCCAGGGTTTCAGCTTCGTCCGCGACGACATCGAGGATCGGCCGACCTATCGCACCAAGCAGTTCCTCAAGCGAACCGCCGATTGTGCCGGCATGATCGCCGTCGTGCAGGGCCGCTCGCGGTTCGGCCCGCGGGGGATCCACGAGACGACATTGATGTGGCGCGACGTCGCCGACGACGGGCGATATGTCTGGTCGCGGGAGGAGGCGCCGATCGCCGTCGGCACCAGCCGTAAACAACTGGCCGCCCGGCTCCAGCGCGATATCGACCATCTGATGGAACGCCTCGAAACCCATTGGGAATGGGGACGTCCCGAGGACCGATACTGAATTCGGATCGACAAGACAGGAGAGTGACATGCCCGCAGATGGCAGGATCCGCGTGGACACCGCGCGGTTGCGGCAGGCCGCGGCCAAGATGGAGGGGGTCGGCCGCAGGACCGGCGACATCATCAGTGCGCTGAAGAACAACCTGAACGCGCAGGGCGAACCGTGGGGCACCGACGACTACGGTGACAAGTTCACCAAGGGTGACAACGGCTATACGAAGTCGTCGAAGAACCTGCTGACCGGTGGCGACAACCTGACCGATTCGGCGGGCAAGTTCGACAAGGGCATGCGCGATGCCGCGACCAAGATGGACAACATGGACGGCGCCTCCTGATGGTGAACAATTCGCACTTATCCCGCTAGTTCCTTGACGGGGAAGCTGTCCCGATCCGTAATACCTATCGTGACAGCAGCCAGTCGCGGTCGGCCCATGACCACGGGCGCGGCGGAGTTCGCCATGGACTCCACGCTCCCTGGCGCCGCGGCACGGGGATTCGACGCGCATCGGCGTGGCTGGGAGGCGAAGTTCGGTCCAGGGCTGCCCACCTTCGACGCGGACACGACCGATGACTTCCGGGTCAAGGCGCATGCGGTCCTGATGGACAACGTGTTCATGGTCGACATCGATGGCGCCTCGGGCATCTCGACCGCGCACCCGTTGGCTGAGACGGACAAGGAAATCCAGCTGTACGTGGTGTCGCGCGGCGCCTACACGCTGCCCGATTCGTCCGGTCGCAGTGCGCACACCGTGTCGGCCGGGCAGTTCCTGCTCCAGCATTTCCAGCGGCCGCCGCAGTTGGACATGGCACCCGGCACCACGGCGAAGGTCGTCGTCACCACACCATCGCCCGCCCTTGCACCGCTACTCCGGAACCGGATGATCGCCGGACCCGCGGACTCGGCCGAGCTGCGGCTGCTGCTGGCCCACGCGGAAATGGTCCGCGCGACGATCGCAGACCTCGGCCCGGCCGGCATGAAAGCCGCAGGCAACGCCTTACTCGAACTGCTCAAGGGCGTGGCGCTCGGCCACATCGATGACGTGGAACCCCGACTCACTCCCGCCCTCACCCAGGCGGCAAAGAACCTCGCGGACCGCAGACTCGCCGATCCCGAACTCTCCCCGACGGCGCTGGCCCGCGAACTGAATGTCTCCATCCGCACCCTGCAACGAGCATTCGCCGCGGAGGGTGCATCGATTGCCGCCTACATCCAGCACCGGCGCCTGGAGGAGGCCCGACTCGCCCTCACCGCCCCCAACCACCTCAGCGTCTCCGAACTAGCCGCCTACTGGCAATTCGCGGACCGAAGCCACTTCATCCGAGCCTTCAAACGTGCCTACGGCCAGACCCCCACCCAATACGCCCGCGCCACAACCTGATCCAGTTCCTCTACTGCTGGGTTTTCCATCACCCGTTGCTGTCGGTCGATCGCACGACTGCCGGAGCCCGATCGGAAGCGGGAGAATCGACGCAACGCTTCGTAGCGACTATTCGGAGCCGGCGAAAGGCATTGCCGTGCGGTTTCTTTATGAAAAACTGGGGGCCACAATATTCATCCTGGTCGGCACAGCACGAGAACGTTGATTGCGCGATGGTGCAACAACGATTGAAACGCTCGGACCTGGGCGCTGTGCAGCAGTTGGCCGCAGGTGGCCAGGGGGTTGTCTACACCGCGCCGAACGCGCATATGGCGTACGCGGCGGCACTGGTCTACAAGGAGTACAAGCCGCAAGTGTTGCCTGCGGTGAATGTCGCGGCGCTGGAAGCGATGCCGGTATTCCTGGAATCGTTGCCGTTCGCCGAGGGCATCGATCTGCTCGCACGCGCGGCGTGGCCGTGCCGGCTGGTCGAGGAGGACACCTCGCCCGCGGTCATCGGATTCGTCATGCCGACCATTCCGAGCGAGTATTTCATCACCATGTCCGTCGCTTCGGGGACGAAGTCGACCACCGCGGAATTCCAGCACCTGCTCAATGACGACAATTTCTTGGCCCGGCGCAATATCGCACTGACGGACCGGCATCGGTACGAGTTGCTGATACAGGTCGCCAAGTCGCTGGTGATTCTGCACGGCCATCAGATCGCGATCGGTGACCTGTCACCGAAGAACCTGTTGTTCTCGCTACAGCCGGAGCGGATGGTCTACGTTATCGATTGCGACGCAATGCGATTGGGCTCCAGCACGGTCACCGACCAGGTCGAGACCCCCGATTGGGAGGTGCGTGCCGCCAACTCTGGTGAGGAACTGGCCACCCCGCAGTCCGACGCGTACAAGCTCGGCCTGCTCGTGTTGCGGCTGCTCGCCGGTAATCAGAGCACCCGGGATGCCGACCGGCTGCCCTCGTACGTGCCGACCGCGATCCGCCGCCTCACCAAGGCGGCGCTGTCACCCACTCCAGCATCGCGGCCCACCCCGGCCGAGTGGATATCGGCACTTACCGACGCTGTCAGCCTGGCGTCGACGCAACCACCACAGACCACGACACCTATCACGGTCGTCACGGGGCCGGTGCCGCCCGCTCACCTGCCGTGGCGGCCGCCGATTCGACCGGCCCCGATGCCCCCGTCCGGTCAGGCGCCGCGAAGGCCATCGCGGCGGTGGCGGCTGGCGGCGGTGGGCGTCGTTGCCGTACTGGCCGCCGCCGGGTTCCTGTTGTTCGATCGCGGTGGCAGCGGTGGCAGCGGCGGCGAAAACCCGAATCCCGGGTTCGCCGTAGCCCTACCGAACACCAAATGCACTGTCCCCCCGAAGTTCTCGGTCGCGCGAACCGCATCCGCAGGCGAGTCCCTTGATGTCACCCTCAATATCGTCGCGGGCTGCCCCGATGGTGACGTGCTGTCGTCGAGCCAGACTCAGGTGACGATTTCGATGGGCTCGGACACCATCGCTTCGGCTGCCTTCGACCTGGCGGCCGCACCCGTGCCGATGCCGTCGTCGTCCCGATCCACGCAGCGGGTCTTCCGGTTCCCCGCCGGGCAGTTCTGGCGGTCGGCGGACACCCTCCCCACCAGCGCGAATTGGACGGTCGCTGTGGACCAATCAGGTAGCCAGGGCATTATGAACGTGGCGAGTTCGTCGTCCGGTGGGGTCGTGACGGCGGCCGCCGCGGCAGCACCACCGGACGCCGAATATGTCGAGGCGAGGAGTCTGGCAGGACTGCAGTCGACCGCTGAGACAGACCGATCCGTTGTCCTGCAGAATCTCGCGGATCGCTGGGTACCGCAGCTCAGTTCGAAACGCTTCGGCCTCGTCGCCGAAGGAGTCACCTGGCACCATGCCGAGATCCTGCGCGAGCATCTCTTGCTGCGACAGCAGTACCCGAACGTACGCTTGCTGTGGTCCGGCGCCTGGTCGACCTTCAACTCGCCCGACTTCTGGATCACCATTGCCGGCGTCGCCTACCCGACACCCGACGGCGCGATCCAATGGTGCGCCGAACACGGCTTCGACCGAGACCACTGCTACGCGAAGCTGATAAGTGCGACCCACCCGATCGAGGGCAGCACCCGATACCAGCCGTAACTACCGGATCTCCTGGTAGGGCGACGGGCACATATCGATTCGTATACGGGCCGCCAGGATCTCGCGGCCCGTGTACCCGAACCTATTGCAGCCCGCCATGTTTCGTTGGCCACACGGCGACCAGCGTGCGATCGTCGTCGAAGGTTTCCCGCGAGAAGTCCAGGGTGTGGGCGAATTCGATCAGTGCGGGCACTCGGCCATGGAGCAAGGATCTGAACAGGGATCCGACGTCGCCGTCTCCACCGCCCAGTGGATCGCCGAAGCCGTCGGTCCCGACCAGCAGTACTTGGTCCGGTTGGATCAGCACATTGACGACTTCGATCTCCGGGGGGACTCGCGGTAATCCGCTGACCGCCGACGACGACAGTCCGGACTCGGCGGGTTGCTTGCCGCCGAGGACCTGGGTGAAATGGCCGTCCGACAGGATCCAGGCTCCGGAGTCGCCGACACCCGCCACGTATGCCGACAACCCACCTTCCGGGTGCGGTTCGCAGACAACGCAGGTGAGGGTCGTCGCCAGTGCCTGTTCGGCCTGCTCGGCACTCGCCTCCGGCAGCGAAAGCACGGATGCGGCGAGTTCAGTCAACTTCCATGCGGTGTTTTGGAACAGCGAATGCCAGTCGACGCCGGCGATGTCGCTGGGTGAGGTCTCCTCGAGCCATTGAGCCGAATAGCGCACAGCCGTTGTCGCGCCGATATGCGACTGCGCGGCAGCGGACACACCGTCAGCGACCGAAACGATCAGACGATCGTGATCCATGGGCAGTGCGACGGCGAAATCGTCCTGGCGCGGTGCCCCGTTGTATCGGTGCAGGTGCCCACGCACCGACGCCGCCCTGATCGCGAACGGGCCGCGAGACCACCCATCGATCAGCGTGTCCGGCCGATACGGCGTCCGGCGATACTCCTCGCCCACGGCGTTGGGCTCGAAGGTGGCCGTTGGCTCGCCGACCACGATCGGGTCGCTCGACGGCCAACCCGCCTTGACCGGATCGGGGACCTCGGCCGCGTCGTCGGGTTCTTCGCTCGTGACCTCGAGCTCGGCCGGTGCGTCGACGGTCGGTTGCTTTTCTTTCTTCTTGGTAAACCGCATCTACACGGTATCCACTGCGAGGGATACGAAACCGTCGGGCTTCGCGACCTGTAGCGATGCCTGTCCGGTCGCCAGCGCTTGCCCCGAGTTGATCACCGATTGGGTCAGTGCGGTGATGAACTTCGAGATCGCCACCCCGGTATCGGTACCTGCCGCGGTGATGAACGCATATTGCGGACTGGTGGCGACCATTCTGATGACATCCACATTGGCCTGACCGATCCCGAACGCGAGAATATTGGGGCGCGCCGGGAAACTCGTGAGGCGAGCGTGCGCGGCTTCCCAACCGTCGCCGCCGTTCGGTGCGCCGTCGGTCAGGAAGAACACGGCGGGCCGGTTCACCAGATAGCCGTCGGACTTGAGTTTGGCGATGTCCTGCGGGATTCGAGTGGTGAGCGCGTCGAATGCGGCGGCGAACGATGTCGAGCCACGCGCGGTCAATTCCGGCATGGCATCTATCTGCCGCAAATCGGCCGGTTCCAGATAGCAGATCGCGGTATCCGAGAACCCCATCACGCAGAAACGGACTTTGGCCGCGGCCATCGACTCACTCTGTAGTGCGTCCAGCAGACTCGTCAAGCCGATGTTCAGATCGGCGACGTCATTACTCATCGAATACGACTCGTCCGCTACAAAGTACACTGGCAGAATCGTCGCCCGGGGTTCACTCATGTGGCCACGCTTCCTCTCTTCTGAATCCGCCCAGCAGGTAACAGCAGCTCAGCGACGTCCCCAACGGTAGTCCGCACCAACGGATTTCACTGTCGTTCGTTCAATCGACACGGCATGTTCAGCGGTCCAGGGGAGGGGATAATCGCGGTATCGTCCGCTGTCGTCAGGTCGGCTGCTAAGAATTGACAGGGGCCCGACGGTAATACAAGGCTGTGGTGCGGCCCGGATCGAAAGTGGCGGTGCTCAATGAGACGCCCGCGTGCCGAGACCAATGGCTGAGTTACGGCTACTACGGTTTCAGTGCGGGACAACTTTCTTGACCCGCCGCGCCGCCACCCTCGCCGCGGCTGAGCGTGGTGAGGTGGTCAGCTGCGCTAGACGAGTTGGTCGAGGGCGATTTCGAAGGCCGTGCTCGCCACGTTCGTGGTGAGGTCCGAGCGGGCGTGGCAGCGGTCGAGGGCGGTGGCGATGGTGGTCGAGATGTCGCCGAAGATGGCCTCGTCCGACACCTCGACATCGCCTTGCATCAGCAACGCGAAAGCGCGGGCCATGCCGCAGTTGGCGATGAAGTCGGGGACGACCGCGACGCTCTTGTCCGCGTGCTCGTAGATCGGGCCGTAGAAGATCTCGGAGTCCGCGAAGGGCACGTTGGCGCCGCTGGCGATCACTTCCAATCCGTTCGACGTCAGCCGATCGATCTGGTCATGGGTGACCAGCCGGGACGCCGCGCACGGCAGGAACACCTCGGCGCCGAGATTCCAGATGCGGTCGTTGATCTCGTCGAACGGCAGTGCGCCGTCGGCGTGCAGCGCGTTACCTTGCTTGGCCAAGAACAACTCTCGGGTTTCTTCCAGGGTGTACCCGGCGGGATTGACAACCCCGCCGTCGCGATCGATGATGCCGACGATCCGGGCCCCGGCCTGCGCCGCGTAGTAGGCGGCGGCCGCGCCGACATTGCCCCAGCCCTGGACGATCACTCGTTTCCCGGCGAGTTCGCCACCGTAGATCCGATAGAAATGACGGACCGACTCGGCGACGCCCCAACCGGTAATCAGGTCCGCGACAGTGTATTTCCCGTTCGGATTCGGGGTGAAGCGCCGATCCTCGATCACCTTGGCCACCCCGAGCCGGAGTTGGCCGACCCGCTGGACGAGTTCCCGATCGTCAGTTCCGTAGTGCCCGTTGACAACTCCTTGCTGCGGGTGCCACAGCCCGTAACGTTCGGTGATCGGCACCACCTCGGCCATCTCGTCGACATTGAGATCGCCGCCGGTGCCGTAATAGGCCCGCAGCAGCGGAGCGACCGCCCGATACCATCGGCTGAGCACCTCGCCTTTGCGGGGATCGCGCGGGTCGAAATCGATCCCCGATTTCGCGCCGCCGATCGCGGGCCCGGAGACGGTGAACTTGATTTCCATGGTCTTCGCCAGCGATTCGACCTCATTGCGATCGAGTCCGCGGCGCATCCGCGTCCCGCCGCCCGCCGCTCCGCCGCGCAACGAGTTGATCACCACCCAGCCCTTGGCGGTGGTCTCGGAATCCTGCCACTCGAACACGATCTCGGGTGCCTTATCCTCGAACTGGGCAAGCAGGTTCTTCATGCGCGTGTTCCTCACCGGCCGGGAAGTGCAATGTGTCAGCCACTGTGTATTCCCGACGATTTCCGCGCAACCTGACTAGTGGTTCCAGCGCAACATGCGCAGAATGCCTCCCGTAACCGGACTGTGATGAGACAAGATGCCTAGTTGTCCGACAGCGCGATCATGCCAGAGGCGAGCCAGGTCCGCGCGGAGTGATTCGTCCGCCTTCGGCGGCCCGGAGCCCCCGGCAGTAGGGGCTCGCACAATCATCTGGCGCGCCGTAGCTTGAAAAATGGTTGCGGGTCTTGCACACCGACTCTCTTGGAGCGGGGCCCTCGGGAGTGCCACTCGGCGACGGCCTCTCTGGGCGCACGTTCAGTTGTGTGCTGCCCGATTTGCTCTGGGAGGTAGCAGGACATGGTACGAGTACATCGTTTCCCGCCCGATTGCACTGCGGCAAGGCGTATCTGGAGCGCGCGACAGTCGCCTCCGATGGTCGGGCAGCTTCAGTAACGGGTAAAGGCCTTCTCGGGTGGTGGGAGAGAAGGCCTTTGCACGCTGAACAGTCTCACGCTATTTCTCAAAAAGGCCGGTAGTTCCGGCCTTTCGGCGTGGGGGGGAGTATGCGCACGCATCGCCACATTCGTGTCGATGGACGTTGCCATGCCGTGATAGGGATCCACAAAGAGTTAAGGAGGGCGGTCGTGGTAACTCAGGCCGTTGAGATAATGCCGAGTGCATGGCTCCGTCATGAATCGTCGGTTAGTAAGTCTACCGAAGTAGTCGAGGTCATGGTAGCCGAAGAGTTCGAGTTGTCCAGAGTAGCGCTGGTGGCCCTGCTCAGGCGAAGCGAAAGAATCGATGTGATCGGCGCGGCGGGCGATAGCGATGACGCAGTGAAACTCGCCTCGCGACTTCGGCCATCGGTCGTAGTTGTCGGATCGGAGAGCGGTCAGACGAGCGCCGTCGGAGTTGCGGAGAAGCTGGCCGAAATTCCTGGATGCCGGACCATTTTGCTCGGTATGCGGTTCGACCGTGCCGTCGTTCGCCGGGCCTTCGCGGGGCCGATCGCCGGTCTGGTGCAGAAGGATGTGCCCACCCGCCAGCTTTTCGACGCGATTTACCAGGTTTATCGAGGTCAGCGGGTGTTCGATCCGGATATGACGGTCGCGGCGATGCAGAATGGCGACTGCCCGCTGAGCCCGCGCGAGATCACGGTGCTGGAGTGCGCGGCGCTCGGTGATACCGTCGCCGAAATTGCCGCGTGCTGCAATCTATCGGAGGGAACTGTCCGGAACTACCTTTCCTCCACCGTCGCGAAGCTCGGCGCGCGCAACCGGATCGATGCGGTCCGGGTCGCGCTCGAGGCGTCCTGGATATGTGCTCAATGACCTCGTCGTAGCGGTCCCTGGATCGCAAGTACTACCGATCGCTTGCTTGGTTCGAATCGTCCGTAGCCGCAGGCGTGTCGAAATATGGCGCGTCCTGCGGTGGTTATTTTCGAATAGTCGCAATGTGCATTCTTCACGGCGGTGATAGGTAATGTTCACGACCTATCGTCGGGTGATTTTTTGTATTGCCAGATGTTCGAAACGGCTGTTAGAGTTGAGGACGCCAGCATCGCCGGCGGTACTCACCAGCTGTTTCTTGCTCCTGAATTTACCGTCAGCGCATTGAATTGTATCGGTCCTGCAGCGGGGAGGATTATTCGGAAGTCGCTCGAGTCGGACCTGTCGTGAATCCGAAATCTGCCGGATATTCGCGCCTTTCACGATAGTTCCGGATTTCATGTAGCGCTTCGGCCCGGCTCGCACCGGGTGACGATGAGATGCCTGCGGCTGCTTTGTGATTCGTGCTGAGCCGATGGCATGCCGATAGCTGTGCGGAAGACGGCGTTGCGACGCCTGCTGCTCGGTCTCGACGGGCAGAATTGCTTTAAGGAGTACTTGTGCAGGTCAATGTCAAAGAGTCGGTCAAATTCGTACGCTGGCCCGCGGAAAGGGATATCCGCGAGCAGTGTAAAGCAGGCCAGCATCTCTGCCTCCTGATAGTCGAGCACGGCGCCCAACCGCCGGAGCAGTTGAGCCTCAACGAGGACTGGGTACGTCCGCCTATAGGTTCGGAAGATCTCTATGCCCGCGTTCGTCAGCTGGCCGCCCGCGCCGTGCTCAATTCGAAGCCGTTACTCGACCCGGCCGGCATTCTCTATTACAAGGACGCATCCGTCACGCTCTCCATGACGCAATGCGAAATGGTTGCGCCGCTGATCTCGCGCTACGGCAATCTCGTCTATCGCAGTGAACTGCGGCAGATACTCGAACATTCGGGTGCCAGCTCGTCCAGCAATGCGCTCGACCTGCATGTAATGCGATTGCGCCGCCGCCTGCAATTAATTGATCTCGCGGTGCGGAATATCTGGGGTCGCGGTTTCGTCGTCGAGCCCGCCTAGCCCCTGATCGGCGGCGACCGGTCACGGCCTGACAGACTCGGGAAAGAATCTCCTACGTTGCCACGCCTGCGGCGTATTCTCTTGTATCAAACGTAATGAAGTATGCGCCGGAGGCTGAGCGAAGTTGAATACAGTTTCGGATTTCTTCGAATCCACGGTTGCCGAGTCGCCCCATACTCCGGCGGTCATTTTCGGGGAGACCGTCGTCGACTATTCGGAGTTGAACGCCCGCGCGAACCGGCTCGCTCGACGCCTGATCGCGGCCGGCGTCGGGCCGGACGCACTGGTCGCGGTCGCGGTGCCGCGATCGATCCGGCTGATCGTCGCGGTGCTCGCGGTGCTGAAGGCGGGCGGCGCGTACCTGCCGCTCGACCCGAGCTATCCGGCAGAGCGGCTCGCGCACATGATCGGGGACGCGCGCCCGGTCCTGTTGCTGCGGACCGAGGACGTCACCGCGCTGCGGCTCGAGGTGCCGGAGATGGTGCTCGACGCACCGCCGTTCGAGGCGATGTGCGAGCGGGAACGCGGCGAAAACGTCACTGCGAGCGAGCGTCTGGCGCTACTGACGCCGGCTCATCTGATGTACGTCATCTACACCTCCGGCTCGACCGGCGTCCCCAAGGGGGTCGCGGTCAGCCATGCCGGCGTCGCGGATCTGGTCGCAACCCAAGCGCGGGTGTTCGATGTCGAACGCGGCGACCGGGTGCTGCAATGGGCGTCGTTCAGTTTCGACGCCTGGTTCTGGGACTTCACGCTGGCGTTGCTGCGCGGCGCGACACTGGTGATGGCCGACGCGGACGCGTTGCTGCCCGGCGATTCGCTACGCGAAACCTTGCTGAAGTACGACGTCAAACACGCGGTCCTGCCGCCGGTCGCGCTGGGCGGCACCGACAGCGCGGGGCTGCTTCTCGGCGGCACCATCACCTCCACCGGCGATGTGTGCACCGGGTCGCTGGCCGAGGCGTGGTCCAAGGGCAGGCGTCTGTTCAACGGTTACGGCCCGACCGAGGTGACCGTCGGTGCGGCGGTCGGCGGCCCGATCGACGGCGTCCAGGCGGAGGTGACCATCGGGTCGCCGTGGGACGGCGGCGTGGTGTACGTGCTCGACGAACTGGTTGGCGACTGCGGCGACGGCGACGAGGGCGAGTTGTACTTGGCCGGAACCGGATTGGCGCGCGGTTACCTGAACCGGCCCGGCCTGACCGCGGCTCGGTTCGTCGCCGATCCGTACGGCGCCCCGGGCAGCAGAATGTATCGATCGGGCGACCGCGGCAGACACGAAGCCGACGGCGAATTCTATTTCACCGGCCGGATCGATCATCAGGTGAAGGTCCGCGGCTTCCGTATCGAACTCGGCGAGGTAGAAGCGCGACTGGCCGGCCACCCGGCGGTGGAGATCGTCGTCGCGGTCGTCAGCGGTGCCGATGTCGCCACCGCGAGTGTCGCCGCCTACGTCAAAACCTCGGCACGGCACGCTGTTACCGAGGCGCAGTTGCGCGAACACGCGCGCCGGACGCTGCCCGAACACATGGTTCCGTCCACGTTCGTGCTGCTGGAGCAGTTTCCCACGCTCTTGAACGGGAAGATCGACCGCAAGGCCCTCGCTGAGCGGGCCGTGCGTCCGGCGGCCGAGCCGGCACCGTTCGCCGCTTCCGTCGCGAACGAGCCGAAGTCCTACGAACAGCTGCTGTGCGAGCTGGTGATGGAGACGCTGCAGATCAGCGGCGTGACGCCACAGGACAACTTCTTCGATCTGGGCGGCCACTCGGTGCTCGCCGCGAAACTGGCCAGCCGGATGCGCAAGGAGCTCGGTGTGCACGTGTCGATGCGAGCGATGTTCGCGGCGGCGAGCTTGGCGGAGTTGGCGCGGCTCATGGAGCAGGCAGAGCCCGTCCGGGCTTGATTCTCGAAATCAATTCACACACTATCGATCTGGAGGGCCGCGAGAATGTGCGGTATTGCAGGGTGGGTTTCGTTCGACTCCGATCTGACTCGTCGGTCGGAGGTGATCGACGCGATGACCGAGACCATGGCCTGCCGTGGACCGGACGGGCGGGGCACCTTCGTGCGGACGCATGCCGGGCTCGGGCATCGGCGGCTGGCGGTGATCGATCTGCCGGGCGGTGCGCAACCGATGACCGTGGCAACGCCGAATGGCGATGTCGCGCTGGTGTATTCGGGCGAGGCGTACAACTTTCTGCAGTTGCGCAACCGGCTTGCGGCGCTGGGGCACAGCTTCACCACCGACAGTGATACCGAGGTGGTGTTGCGGGCGTACCTGCAGTGGGGCGACGGACTGGTCGATGAGCTCAACGGGATGTACGCGTTCGCGATCTGGGACCAGCGTGACGAAAAGCTGGTGATGGTGCGAGACCGTATGGGGGTCAAGCCTTTCTACTATTATCCGACGCCGGACGGCGTGCTGTTCGGGTCGGAGCCGAAGGCGATCCTGGCGAATCCGCTGGCGCGCAAGACCGTCGAACTCGACGGTCTGCGCGAGGTGTTCGCGTACACGAAGCCGCCGGGCTGGGCGCTGTGGAAGGGGATGGCGGAGGTGCTCCCCGGCACGGTGATGACAGTGGACCGCAAGGGCATTCGGAAGCGCACCTATTGGAAGCTGACCCCGGCCGAGCATCATGACAGCCTCACCGACACCGTGGACCGGGTACGCCACCTGTTGACCGACACCGTGCGGCGGCAGTTGATTTCGGATGTGCCGCAGGGCGTCCTGCTCTCGGGCGGGTTGGACTCCAGCGCCATCACCGGCCTGGCGGCGCAGGAACTGGCGCGCAGGGGGGAGCGGGTGCGCACGTTCTCGGTCGACTTCATCGACCAGGAGAAGAACTTCGTGCCCGACGAGATGCATGACACCCCGGACTCGCCGTACGTGCGGGACGTGGCCACGCTGGTGCAGTCGATGCATCAGGACGTCGTGCTCGATCCTGCTGAGCTGTCCGATGTTTCGGTGCGCCACGCGGTGATCGGCGCCCGCGATATCCCGGTCACCTTCGGCGACCTGGACAGCTCGCTGTATCTATTGTTCCGGGCGATCCGTGAGCATTCGACGGTCGCGCTGTCGGGAGAGTCGGCCGACGAGGTGTTCGGCGGCTACAGCTGGTTCCATGACGACAGCGTGCACGCGAAGACGTTCCCGTGGCTGCCCGCCTTCCGGCAGTACCTCGGCAGCGCGGACTCGATCCTGCGCCCCGAGTTGCGGGAGCGAGTGGGTTTGGACGACTACATCGCCGACCAATACGCCACCGCCATCGCGGAGGTCGAGCACCTGGACGGCGAATCCGAGGTCGAGTACCGGATGCGCACGATCTGTCACCTGAGCCTGACGCGGTTCGTGCGGCAGCTGCTGGACCGTAAGGATCGGATGTCGATGGCGGTCGGGTTGGAGGTGCGGGTGCCGTTCTGCGACCATCGGCTCGTCGAGTACATGTACAACGTTCCATGGTCGATGAAGTCCTTCGACGGCAGAGAGAAGAGCCTGCTGCGGGCCGCCGCCAAACATGTGCTGCCCGGGTCGGTGGTGGAGCGGGTGAAGAGCGCGTTCCCGTCCACGCAGGACGCGGCCTACATCGGGAACCTGCAACAGCAGATGAAAGAACGCCTGGCCGAACCTGATTCGCCGATCTTCACGCTGGCCGATCGGGAGCGGGTAGAGAATGCGGTCGCGCTGGACCCGGCACGGATGCCCTTTCCCACCCGTGCGGGCCTGGAGCGCACGATCGCACTGGCTGTCTGGCTCGAACTGAACTCCCCAGAATTGCTGCTGTGAGCTAGTGCCTGGCCGCAGAAACAGCCGCACACCATCTGATGTCCCGCACAGCAGCTCGCCGCACTGACACGCGTGCGGATGTCAGAAGGTGTGCGGCTGCGGTGGGGTAGCGCAGCATCGTATCCGGCGGCGGCTTGGCCGACGTCGCGAAGCGGTCCTCGGGTGGAGATTCCCAGTCTGGCAATGGGAATCGTCGACCAAGGGCCGCTTCGTCGTGGTGCGGCAGGTCGGCTCAGTAGGCTGGGTCCCGCTTCATCAAGCCCACCGCGGTCAGTACCCGTGCGCCGCCGATGAACGCCGAAGCCAGCAGCATCTGAACCGCACTGAATCCGGTCGGCAAACTGAGGATCGTGGTCCGTGCGGTCTCGGGATCGCTGTGCGGACCGTACAGCCGAAAAACTGGCGGCACCTGGGAACCCCACCAGAGGTGAAATGCCAGCCGGGGATTCAGGAAGACCTCCGGACGCCACGGCGAGCAGCCGAGCACCTTCGCGAAGTCGATCATGTAGCGGGGGTAGTGCACCAGCGTCCGCAGCTCGGGATTGCCGAAGAAGACCTCGTTCTCGTATGCGGCCTGCCGCTCGATGTGGCCGAGGAGGCGGACGCGGTCGGGCAGCTGGAGTTTGCCACTGCACAGCAGGGCGAAGTAGCGGCTCTGCATTTCGGAGCAGGCAGGCACGCCGCCGGTGCCGGGCCGGGCCCATCCGATGAAAACTATGCCGGCGCCGAGATCGGGATGGATCATATGCTTGTACATTCTCCGCACGTCGTCGATGCGCACGTCCCGCACCAGACTGAAATCCTCGACGTATCCGGTGTTCAAGACGATGGTGTCGATATTCTCCCGGTGACCGTCCTTGAAGAGCACGTAATCCTTGCCGAGGCGGTCGATGCCGGAGGCGTTGACGGCCAGCTTGCCGTCGACGACCCGATGGATGAATGCTTCGTTCTTGGTATAGAAGTGATTGAAGAAGTGCTTGTTCTTCGAATTCCAATCGGCCACTGCCCTGGTGATGGCCGTCTTGCCGTACCTTTTACCCAGTTGGGCCCCCACTCGCTGCACCGCGGTGGCGGCCGGTAGCGGTACCGAATTCAACACGTAGGAGGTGTAGGTGTCATTCGTGAAGGTTCGGGAGCCTGGATATCTGGCGACGACAGGCTGATAGCGTCGCACGGACAGCGTGCAGCTCGCCGCCACCTGGGCGACCTCGTTCACGACATCCGCGGCCGTTTCGCCGATGCCGACGCAGAGGATTCGTTTTCCGCGAAATCGCTCGGCATTGCGGTAATAGGCCGAGTGCACGATCTCGCCGGTGAAGTCCTCCTGACCAGGGAGGTCGACGTAGTTCGGGATCCGGTGGGTGCCGGTGGAGACGACTACCGCATCGAACTGGTGCGCAGTGCGTCCCGCCGGGTCGTCGACCGGCGCGACCTCGACCGTATAGCCGCCGCTGTCATTCTTCGACACGCTCACGACATCCGTTCGGTAACGGATGGTCGAATCGACGCCGAATTTCTTGGCGAAATCCATCAGATATTGCCGATATTCGGCTGCGGACCAATATCGACGTTCGTCGTGCTGCGGCGGAAAGCTGGAGAAAGTCATCATGTAATTGGAGATGGTCAGCATCGTCGAGTCGTAGGCGCCCATTTCGTCGGGGCCGATTCCCGAACGGAATACTCCACCGAGTTCGGTGCTACGGTCGAAGCAGGTCACCGTGTGTTTTTCATCCAATAGCTCTTTCACCGCGACCAAGCCGGAGGGGCCGGCACCGATTACACAGACGTTCTTTCTCATTACTCAATGTTTTCAGGTGCGCCCGGCGACTGCGCGGACTCTTGCCGGTTTCTTTCCATCGGGTGCCCGCTTATCAGTGGCTCGCGAAGTGCACCGGAAGGCTGTCGCAGCCGTAGATGAAATTCGAGTAGAGGGGGCGGGGTGCCCCGCGCAGTTCCATCCGCGCGACGCCGGCCACCAGGGCACCAAGCAGCACCCGCAGTTCCGCCCGGCCGAGAAAGGCGCCCAGGCAGAAGTGCGGGCCGTGGCCGAGTGAGAGGTGCTTGTTGGGGGAGCGCGACAGCAGAAAACGGCGTGGTTGCGGAAAGGCCGATTCGTCATTGTTGGCGGAGACGTTCCACAGCGTGACGATGTCGCCCTTGCGCACCGCGGTGCCGCCGATATCCAGGTCCTGCACCGCGGTGCGCGCGACGTGCAGCGGCGGCGTCGTCCAGCGCAGCACCTCCTCCACCGCCGAGTCGACGGCGACGTCGCCGGACCGCAGCGCGTGCCACTGGTCGGGGTTCTCGATCAACGCCAGTACCGCCCCGATCGCCGATACTCGGGATGTTTCGTCGCCGCCGAGAATGAGGCTGTAGCAGTTGACCGCGATCTCCGCCACGGTGAGCGGCCGGTCGTCGACGACCGCGGTGGCGAGCATGCTGATCACGTCGCTGCCCGGGTCGTCCCGCCGGTCCTGGGTCAATTCCATGAGGTAGAGCAGTATTTCGTTGCGGGCACCGAGGGCGTCGAGCTCGGTGCTGTCGGCCCGATCCGACGACAACGCCATCTTGTTCCAGCGCAGCAGATCCGCGCGGTCCGCGGCCGGAATGGACAGCAGATCGCAGATCGTGTTCATCGGAATGTGGTCGGCGACCTCGGCGGCGAAGTCGAAGCTGTCCAGCCCGGCGACCGTCGACAACAGCTCGGTGGTGCGTTGCCTGACCTTCTCGACCACCTCGCCGAGCACCCTGGGCGTGAACGCGCGGTGCAGGACGGTGCGCAGCCTGCGGTGGTGTGGACCATCGGTGACCGCGAGCATGCTGCCGCCCGCCGAGTCGTCGCCGCGCAGTACGACATCGAGGACGTTGCCCCGGGCCGAGCTCAGCGCGGGGTTGCTGTACGACGACTGAACGTCGGAATAGCGGGACACCACCCAGAATCCGGGTTTCCGGTCGGTGGGATCGTGCCAGTAGACCGGATGTTCCGCCCGCGCTCGACGCCAGAATTCATGGATGTCGTTGCTGAGGAAGGTCGCCGGGTCGGTGAGGTCCAGCGAACGAACGTCTACCGTGAGCTGACTCATTGTTCCTCCGCCGAGTTGCGTTCCGCCGCACCGGGATTCGGTGGATACCGGGCGCTGATCAATGCACTTGCCTTGGGACCGCGCACGAAGAAGTAGCCGGTGCCCTCGACTGGTCGGCCGGTCCAGCGGTCCACGAGCACCGGGTCCGCCTCCGCGCCCGTCGCGGCGTCGACCAGGATGAGACTGCGATCCTGCGGCGCCAGTAGATGATTCCCCCACGCCGCCATGGCCAGGATGACCGGGCGCAGCGAACGACCGAGATCGGTGAGCCGATAGTTCCGGTCCCTCGGATTCGCGGAGTCGTGCTCGGTTTCGAGCAGCCCCTTCGCCAGCAGAGCGGCCATTCGATCCAGGAGAATGTCGGCGGGCGTCTCCAGATTCCGGCTGATCGACTCGAATTCGGTGTATCCGTCGAACATCTCGTGCAGGATCTCCAGGGTCCACCAGGGACCAATCGTCTGGGCCGTGCGCGCGAGCGGGCAATCGGGGATACGCGGTGTCGGCCCGGCCGCCGCTCGCCCGGCGCCGATCAATTCGCTACTCACCGTCGCCTCCGGACCCCGGGTTGACCGCCAGTGACCAGTACCGCCGCATTCCGTACAGCAGCGGACTCGACGATCGAACCGCCGGTGACACCACCCCGAACACCTCCCCGAAAACCACCATGTGGTCGCCGACGGACAGTGTGTCGCGCACCCGGCAGTCCGCGATCGTATGGGCGTCTTCGGTCAGGTGCGGCACCCCGGACTCCGGTTCCCGGACCCAGGCGACCCGTTCGAATCGGTCCGCCACGGACGAGGCGAACAGACTCGCCGCTGGTTCGGCCCGGTCGTGTAAGAGGTTGACAGCGAACGCGGACACCCGAAGCAGCGCCGCCAGCGTCGGGCTTTCCGCGCGCAGGCACACGAGCAAGGTCGGTGGTTCCAGTGCCACGCTGCATATGGACGAACAGGTCATCCCCCATGGCCTGCCATCCGGGTCCGTGGTGGTCACGACGGCGACCCCGGCCGGATGCGTTGTCATCAGGGACCTGAACTGCGCCACGTCGACTGGTGTTCGCAGCAGTGTGTCCGGTACGGGATCCCGCATGGTGAGCTACCTCCTCCTGGCCGCGGCGGCGATCACGAATGGATCCCGTGCCGCTGCCCGTCGCCGTCGCATTCGTCGACGAATTCCACCAGCCGTTGCACCCCGAGCTCGAGCTGTGCCGGATCCACACAAAAGGCGATGCGGATCAAATGCCGCGCCCATGGCGCGTAGCCGAAGGAACGGAGCCGACCCCGATCGTCCAGGTCGGGCCGCATGGCGAAGCCGTTGCCCGCCACCACCGCGACACCGGTGCGCGCGAGCAGCCGCATCGCGAACGTCTCGGCGTCGAGCCCGGTCCGGCTCACATCGAGCATCGCGTACCACCCGCCCGCGGGCAGTTCGCTGAGCAACCCCGCCTCGATCAGCGGCGACAGTGCCACATCCCGGCTGCGCTGCACCAACTTTCGATTGGTTGCCGCAGCGTCGGCCCGGCCGTGCAACGCGGCGATCCCGGCATGCTGAACCGGCGTCGACGTGCCGATGACATTGGCCTCCTGGACGACCTTCATGACATCCGCGGCCCGGTCGTTGGCCAGCGCGATATAACCGAGCCGATAACCGGTCATCGCAAAGCTTTTGGAGAAGGTGAAGACGCTGTGCACGATGCGCTCGTCCACCGGCACGTCTCGCTCGAGCGAGGCGACCGAGACGTGCTCGTCCTCGTAGCAGAAATGCTCGTAGGCTTCGTCGCTGATGACGTGCCAGCCCCGCCTGCGGGCCAGGTCGAGCACGGCGGCCAGCACCTCGGGATCGAGGGTGACGCCGGACGGGTTGGCCGGTGAGTTGAGCAGCAGCACCCGGGTGCGTGGCGTCGCGACGGCCGCGATCGCCTCGGGATCGGGCCGGAAGTCCGGCCCGAGCGGATACAGCACCGGCCGGAAACCCGCGAGCAGGCTTTGCTGCAGGTGCACGGGCCAATGCAGTTCCGGCAGCAGGATTTCGGCGCCTGGCTCGGCGAGCGACTGCATCAGGGCGGCCAGACCCTGACAGGAACCGGGGGAGATCAGCACCCGGGAAAACTCGGTGTCCACCGCGTTGTCCGCGCGCAGTTTGTCCACCACCGCCTCGCGCAGCGGAGTCAGGCCCTCCGGGCCGGTGTACTTGGTGTCGCCGCGGCGCACGGCATCGATGAACGCCTCGGCGACCGCATCGGAGGGATGGAAGTACGGCTCACCGACGTGCAGCTTCACCACCTCGGTGCCGGTCCGTTCCTCTTGGGTCTGCGCCGCTCGGAAGATGTCGTGCAGACACGACGACGGAATCGATCCAGCGACGGAGAAGATATCTGGACTCACGCTCGTACCACCTGTATTCGTCGAATTATCATCGGAGTCAACCGTTTTCACGCGGTGCGGCCGCCGTCGACCGGGATCAGCGCGCCGGTCACCCAGCTCGACAGATCCGGGTCGAGCAGCAGGCACGCCCATCGGCCGAGTTCGGTACTCGCACCGAGGCGTCCCATCGGGGTGGACGAGAGCAGGTCGGTGCGGAGCTGGTCGGTCGCGGCCTCGCTCAGACCGGTCTCGGTCCACATCGGGGTGTCCACCGGCCCGGGGAGGATGGCGTTCACCCGCACGTCCGGGGCGAGTTCCCTGGCCAGCGAACGAGTCAGGCTGTTCATGGCCGCCTTGGTCGCGCCGTAATAGGCGCGGCCCGGCATGGACAGCACGCCGCCGACCGACGAAATGTTGACCACGCTGCCATGATTGGCGCGCAGCTGAGGTAGCGCGCAGCGGATCAGGTCGGCGGGCGCCCGGACATTGACGGCGAACATCGCGTCGAACTGCGCGGGGTCGATCGCCTCCAGCCTGCCGAACCGGGCCGAGCCCGCGTTGTTGACCACGGCGTCGAGTCCGTCGAAGCGTTCGATCGCCGCCGCGACGATCCGTTCGGCGGCACCGAGTGCGCAGATATCCTGGACCAGCACCGCGGCCGCGTCCCCGTATCCATCCGCCAGCTCTCGCAGCGGCTCGGCGCGGCGCCCGACCATCGTCACGCTGGCGCCCGACTTCAGCAGGCATTCGGTGATTCCCCGGCCGATACCGGTGGCCGCACCGGTGACCACGATCGACTTGCCGTCCAGAGTCATTGCGGCACCCCGCTTTCCGCGAGCGTCGCGACGATGTCGCCGATCAGTTCGGTCGAGTCCGTGAGCGACTGGAAATGGCCGCCCGGCCAGGCCCGTAGGCCGAATCGGCCGGTACCGACCGCGGCCCACGCGACGAGCCGCGCACTATCCACCAGAGGATCCTCGGTGTTGTAGTAGCAGCGGACCTGGCAGCGTAGCGGTTCGGTCTCCGGCGCGGGACGATAGGTCTCGTGCAGCGCGATGTCGGACCGGAGCACCGGTAGCAGCAGCTCACGCAGCTCGGCATGGTCGGCGATGTCCGCCTCGATTCCGCCGAGATCCCTTAGAGCTGACCATAATTCGTCGTCGGTGGCCCGATGGGTTGTGCCGCCACCGGCCTGCCACGGCGCGGCCGCGCCCGAAACGAACAGGCAATCCGCCGGTGTTCCGTTGTTCTGCAACACTTTCGCGGTCTCGTAGGCGACTACGGCGCCCAGGCTGTGCCCGAACAGGGCGCAGCGAGCCGGATCCAGTCGAGCCAGTTCCCCGGCGACCGACGATGCCATCTCCGCTACGCTGCCCGCCGGCGCCGCGGCGATCCGATCGGCGTGACCGGGGTATTGCACCGCAATCAGTTGAAAACCCGCCGGCATCGCCGAGGCCCAGGCGCGATAGGTTGCCGCCGAGCCGCCGGAGTATGGGAAGCACACCAGCCGGACAGCGGGGTTGGCCACGCTGTTGAGGGCCCGCACCCACCCGCGGTCGCGGGTTCGTACCTGGTTCATGTCACCGAGAGTCGCACGCCGAACCCGGCGAAGTACCAGTATCTTTCGTCTCTCCGTCACCCCGCGCCGGACTCGGATCAGATCCTCGGCACCGTCGACGCGATCACCCGGTCGCACATTTCTGTCGCAGCTCTGTTGGGGCTCGGTACGCCGTCGAGGCCTTTGCCCGACGCTGAAGGCACGTTACCGAGGAGGACACATGCTGGACGGGTTCGTACCGTGGCCACCCGACTTTGCCGAGCGTTATCGCAATGCGGGCTATTGGAACGGTATCTCGCTCGGGCAGCTGCTCGCCGACAGTGCCCGCCGCCGCCCGGACAAGGTCGCGGCGGTGGACATGACACGTCGGGTCAGCTACCTGGAACTCGTCGACGAGGCCGATCGGATCGCGGCCGGGCTGCTCGAGCTCGGCATCGGCTGGCGCGACCGGGTGGTGCTGCACCTGCCCAACGTGGTTGATTTCCTCACCACTATCTTTGCGCTGTTCACCATCGGCGCGATTCCGGTGATGGCATTGCCCGGTCATCGCCGCGACGAGATCGTCCACCTCGCGCGCCAGTCGGCCGCGGTGGCCTATATCGGCCCGGATCGGTTCCAGGGTTTCGATTACCGAGCGCTTGCCCGCGAGGTTCGCGATGCGGTCCCCGGTCTACGGCATATCGTGATCGCGGGCGAGGCAGCGGAATTCACGCCGCTGTCCGAGATCGCCCGGGCCGCGGCGCGGGAACTGCCGCCGGTCGACGCGTCCGAGGTGGCGCTGCTGTTGCTGTCCGGCGGCACGACCGGGGTGCCGAAGCTGATTCCGCGGACCCATGACGACTACGCGTACAACATCTTCCAGTGCGCCAGGGCCGCCGAATTCGACAGCGGCGGAGTCTTTCTCGCCGCCAACCCGGTGCCGCACAATGCCGCGCTCGGCTGCCCCGGCGCGCTCGGCGCGCTGCTCGTCGGCGGGAAGGCCGTGCTGGCCGCCAATCCCAGTCCGGACCATGTCTTTCCGCTGATCGAGCAGGAGGGGGTCACCCTCACGGCGCTGGTGCCCACGCTGGCCCTGCTGTGGGCGGAGGCCGCGCAGCACACCCCCATCGACATGAGCGCGATGACCATGCAGGTGGGCAGCTCGAAATTCGGACAGACGGCCGCGGCTCGGGTCAGCGCGAGTCTCGGGTGCCGCATCATGAACTGGTTCGGCATCGGCGAGGGCCTGCTCACCCATACCCGCCTCGACGACCCGCCGGAGATCGTCTTCGGCACCGAGGGCAAACCGCTCTCGCCCGCCGACGAAATCCGCATCGTGGACGCCGACGATCATCCGGTAGCGCGCGGCGGAATCGGCGAGTTGCTCACTCGCGGCCCCTATACGATTCGGGGCTACTTCGCCGCGCCGGAAGTCAATCGGCGCGCGTTCACCGAGGACGGATTCTTCCGCACCGGCGACCTGGCCAGGCTGACCGACGCGGGGCACATTGTCATCGAAGGTCGGCTGAAAGACATCATTCACCATGGGGGAGAGAAGGTTTCGGCCGAGGAGATCGAAGGCCACCTGCTGGCGCACCGGCTGGTCCGCGATGCCGCGGTGGTCGGCATCCCCGACGATGATCTCGGCGAACGCCTCTGCGTCTTCGTCGTTGCCGGTGCGGAGGTAGCGGCGCCCGCGGTCTCGCTGCGGACGATTCGAGAGCATTTCCGCGATCGCGGTCTGGCGCCGTACAAGCTGCCGGATGAGCTGATCATCGTGCCCGAATTGCCTCGCACGCCGGTGGGAAAGATCGACAAGAACGCACTGCGTGCTGGCCAATTGCAGTCTCGCTGAATGGAATCGGACGAGGAGGGTAACGTCACGTGACAACCAATTCGCCAGCTACCGAACGTGATCCGGCGTATGGGGAAATACTCCGACTGGATGAACTCCTCGAAATCGCCTGTGTGCGTGACGAAGCTGACCGCACGCTGTTCTTCGCGACGCACCAGGCGTGTGAGATCTGGTTCGCGGTCGTGCTGCGCCATTTGGAGTCCGCGCGGGCGGCGTTGGACTCGGACGAGGCGGCCGCGGCCGCCGCGCAGCTCGAGCGACTGCCGCACATCATGCAGGTGATCAGCCAGCATTTCGCCGTGCTTGCTACCTTGACGCCGGAATCGTTCGACGAGCTACGGGCCACGCTCGGCACCTCGAGCGGATTCCAGTCCGCCCAGTACCGCGAGATCGAATTTCTGTGCGGCGCAAAAGATCCGCGATTCCTGAACATCACCGGGTTGACCGACGCCGAACGCGCAAGGATGCGGCGCCGCCTCGACGAGAAGTCGGTGTCCACTGCTTTCGCCGAGTATCGCGATCGGGTCGCCGCGGGGACACCGCACAGCGACTCGTCGTCGACCGAGCGGATATATCAGGCGCTCTCGAATATCGATGGCTCGGTGCGTGCGTGGCGGGCCCGGCATGCCGAACTGGCCGAGCTGTTTCTCGGCGGCGCGCAGGGCACGGCCGGCTCGTCCGGCGCGGCATATTTGTGGCGCTCGACCGAGCGCACATTGTTTCCAGAAATATTTACTCGAGCTGAGCGGCGCGAGGGCACGGTCATGACTATGAATTGCCCGATCTGAGATGGATCAGCCGATGTCGTCGAGCGAGTTACCGATGGTTAAGGAGAATGCAGCAATGTCCGATAATGGCAACAGAAAACGAGTCGTGATCGTCGGTGGTGGCACGGCGGGCTGGATGACCGCGTCGTACCTGGCGGCCGCCTTCGGCGAGCGGATCGATCTGACGGTCGTGGAATCGGACCAGATCGGCACCATCGGTGTCGGCGAGGCGACGTTCAGCGACATTCGGCATTTCTTCGAGTTCCTGCGCTTGGCCGAGTCCGACTGGATGCCGGCCTGCAACGCCACGTACAAGCTCGCGGTCCGGTTCGAGAATTGGCGAGAGCCGGGTCATCATTTCTATCACCCCTTCGAGCAGTTGGGATCGGTCGACGGATTTCCACTCAGCGACTGGTGGCTGCGGAACCCGATCACCAGCCGTTTCGACAAGGACTGCTTCGTGATGGCGTCGCTGTGCGACGCCCAGCGCTCGCCCCGCTACCTGGACGGCAAACTGATCGACCAGGATTTCGTCGAACACGATCTGAGCGATACCGCGGCCAGGTCGACAATCGCCGAATACCAGGGCGCGCAGATCCCTTACGCCTATCACTTCGAGGCCCATTTGCTGGCGAAGTTCCTGACGAAATATTCGACCCAGCGCGGCGTCCGGCACATCGTCGACAAGGTCGAGGATGTCGCGCTCGACGAGCAGGGCTGGATTTCGCACGTGCGCACCGCCGAGCACGGCGACATCACCGGTGACCTGTTCGTGGACTGCACCGGGTTCCGCGGGGTGTTGTTGAACAAGGCGCTCGGTGAGCCGTTCGTGTCGTACCAGGACACCCTGCCCAACGACAGCGCGGTGGCACTCCAGGTGCCGCTGGATATGGATCGTGAACCGTTGCGGCCGTGCACAACCGCGACCGCGCAGGACGCGGGGTGGATCTGGACCATCCCATTGATCAGCCGGGTCGGCACCGGATACGTCTATGCCAGTGAATACACCACGCCGGAGGAGGCCGAGCGCGTGCTGCGCGAATTCGTCGGCCCCGCGGCGGCCGACGTCTCGGCGAACCACATCAAGATGCGAGTCGGCCGGAGCCGCCGTTCCTGGGTGAACAACTGTGTCGCGGTCGGTTTGGCGAGCGGATTCGTCGAGCCTTTGGAATCGACCGGGATCTTCTTCATCCACCAGGCCATCGAGCAGATCGTCAAATACTTCCCGGCCGGGCGCGGCGACGACCGCCTGCGGGAGCAGTACAACCTTTCGATATCGCGGGTCATGGATGGTGTGCGAGAGTTCCTGTGTCTGCATTACCGTGGCGCGAAGCGTGCGGATAACCAGTATTGGCAGGATACGAAGACCCGTAAGATCCCGGATGAACTGGCCGAGCGGCTCGAGACCTGGAAATACAAGGTGCCGGACTCGGAGACGGTGTACCCGTACTACCATGGCCTGCCGCCGTACTCGTACAACTGCATTCTGCTCGGTACCGGCGGGATCGAGGTCCGCCATTCTCCGGCGCTCGATATGGTCGACGATCGGGCGGCGCTGCTCGAGTTCGATCGCATTCGGGCCAAGGCGGAGAAACTGGTACAGGAACTGCCAACCCAGAATGAGTACTTCGCCCATATGCGGGCCAATCAGTAGATTTTCTTCGATATGCTGATTCGAAACGAGTGAAATCGACGTGACGATGTATCTGTCGTACGACCAGCGATCCCTGGACATTCAGTATTCTCCGAGTTCGCGTGTCGCGGACATCAATGTCTATCTGCACGAGTACGCCGTGCGCAGCGCGGCGGCCAGAGACAGGTTGGCTGTGCGACGCGGTATACGTTATGGACCGTGGCCCGAGCAATTGCTCGACTTCTTTCCCTCGGGCCACGCGGGCGCCCCGGTGCTGGTGTTCGTGCACGGTGGCTACTGGCAGGAGCTCAGTCGACGAGAATCCGCCTTCATGGCCGAAGGCCTCGTCGCGCAAGGCATTTCGTTGGCGGTACTTGGTTACGGCCTAGCCCCGACATACCGGCTGCCGGAGATCATCACCATGGTCGCCGACGGAATACGGTGGATAGCTCGCAACACCGACCGGCTGCCCGGCGCTCCAGGGCAGATATATCTGAGCGGTTGTTCCGCGGGCGCGCACCTCGTCGCCATGGCGTTGCTCGACGAACCCGGTTGGCAGCGGTGCGGCATGCGGGCGGCCGAGGCGATCGGCGGCGCGCTGCTGCTGAGCGGCGTCTACGACCTCGAACCGGTCCGTCGAACCTATGTGAACGAACCGCTGGGACTGGACGCCGATTCGGCCCGCGCGTGCAGTCCCCTGTACAACCTGGGTGCCGCGCTCCCGCCGCTGGTCATTGCGCGCGGGGATAACGAAACCGACGAATTCGCCAGGCAGCACACGGAATTCGCGGCCGCCGTGCGCGCCCGCGGTGGCCGGGTGACGGATCTGGTCGCACCCAACCGAAATCATTTCGATCTGGCTTTCGACCTGGGAGATCCGGACACTGTGCTGGGCCATTCCCTGGTCGAGTTGATCCAGGCCGGGCAAGGGAGTTTGTAATGTCATCGGAGAATGTCGATCCCGGCGTGGGAAACCGGGATGCCCTGCGCGGCGCGGTGTCCGGCGTCCTCGGCATCGAATTGACCAGCGCGGACGACGACAGCAACCTTTTCGAACTCGGCCTGCAGTCGATGGAGTTGATGCGACTGACGAACCGGCTCAACGGTTCCGGTGCCGAGGTCACGTTCGCGCAATTGTCCGATGACCCGCGACTGTCGGTGTGGTTCGGACTGGTGACCCTCGCCGAGGGCGCGTCGCCGAAGGCGGCCTCGCGGGTTCCGGAGCAGTGCGACCGAACGGATCAGTCCTTCCCGCTCACTGCCGTGCAGCAGGCCTACCTGATCGGTCGCCTCCCTGATCAGCCACTCGGCGGTGTCAGTTGCCACAATTACATGGAATTCGATGTGGCACAGGTGGATCCACCTCGCCTCGAGCGGGCCGTCCGCGCACTGATCGACCGCCATCCGATGCTGCGGGCGCGGTTCGCCGATGACGCCACCCAGCACATCATGGCGCACTCGACCTGGCCGGGTCTGGCCGTGCATGACTATCGCGAATACCCGGCGGATGCCGCGGCCAAGGCCGCGCTCGATCTTCGGGACCGGCTGTCGCACCGATACATGAACGTCGATGGGGGCGAGGTCATCGATGTTCAGCTGACCCGGCTCCCCGGTGCACTGGATCGGCTGCACCTGAACGTCGAGATGCTGGTCGCGGACCTGGCCAGCTTCCGGTTGATGCTCACCGAACTGGCTGTCCTGTACGACAATCCAGACGGACTGGACGAGCTCACCTATACGTTCGGCCGATATCTCGCCGATCAGACCGGCATTCGCGCGGCGGAACGCGAACGGGCGCGCTCGTACTGGCGGCAACGGTTGCCGTCGCTACCTGGGGGACCGAAGCTGCCGCTGGCAATCGACCCGGAAGCGGTCGCCGCGCCCAGGTTCGTCCGCCGCTCGTTCGGGCTGGCCGAGGGCGAGTGGCGCGGGGTGGAGCGACGGGCGGCCGAGCTGGGTCTCACGCCTGCCGTGGTGCTGGCGACGGCGTTCGCGATGATTCTGGGTCGCTGGAGTGGCGAGCAGCGTTTCCTGCTCAATCTGCCGCTGTTCGATCGTGACCTCGACGCGCACCCCGAGATCGCCCGGCTGGTAGGCGATTTCACCGGAACCGTGCTGCTCGAGGTGGATCTGTCCGGGGAAAGCTTCGCCGAATGCGCGCGCACCGTGCAGAAGCAGATGCACGAAGACATCGGCTACGCCGCGTACACCGGCGTCGATGTGCTGCGCGACTTCGCGCGCGCCGACGCGGATACGCCCCGCTCGGCGCCGGTGGCGTTCTCCTGCGACCTGTCCGGGCCGCTGATTCCGGCCGAGTTCGCGGCCCGCTTCGGCGACGTGTCGTGGATGATCACGCAAACCCCGCAGCTGTGGCTCGACCATCAGATCTACCGCACCCCCGACGGCGGCGTGCGGCTGGTGTGGGATGCCGTGGACGAGCTGTTCCCGGAGGGCGTGCTCGACGCGATGATGTCGGGCTACGAGGGGTTGATCCGTGGCTTGACCGACGGCGCTGCAGACAGTGCGATGCCGGAGATCCCGCTGCCTGTCGGGCAGCGGCAGCGGCGGGCCGCGGTCAATTCGGTGACCCGCGATGTGACCGAAAACCTTTTGCATACCGTGTTTTTCGAGCGTGCCGAGGGCCGGTTCGGACGGCCGGCCCTGCTGTGGGGCGACGACGGGGCGATGGATCACGACGAGCTGGCTCGGCGCGCCCTGTGCGTAGCCGGTGCGCTGGTGCGGCGCGGTATCGGTCGCGGTTCGTATGTCGCGGTGATCGCGCCGAAGGGCGCGGAGCAGATCGCCGCCGTCCTCGGCGTGCTCGCGGCAGGCGCCGCGTACGTGCCGATCGGCGTCGACCAGCCGGCCGACCGCAGGGCCCGCATCCTCGAACTCAGCGGCGTCCGAGTGATTCTCGACGGCAGCGGGCTCGCGGAATCGGCCGCTGACGGCATCGAGGTGCTCACAATCGATGCGGCTATGCGCGCACGGCCACTGTCGGTACCCGTGGTCGCCGACCCCGGCGACACCGCGTACGTGATCTTCACTTCCGGGTCCACAGGCCAGCCCAAAGGGGTCGAGGTGAGCCATCGAGCGGCGGTCAACACGGTCGAGGATATCGATGAGCGGTTCGGCATCGGCGGCGGCGATCGCGTATTGGCCGTGTCCGCACTGGATTTCGACCTCTCGGTGTGGGATATCTTCGGATTCCTCGCGGTGGGCGGCGCGGCTGTCCTGGTGCCGGAGTCCGGCCGCCGCGACGCGCGCGAGTGGCTGATCCTGTGCCAGCGGCATGGCGTCACCGTCTGGAACTCCGTCCCCGCCTTGCTGGAGATGATGCTGACCGCGGCCGACGAACTCCCCGACACGCTGCGATTGGCGCTGTTGTCCGGCGACTGGGTCGGACTGGAACTGCCAGGCCGACTGGCTCGTTCGTCGCACGGACGATGCCGGATGATCGCCCTCGGCGGCGCCACCGAGGCCGCGATCTGGTCGAACGCGTACGAGGTTGCCGAGGTGCCGACCGGCTGGCGATCGATCCCGTACGGAAAACCGTTGCGGAATCAGAAGTTTCGAGTGGTCGACACCCGCGGCCGGGATTGCCCCGACTGGGTGCCCGGCGAACTGTGGATCGGCGGTAGCGGGGTGGCGCTCGGGTATCGGGGCGATCCCGAGCTGACTGCCGCACGCTTCCCTCGGCAAGAGGGCGAACGCTGGTATCGCACCGGCGATCTCGGCCGCTACCGGCCCGACGGCAACCTGGAGTTCCTCGGTCGCCTCGATCACCAGGTGAAGATCAACGGCTTCCGCATCGAGCTAGGCGAGATCGAAGCCGCCCTGCAAGCGCATCCGGCGGTGGCACAGGCGGTGGCCATCGCGACCACCGAGGGGCGCAGGGAATTGGTCGCCGCGGTGGTGGAACGCGCGTCGGCGCCGGCAGCGATCCCAGCCGACGCCGTCGGTACCGCCGTGGTCAAGCGGGAAAACCGCGCGCCGACAACCGATGCCGAGGCCGCCGCCGATCCTGATCTGCTCGAGCACCGATTGATGGAGGTGCTGCTTGCCGCGATCGTCGCGCCGATGGTCGATCCGGACGACGGCGCGCAACTGCCCGTCAGCACCGAACAGCTTCCGGTACTGGACATCTGGCTCGAATACCTCGAGCAACGCTCGGTCCTGGAACTCGCGGAGGCGGTCTACCGGCGCGGTCCTCGATGGGGTGAGGTCACCGATCCCGAGTGGATCAAGGAGCTTCGCGCCAGCGCCGGTGGCACCCATCTCGAGCACGCCGCGAACGCGCTGGCGTGGGCCGGCCCGCTCTTCGCGGCCATCCTCGGCGGCGATGCCGACCCGATCGCCTTGCTGGACGACCCGGTACTCGCTCCGGAAAGTCTCAACGATCAGGCACCAGGGACCGCGAAATGCCTTGCGGCCATTGCCGACGACCTGCGCGCCAGGGACGCGCGGACGGTCGCGGAGTGGGACGTGGCCGGTGGGCTCGGCGCCGCCCGGTTGCTCGCCGAACTCGCCACGGACACAGTCGAATACACCCTGCTCGGTACCGCGAAACCCCTATTGGCCGCGGCCGAGGCGCGGCTGGCCGAGCACGGATACCGCACGCGCACCGCGGTGCAGGGCGCCACGGCGATCGCCGGGCCACGCGCCCACGCGTTCGATGCCGTCGTGGCCAACAACGCCCTTCGTCGAATGCCGGACCCGGATCTCGCCGTCACGACCATGGCACTGCTGCTTGCGCCGGGCGGCCACCTCTACCTGCTCGAACGCGCCTATCCGAGGCCATTCGCGCTGGTCACCGAATTGCCTTTCGAAGCACTCGGGGATCGGTTCGGCGACGGCGGGGCGAATTCGGCCTGGTGCCAGAGCCCCGAGCGCTGGCGGCGGGCGTGCTATCGGGCCGGCTTCGATGACGTTCGAGTGCTGCGCAACGAGGACACCGGCGAATTCGTGCTCGCCGCGCGCCGCCCCGAGACGGCACTCGGCATCGATGCCGAGCGGCTGCGCCGGTGGGCGGCGGACCGACTGCCCGAGCACATGATTCCGGCGCACTTCGCGGTGCTGCCCGCGCTGCCGCTGTCCGCCAACGGGAAGGTCGATCGGCGACGGATCCAATCGGCTCTCGAGCAATCCGTGGAGGTGCCTCGCGCCGTTGGCGATTCGCCGCGCGGCGGTACCGAGGAATTGATCGCCGAACGCTGGACGACGCTGCTCGGACTGGAATCGGTTGGCCGGGAAGAGAACTTCTTCCGGCTCGGCGGCGACAGCCTGCTCGCCACCCGCTTCGTCGCCGAGGTGCGCGCGACATGGGGCGTCGACTTGCCGATGCGCGAGGTCATGCGGGCACCGACCGTCGCGGGGTTGAGCGCGCTGATCGAGCAGCTCGATGCGGGCCGGGACGAGTACGACGAAGGCGAACTGTGAACCGCGGGAACGAATCCCGTCCCTGATTGCGCTATTTTGCTGAATTTTCTTTGATGGAGGATGAAAAGCCGTGGATGTAGGCGCGATGTTTGCCAGCCTCACTGCCGAAGGCTGTGTGCTGTACGAAAAGGACGGTCAGCTTCGTTATCGCGCGCCGAAGGGAGTGATGACGCCGGACCGGCTGGCGCAACTGCGGACGCACAAGGGCGGGCTCCTGGACCTGTTGCGGGAGCGCGAGTTCGGCCCTGGACTCGTCGCCGATCCGGCCGCGCGGTTCGAACAGTTCCCGCTCACCGATATTCAGTCGGCGTATCTGCTCGGTCGGAGCAGGGCTTTCGATTACGGCGGCGTCGCTTGCCACGGCTATATGGAACTCGCTCTCCCACTGTCGTATTCGGCCCAGATCGAGCCGTCCTGGAATCGGCTGATCGACAGGCACGACATGCTGCGTGCGGTGATCTCGGCGGAGGGTTATCAACGCGTACTGCCGGAAGTGCCGCACTACCGCGTCGAACAGGAACGCGCGGAGTCGATCACGGCGACCAGGGCGGCGATGTCGCATCAGGTACGCCCGACCGATCAATGGCCGCTGTTCGATATGCGAGTGACGCCGACCGACCAGCGGTTGATCTTGCATATCGGGTTCGACCTGCTGCTCTGTGACTACCGCAGCATGCAGATGCTGCTCGGCGAGTTCGGCGCGCTGTGTGCCGGAGAGTCGTTGTCGCCCATACCGGAAATCACCTTCCGTGACTATGTGCTCGGCGCTCGCGGGGTGGTCGAAGGTACCCGTTACGGGCGCGATCGCGACTACTGGCTCGACCGCATCGACGCGCTGCCGCCTGCCCCGTCGCTGCCGCTGCGCAACGACGCGGTCGACGCGCCACCGAAATTCTCCAGGCACGAGGTGCGCTTGCCCGCCGAGCGGTGGCATTCGCTCAACGAGCGCGCGGGCGCGGCAGGCGTCAGCGCGTCGAGCGCGTTGCTGCAGGCGTTCGCCGAGACGATCGCACGATGGAGCCAGACGCCTCGCCTCACCTTGAGCCTGACCTTGGAAAACCGCCTGCCGCTGCATCCGGACGTGCCGCGGGTAATCGGTGACTTCAGCTCGACCAGCCTGTTCGCCGTTGACGTCACCGAGGGCGTGACCTTCGCGGACCGAACCAGCGATGGGCAGGCGAGGCTGTGGGAAGACCTGGACCACCGGCTCTACTCGGGTGTCGAGGTGATGCGTGAGCTGGCCAAGCGCCGGGGCCGCGCCGATGCGCTGATGCCGATCACGTTCACCAGCACCATCGGTGGCACCACCGCGGACGCCACGAATTCGCTGATGACCGGAGCCGAGATCGTTTACGGCATCACCCAGACGCCACAGGTGTGGATCGACTGCCAGATCACCGCCGACGCAGACGGATTGGTCGCCCACTGGGATGTGCGCGACGGTGTGTTCCCCGACGGCCTCACCGAAGCCATGTTCGACGCGTTCGCCCGGCTGGTGAACCGGCTGGCCGACGAGTCCGCGGTGTGGTCGGCGGCGGACCCGGTCGAGCTGCCGCCTGCGCAACGCGAGGTCATCGCGGCCGTGAACGACACCGCGGCACCGCGTTCGGTCGAGCCACTGCACGCGCGCGTGGTCGCCCAGGCGGCACGGACGCCGGACCGGGTCGCCGTGGTGAGCGGTGCGCGAACGTTGACCTACGCCGAGATCATGGCCGAGGCGGGGACGGTCGCCGCCGCGCTGGCCGCGGCCGGATGCAAGCCGGGCGACCGGGTCGGCATCGTGTTGCCGAAGGGGCCGGAGCAGGTGGTTTCGGTACTCGGCACGCTGCTGGCCGGTGGCGTGTACGTACCGATCGACACGACGCAACCCGCGCTGCGCCGCGATACGGTCATCGCCGACGCCGGGATTCGCCAGGTGATCACGGTGGCCGGGTTGCTCGACCCGCCCGCCGGCGTGCACCTGATCGAGGTCGATCGGTTGTCGCCCCGGCCGTGGTCGGCGCCGCATCGGCCCGCACCGGACGATCTCGCGTATGTCATCTACACCTCGGGGTCCACCGGCCGTCCGAAGGGTGTGATGATCAGTCACGCCGCCGCGCGCAATACCATCGATGATATCAATACGCGGTTCTCGGTAACCGAGGACGATCGCGTATTCGGTTTGGCGCAACTGGGTTTCGACCTCTCGGTCTACGACGTTTTCGGCCCGCTGTCCGTCGGCGCCGCGCTGGTACTTCCCGATGACGCGCTGCGCGGCGATCCGTCCCACTGGGCGGCGCAATTGGCCACCAACGGCGTCACGATCTGGGACTCGGTACCGGCCCAGATGCAGATGCTCACGGAATATCTGCGACACGATGCCGCGACCGAGATCTCGCGCTTGCGGTTGGCGATGCTGTCCGGTGACTGGATTCCGGTGGCGTTGCCGGATGCCATCCGGTCGCGGATTCCGAACCTCGAACTGATCGGCCTCGGCGGGGCGACCGAGGCATCGATATGGTCGATCTACCATCCCATTACCGAGGTCGATCGAGGCGCGCGCAGTATTCCGTACGGCAAGCCGCTGGCCAATCAGACCATGCACGTGCTCGATTCGATGATGCGGGAATGCCCGGTCCAGGTGATCGGCGAACTGTATATCGGCGGGGTGGGGCTGGCCAAGGGATATCTGGGCGATCCGGAGCGAACGAGCGCGCAATTCGTGCGGCACCCGGTGACCGGCGCGCCGCTGTATCGCACCGGTGACCTCGGTCGCCGTTATCCCGACGGGGTGATCGAATTCCTCGGCCGTATCGACCGGCAGGTGAAGCTGAACGGGCATCGGGTCGAGCTCGCGGAGATCGAGGCGGCGCTGCACACCTGTCAGGGTGTCGAGCAGGCCGCCGTCGCCGTGCGCGACGAGGGTCCGGCGCGGCGCCTGGTCGGCTTTGTCGAATCTGCCAAGATCACGCCCCGTGCGCTACCCGAGGGGCTGGCGCGCCAGGCGAGCGACAGCGGTGCCGAGGTCGCGCGCGGTATCGCCGAGGCGAACATCGCCGAGATGAGCGGCTTGCTCGATGCCGTCGCGCTCGACGCGATGGCCGAAATGTTCACCGCCGCAGACTTGTTCGCGACACCGAAGGCGACGCACACCATCGACGAGATCATCGACGTGCTCGCGGTGGCGCCCGGCAATCAGCACCTCATGCGGCGTTGGTTGACGGTCTTGGTGAGCGAGCGGCGGATCGCGCAGGATCTGCCCGGCGGTGCCTACCGCGGCAGGTTGACGGCCGATCCGGCCGCTCGCCGCGAAACATGGCGGCGGATCGATGAGCTTGCCGGACTGACGAATTGGGGCGCCGAGGTCCTTCGCTATCTGCGGATGACCGAGGCCAATCTGGCCGCGCTGCTGCGCGATGACGTCAGCGTGCTGTCGCTGCTGTTCCCGGAGGGCCAGTTCGGGCCGGCGGAGGCCACCTACCGAGAGAATCTGATCAGCCGATACAACAACGCGGTCGTCACCTCGACAGTGCGGGAGATCGCCAGGACGAACACCGGACCTGGTCCACTGCGGGTGCTGGAGATCGGTGCCGGTGTCGGCGGCACCAGTGCGGTGCTGATACCCGGCCTCGCCGAGGAGCACGTCGACTATCTCTTCACCGATGTCTCGCACTTCTTCCTCGGCGCCGCCAAGGAGAAGTATCAGGACTTCGACTGGGTGCGCTACGGATTGTTCGACCTGAATCGCGATTACCGCGCCCAGGGCATCGCGCCGAACACGGTCGATGTCATCGTGCTCTCCAACGTGCTGCACCTGGCGAAGCATTTGGGCGACGGTCTCGTCCGGTTGCGCGAAATGCTCGCGCCCGGCGGTTGGCTGGTTTTCATCGAGGCCACCCGTGAGGTCTACAGCATCATGACCTCGATGGAGTTCAATGCCGGGCTCAGCGGATTCGAGGACCATCGAAAAGACGACGGCAGCGTATTCCCGGATCGGGAAACGTGGCTGCGGTTGCTGAACGAGGCCGGCGCGCAGGTCGCGTTCTGCCTGTCCGAAGCGGGCTCCGCGCTCGCCGGGATCGGTCCGCAGACCTTCGCGGCGAGATTCAAGCCCGACCGCGCCGATGTACGCCAGCAGGAACTGCTCGGCCAGCTGGCTGCCCGGCTGCCCGGCTATATGATCCCGGCCGAAATCCAAGTGGTGGACGGTATTCCGTTGACCGGCAACGGAAAGGTGGACCGGTCGCGGCTCGACGCGTGGGCCGGGTCGGTGGAACAGGGGAGTGGGCGCCAGGCGGGCGGTGAGGCGCCGCACGCGGGCCTCGAACACACCATCGCGGCCTTGTGGACGGAGGTGCTCCCCGTCGAATTCGTCGCCCGCGACACGAATTTCTTCGACCTCGGTGGCGACTCACTGCTGGTGGCCCGGCTGGTCAGCCGGCTGCGCGAGGATCTGTCGCAGGCCGCTGAGCTGTCCTGGGACGAGGTGCTGCGGCTGGTGATGAACCGGCCGACGGTCGCCGCGCTGGCCGCCCAGCTCGGAGCCGACGGCACGACCCGGTCCGCGACCTCGGTGGTGCGGATCAACAGCGTCGCCGCCGACACCGCGACCATGGTCCTGGTGCACGACGGAACGGGCACGCTGGTTCCCTACCGTTCGTTGCTGCGGGAACTGTCCGGTCGGGTGCCGCTGGTCGGCCTGGTCATCGACGACCCGGAACTGTTCCTGTCCGGCGACCCGCGCACCGAGGTGGACGACCTCGCGAATCGGCATACCGCGGCGCTGCTCGCGGCCGGAATCGAGCGGGCGCACCTGGTCGGCTATTGCATGGGCGGGCTGCTCGTGCCCGAGATCGCGCACCGGCTCATCCAGGCCGGCGTCGAGGTGACCGGCATGACCGCGATCAGTAGTTATCGAGTGCCGTACCTGGTCGAGGACGATCTGATGGCCGAATACCTGTGCGCCAGAATGGTTCAGGTCGATCCGGCGGACCTCGGCTATCCGCCCGCCGACCGCGGTATGAACGAGCTGATTCAGGCCGTCGCGGACCGCAACGACAATACGATTCCGCAGGGCAGTCTCGCCGCGGCACCGGCGTCGGGGTTGAGCGAGGCGGGCGCCCTCGCGTTGCGCGAATTCCAGCTGCTTGCCCGACGTCCGCAGCAGGAGCGGTTGCGTGCCATGGGCGACAAAATGCCCGCGGGCGACGACGAACTCGGCACGGTCGAATGGCTGGCGGGATTCCTGCGCAATATCAAGCACAGCCTGATCACCGTGGCCAACCACATGCCGACGAAATACGAGCAGCAGGCCACCTTCATCCGCCAGACCGGTGACGCCGAGATATTTCCAGGCATGCATGCCGATATGACCGAATACTGGCAGCAGGTATGCGTCGGCGGACTGTCCATCGTCGACGTGCCGGGGGACCATTTCACCTGCATGCAACCGCCGAATGTCGCCATGATGGCCGATATCTTGCTGGCGCGGGACTGAACGGGTGGGCACGGCACAGTTGATCGGCGTGCTCGGCGGCTACGGGGCGGTCGGGTCGGTGGCCGCCAAATGCCTTGCCGCCGACGGGTTCCGGCTGCGGGTCGGTGGCCGGTCGGCGGCGCGCGGCGCGGCGTTCGCGTCCGAACTCGCCGACACCACGGCCATGGCGGTGGACGCCACCGACGCCGCGAGCATCGCCCGGTTCAGCGCGGGCTGCGACGTAGTGCTCAACTGCGCCGGGCCCGCGTATGAACTGGGCGTGCTGCCCAGGCAGGCGGTGCTCGCGGCGGGAGCGGACTACGTCGACGTGATGGACGGTGCCGCCGAAGCGTTTTCGCCGCCCGCGGACCGCGTCACGGTGTTGTCCGCCGGGCTGTTGCCTGGACTGTCCGGGCTGTTGCCGCGGCTGCTGACCGCCGGACTGTCCGAGGCATGCTTCGCCGGGTATTACGTCACGCTCGGCACCTTCACGCACACCGGCGCGATGGATTATCTGCTGAGTATGGATCGCGGGTACGGTACGGCGCTCGCCGAATGGCGCGATGGCAGCGTGGTTCCCGGTGCGCTCGACGTCGAACCCGACTGTGCCATCGTCGGAATTCCGCGCCCGGTCACCGCTTATCCCTATCTGACCACCGAATTGGTGCGGCAGGCGCGCCGGCTCGGGCTGAAAGCGGCCCGCTGGTACAACGCCTTCGACGGTGAGCACGGACTTCGCGTGCTCAACCGCTCCCATGCTTCGGGAAATAGGGCGGCGGTAGCGACGGAATTGGTGCGGGCCAGTGCGCTCGATGTGTTGGGGCGTGCTCCTTACCACGTGTTGTTCGGCACCGCCGACGGCCTTTCCGAGGATCGAATTCCGTTGCGGCGTACCGCGTTGCTCAGGGCCGAAGACGGTAATGCGCTGACCGGCATTGTCGGTGCCGTCGCCACGCGTGCGGTCGCTCGCGGCGGTATCGCCCCCGGTATTTGTCATGAGGCCGCCGACGTAGTGGCCGTCGATGTCGTGCTCGACGCGATCCGACAGCATCTGGCGGACGCCGTCGTGTCGATCTCCGAGACCCCATCGGCCGCCGAGGTCGAGGCGGACGAGGGCGTTCTCTGACCGAGTCTGGCTCGTGAGCCTTGCTCAAGGTACGATATTTGTACGCGTACTAGAAAGGTGAGAGAGTGTCGAACACGACTGGCCTTGCCGAGGCGAGAGAGCAGCCCGCAGCACCACCGGAGGCCGATCCCGCGGCGGCGAAGGGCGGCTTGGCGGCCCTGCTCATTCCGCATCGCTGGGGTTTCACCGCCGTGATCCTCTTGCAGGCCATCGGTGCCATCGCGGGCCTGGCGCCGTTGCTTGCGGTGGTCGAATTGGGCCGAACGTTGTTGTCGCCCGGCCCGATCGATAACGGTCATGTCTGGATCGTGGTGCTGTGGGGTGCCGTCGGCTTGTTCGTCCGGCTGCTGTTCACCGCCGCGTCGTCGGGCATCGGGCATCTGCTCGACAGCCGGGTGCAGCTGTCGTTCCGCCGGGAGCTGGCCGAGCACCTGGGCCGGGTACCGCTCGGCTGGTTCTCCCGGCGCAAAACCGGCGAGTTGGCGAAGGTGGTCGGCGACGACGTCAGTGCCGTGCACCCATTCATCGCGCACACCCCCGGCGAGATCGTCTCCGCGTTCCTGGTGCCGCTGGTGTCGCTGATCTACTTGTTCACCGTCGACTGGCGGCTCACGCTCATCACGCTGATCCCGGTGCTGCTGGCGTTGCTGTTCGTCCCCTTGATGATGACCCCAACCAAGATGCGCGAAGAACGCGAGTTCCAAGAGGGTTTGGGCCGAATCGGGGACACCGTCATCGAATTCGTGCAGGGCATCTCGGTGGTCAAGGCGTTCGGTGGATCCGAGCGCGCGCACCGCAAATTCTTCACGACGGTCGACGATTTCGTTCGCGTCTTCTACCGGTGGGTGATCGGCCTTTCGCCGATCGCGTCGGGGATGCAGTTGGCGCTGTCGCCGCCGTTCGTGCTGTTGGTCGTGCTGATCGGCGGTTCGGCCCTGATCACCTCCGGCGGCATGCCGCCTGCCGACCTGCTGCCGTTCCTGCTGCTCGGCCTCGGCCTGACCGCGCCGCTGGCGGCGCTTGGCCACGGCTTCGACGACATGCAGTCCGCCAGCGGCGCGGTCGGCCGGATCAAGCAGGTGCTCGCGGTGCCGCCGCTGTCGGAGCCGTCGCACCCGGTGACGCCGCGCGGGCATCGGGTGGAACTGCGCGACGTCCGGTTCGGTTACGACGCCGATCGCGAGGTGCTGCGCGGCATCGACCTGGTGCTCGAGCCAGGCACGGTCACCGCGATCGTCGGGCCCTCGGGCAGCGGAAAGTCCACCCTGGTCCAGCTGTTGCCGCGGTTCTTCGACCCGACCCATGGCTCGGTCACACTCGGCGGCGTCGATCTGCGCGAGCTCGGCAGCGCCGAACTACACCTGCTGGTCTCCTTCGTCTTCCAGGATGTCCGCCTGCTGCGCGCGTCGGTGGCCGAGAATATCGCGCTGGCGGTGCCGCACGCCGACATCGATGACGTGGTTCGCGTCGCCAGGCTGGCCAACATTCACGACCGGATCCTGGAGCTGCCGCGCGGCTACGAGACCGTGCTCGGCGACGAGGCCAAGCTGTCGGGCGGTGAGGCACAACGGATTTCGATCGCCCGCGCGCTGCTGGCCGACGCGCCCGTGCTCGTGCTCGACGAGGCGACCGCCTTCGCCGATCCGCACACCGAACAGGCGGTGCGCCGAGCGCTGGCCTCGCTGGCGGGGGATCGGACCATCCTGGTGATCGCCCATCGGCTGGAGACGGTCGCCGACGCGGACACCGTCGTGGTGCTGGAGGCCGGCGCGATCGTCGAGCGCGGCAAACCCGCCGAGCTGCTGAAGAACAACGGAAAGTTCGCCGAATTCTGGCAATCGCATCAGTCCGCGATTTCCGACGAGATCGACGGGCACGGCTACGTGCTCGAAGGAGATGAGCTTCGATGATTCGAATGCTGCTACGCGTGCTGGGAAACGAGTACGCGCCGCCGATGCGCCGCACCGTGATCCTGATGACGGCCACCGCGATAGTCGAAGGTTTGTCCTACGCGCTGCTGATTCCGGTGCTGCGGGAGCTGTTCGGCAGCGATCCCGGAGCCGCCCGGCCTTGGCTGATCGCGTTCGGTGCCGCGGTCGCGGTCTACGCAGTGCTGGATTATCTGAGCAGCCTGTCCGGCTTTCGCGTCGGCACCACCCTGCTGCAGGGCATGTATCACCGGCTCGGCGATCACCTGGCCCGATTGCCCATCGGCTGGTACAGCGGTGGTCGCGTTGGTGAGGTTTCCGCGATGGCCAGCCGTGGCCTGCTGATGGCGATGGGCGTGGCCGCGCATCAGCTGCGACCGCTCATCTCCGCCTGCGTGACGCCGTTGACGATCGTCGTGGTGATTCTGGCCTTCAACTGGCAGCTGGGGTTGGCCGCCTTGATCGCCGCTCCGATCGTCGTGCTGATCCATATCTGGACCGGACGCGCGATGGCCGCCGTCGACACGGAGCGGATGGCCCGCGGCGACGATGCCGCCGGGCGCGTCATCGAATATCTGCAGGCCCAGCCGGTGCTGCGCGCGGGTGGCCGGACCACCGAACGCTTCCGGTTGCTCGACGACTCGCTGCAGGGCGTCGAGCGTGCGGCGCGCCGTTCCATGCTTGCGGTGCTCCCGGCCACCTTCGGGCTGGCGTTCGTGGTGCAGGCGATGTTCACCGTGCTGCTGGTGCTGAGCGCCTACCTCGCGCTCGACGGAAGTGTCAGTGCGGCAGAGGTAGTGGCGATCCTGGTGCTCGCGGCGCGATGCGCGGATCCGCTGATGTCGATGGCGGAGTTCGGCGGCAAGATCCGCGCCGCCCGCGGCGAGCTGGCCAGGCTCGACGTGGTGCTGCGCACCGAGCCGTTGCCGGTCCCGAGCGACCCGATCCTGCCGCGACGCTACGACCTGGAATTCGAGTCGGTCACCTTCCGGCACGGCGACCGTGCGGTGCTCGAGGAGGTGTCGTTGTCGGTGCCGGAGGGCAAGCGGCTTGCCGTGGTCGGACCGTCCGGTGCGGGCAAGAGCACGATGCTGCAGTTGCTCGCGCGGTTCTACGACGTGGACAGTGGCGCAGTCCGCATTGGCGGCGTCGACGTGCGCGCGATCGACGCCGACGCGTTGATGGAGCGGATCGCCATCGTCTTCCAGGACGTGTATCTGTTCGACGGCACGATCGAGGAGAACGTGCGCCTCGGCCGACCCGGCGCCAGCGACGCCGAGGTGCGGGCGGCGGCGACGGCGGCGCGGTTGGACGAGGTGATCGAGCGGCTGCCCGGCGGCTGGTCGGCGGACGTCGGCGAGGGCGGCGCGATGCTGTCCGGCGGTGAGCGCCAACGTGTTTCGATCGCGCGGGCGCTGCTGAAGGACGCCCCCATCGTGCTGCTGGACGAGGTGACCTCGGCGCTGGATCCGGTGAACGAGGCGGCCGTGCACGAGGGCATCGAGCGGCTGATGGCGGACCGGACGGTGATCATGGTGGCGCATCGGCTGCGGACCGTCCGGCGCGCCGATCACATCGCCTTCCTGGCGGACGGCGGGATCGTGGAACAGGGCAGCCACGACGAGCTGCTGCGCGCCGGTGGCCGATATGCCGACTTCTGGAGCATTTCCATGAAGCCGGTAGCCAGTGAATGAGCCAGGGCGAGCCTTCGCGTTTCGCCGGCTCGCCCCGCGCCCGTATGCCCGCGCCCGAGTGCTGTTGTTTCCGCATTGCGGCGGCAGCGCGAGCTATTACCGGACGTGGGTCAACGAGGCGCCCTGGGATATCGAATTCCTCGCCGTGCAATATCCGGGTCGAGAGGATCGGTATGCCGAACCCATCCCGCCGGATATGAAAGGTTTCGTCGCCGCGTTGGCGGCCGATCTGCCGCTCGACGGCCCACCGCTGCCGACTGTGCTGTTCGGGCACAGCATGGGGGCCATCGTCGCCTATGAGATGGCCAGGCAGCTGTCGGCGGCCGGTGCGCCGCCGGTGGGGTTGGTCGCGTCCGCGCACCCCGCTCCCGCCTTGACCCGGCCGGGTCGGATACATCTCGGCAGCGACGAAGACCTCGTCCGGGAACTGCGCAGAACCGGTGCGACGCACCATGATCTGCTCGACAACGACACCATGCTGCGGGCATTTCTGCCCATCATCCGCAGCGACTATCGGGTGGCCGAAACCTACCGGCCACTACCCGGTACGAAGCTGCGCGTTCCGGTGACGGTGTGCTACGGCAGTCAGGATTCCGAGGTCGACTCGTGGGAGGCGACGGCATGGCGCGACGCCACCGGCGGGCCCTGCGAATTCCGCGCTTTCGAGGGCGGTCATTTCTATCTGGATGAGCACCGCCGGTCGGTGGTCGATCTCCTCACGGCACTCGCGCGTGCGGCGTCGGACCGGTCGGTTACCCCGTGGCTGTCCACCCCGTAGTCTCCTGATCCCGCCGCTGGGGGCGGGATCAGGAACCCGGGCTACTGGCCTGCCCGGGAACGATCGTGCGAGCAGGAATCGGCAGGCAGCAATCCGTCGACGATGGCCATCAGCGCCTGCCGATGGGAATCGCGGGTGGTGAGTTCGACCCAGCGATCGGCGACCGCCGCGAGGCGCGGATGGATATCGGCGGGCAGCTCGGCGATGGCCTGATTCTGATCGTCCGGTGTGCCCGCCCTGGCCAGCCGGCGGGCCCGGTTCACCCGGACGGTCAGGTTGCCGACGATGTAGTACCAGATCGTCCGGTACACGTGCACGGCTTCCGCCGGCGTGCAGCCGTATTCGACTGCGGCGCCGATCATTTGCTCGACGAACCACATGGCGGAGGGGGCGAAGAGATCGTCGCCCGCCAGCACCTCCACGATCCACGGGCGCTCGGCGAGCATGTCGTAGAGCGTGACGGCCACCGCCGTGACCCGCTCGCGCGGATCGTCCGGAAATTCCGGATGCGGCAGGCGCTTGGCGTGCGACTCCAGCACGTGCATCAGTAGTTCGTCTTTGTCCCGCACGTGGTAGTACAGCGCCATCGGTGCGCTGTCCAGGTCGCTGGCCAGGCGGCGGATCGACAGCTTCTCCGAGCCTTCGGCCGCCAGGATGCGGTCGGCCGCGGCGATGATCGCCTCCACCGACAGACGCGGTGGCCTGCCGACGCTCCTTGCGCTATTTGTTTCTGCGGGCATCTGCCAATCTTCCACGGTGAGTTCCGGTCAGTAATGGTCGGGGGTGCCGAGATCGCTGGTGAATATGCGGTCGGTCGAATATCGATTTTCGTGAAAGTTGCCCCGTTCGGGTTTGTCTCGATAGGTCCGAAAACATGGTTTCGCCGCGTGTCCGGGTACGCCGGGAAATGCCGGTCGTGGAGGCTGCCGTCGTGACTGAACCCGGGTCGCCGATCTCGAGCGTCGGATAGTGCGGCAACGGCGTCTCCGGTCCAATTAACGTACGCGTACGAATGCCGATCATACCCTGAAACAGTCTGCCTCGCTACGGGTTCCGTGGTCGCGCCGAAGGCGGCCCGGTGGTCCTGAGGTGCGGATGTTCGCTGAAGGTGAATATTTCCCGTATGCGTACGAAAACTGGCTGATTTCCAGTATGGTGGGTTGGTACCCAGTGACTACCGCAGCTGAGGGGCTGCCCGTGTCGAGACCTGTTCCGCCCGAAACCTGTTGTGCACCTGCACCTGTCGGGCCGACCTCGACCATGCCGGGCGAGTCCCTCGGCGCGGACACGTCGCTACAGCCGAGACGAGGACTTCGATATCGTGACCGTACAATCCATTGATCGCCGTATCGACTTCCGAATGAGCCCACGGGATCTCATCAATATCGGAATATTCGCCGCGCTCTTCATCGTTACCATCAGCGTGTTCAACCTGCTCGAATTCATCGGTCCGCTTGGGCTGCTGATAGGGGGCGCGATCGGCATCGTCGCTGGGGGCGTGCCGTTCATGCTGTTCCTCACCCGGGTGCGGCACGCAGGTATGGTCACCATCTTCGCGGTCATCGTCTGGGGATTCCTGCTGGTCTTCGCGAACCCGCCGATAGCGGTGGTCCTCGGGGTCGTCGTGGCGCTGATCGCCGAGGTGCTGCTGTGGCTGGGCGGATACCGTTCCCGGCGGATGAGCGTGCTCGCCTACGCCGTTTTCAGCGTGTCAGCCACGGGGCCGTTCGTGCCGTTGTTCTACGCCCGCCACGAGTACCTGTCCAGCGCGGCAATGCAGCAGATGGGCACCGACTTCCTCGACGGCATGGACACGTTGCTCTCGCCGACGGTGCTCATCGCCTACGCCGTGTCAACGCTGATCCTCGGGCTGGTCGGTGGCGCGTTGGGACTTCGGTTGCTGGACAAGCACTTCCGTAAGGCCGGGTTAGTGTGATCAGCACGCTCGGACGGCCGAATCCGGTCATGCCGGAATCGGCCGTACCGCCGGAACCAACCGTCCGAGCGGGGCTGGACCCGCGCACCGCGGTGCTGATCCTGCTGGCCGCGTCCATCGCCATCCTGGCGCCCGGCGGCGAGCGGTTCATTCCGGCGGTGCTGATCGGCGGTGTGCTGCTGGCGATCTTCGAACGAGCCTGGCGACGCGCGCTCGGCTTGCCGGTGGCCGCGGCGATCACTGCCGCAGCGGCCTACCTGCTGCCGTTGACCGCCGCGTCACCGATCGTCGGTCTCGTCGGAGTGCTCGCCGCGTACACCCTGCGGCTGGTGGCCGTGGGAGGTATTGCCGCACATCTGATTCAGACGATCCCGCCGACCCGGTTCATCGTCGCGCTGCGATCGCTGCGGGTGCCATCGGTGTTCACCGTGCCCGGCGCGGTGATGCTGCGGTTCGCGCCGACGATCGTCGCCGAGGCGCAGGCGGTGCGTGATGCCATGCGGCTGCGCGGACTCGGCGGCCGGTGGGCGCTGCTGCGGCATCCGCTCCGCAGTATCGAGTACTTCACGGTGCCGCTCATCGCGTCGAGTCTGCGAGTGGCCGAGGATCTTTCGGCGTCGGCGCTGTTGCGCGGGCTCGGCGCGCTTGCGCGGCCGACGACGATGCGGCCGCTGCGATTCGGGCCCGCCGACGCCGCGGCCGCGGCCATCGTCGCGGTGCTCGTTGCGGCGTCGGCGCTGTGGGTGCCGCTGCCGTGATCGAGTTGAAGAAGGTCGGGTGGTCGTACCAGGGCGGTGGCTCCGTCGTACTGGACGGCATTGACCTGCACGTCCGGCGCGGCGAAACGGTGGTGTTGTGCGGGCCGAGCGGATCCGGCAAGAGCACGGCCCTTCGGTTGATGAACGGGCTCATTCCGCACTTCCACGAGGGGACTCTCGACGGGGCGGTCCGCGTCGACGGTGCGCCGATCACCGATCTTGCGCAGATCGGGCGGATGACCGGGACGGTGCTACAGCATCCGCGCCGCCAGTTCTTCACCGACGCCGTCGACACCGAATTGGCTTTCGCCCTGGAGAATTTCGGCACGCCGCCGCCGCGAATCCGCGAACGGGTCGCCTCGGTTATCGCCGACTTCGGGCTGGCCGAGTTCGCCGACAGCCGGTTGCGGGAACTGTCGGGCGGTCAGCAGCAGCGGGTGGCGTGCGCGGCGGCGATGACCCACGAACCGCCGGTGTTGCTGCTCGACGAACCAACCGCCAACCTGTCCACGCAGGCCATCGCCGATCTCACCGCGATGCTGCGCCAGCTCAAGAAGCTCGGCGCGACCCTCGTCATCGCCGAACATCGTCTGCACTATCTGCGCGAAGTTGCCGACCGGATCGTCGTGCTTCAGCATGGACGTATCGAAAAAGAATGGGCCAGTGCGGAATTCGCCGGACTGACCGAGGCGATGATGCGCGCGGAGGGGCTACGTGGCCTGCGCGAACCCGAAAGCGTGGCGCTGGTTTCGGCTTCCGCGCATGGACCGAGCGTCGCGACGGGAGCCGCCGCGCCGCGGGCCATGGTGCCGGTGGCCGCTGCGTCGAACTCGGCCGCGAATGATGTTGTCCTGCAAGACATCCGTTGCACTTTCCGGGGTCGCCGGGTACTCGACATCGCGGCGGCGCGGCTACCCGCCGGTGTCATCACCGCGGTCACCGGTCCCAACGGCGCGGGCAAGAGCACCCTGGCCAGGATCATTGCCGGGCTGCAGCGCCACTCCGGCCGGGTGCTTCGGCATGGCCGCGCGCTGTCGCGCGCGCAGCGCCAGCGCGAGTCCGCGCTGGTGATGCAGGACGTGCAGCGGCAACTGTTCACCGACAGCGTCACCGCCGAACTGCGTCTCGGCGCCGTCGCCGAGCCCGGCGGCACCGTGCTCGCCGATCTCGGCCTGGACGGCCTCGACGACCGGCATCCGTTGTCGCTGTCGGGCGGTCAGCAGCAGCGTCTCGTCGTCGCGACGGCCCGGCTGAGCGGGTGCCGCATCGTCATCTTCGACGAACCGAGCTCCGGTATCGACCGCCGCCATCTTCGCTCGATGACGCGAACCATGCGTGAGATCGCCGCCGACGGCGCGGTGGTCGTCCTCATCAGCCACGACGCCGACCTGCTGGCCCTCGCCGCGGACCAGGAGCTGCGTCTGCGCTCGGTCCGGTGAATGAACCTCGCTTGGCGCGCACGCGCGCAGCCAGGGCGTTCGTAGCGCCCTGGTGCTTTGACAGATTGTTTGATCAGGGGCTCGTAATGACGATCGATGTAATGGTTTCCGACACAATGCAATTATCCCGCTCCGCGCTCGTCGCACTGCTCGAGGAGCAAGTCGAGATCAGTGTTGTCGGATCCGCGAGTAGCAGCAACGAGACACTCGAACTCGCTGCGCGGTTCCGCCCCAACATCGTGGTGATCAGTGCCGAGGGCGCTGATACCGGCGGCGTTGTCCTTGCCGAGAAGATCGCGACCATTCCGGAATGCCGGAGCCTGCTGCTCGGTACCGCGTTCTCGCGTTCGGTTGTGCGCCGGGCCTTTACCGGCACCGTCGGTGGTCTGGTGCACAAGAGTGCCCCGCCCCGTCAGTTCTTCGAAGCGATTCACCAGGTGCATCACGGCCAGCGTGTCTTCGACACCGAGTTGACGCTGGCGATGCTGCGCAACACCGATCTTCCGTTGACGCCCCGCGAGATCGCGGTGCTCGAGCAGGTGTCGCTAGGCGATACGGTGCCGGAAATTGCTGCGCGGGTGCATCTTTCGGAAGGAACCGTGCGGAACTACCTGTCCTCCACCGTGGCGAAGCTCGGTGCCCGCAACCGCATCGACGCCTTGCGGATCGCGCGGAAAGCGAACTGGATCTGAGGAAAGTCCCGGGGATAAGTATCGACACGCGCGATCGTGCGATCGCGCCGATCAACCAGCGACGATATCGACAAGTGAGTTCGAAGGAGTACGAACATGCGTGTACCGATTTATATCGCTGCCGCCGCGGCCTGGATCCCGCCCGCCGCGTCCGCCAAGGAAGCCGTCGCGAATGGTGAATATTCGCAAGATGATCTGGCGGGCAACAATGTGATGTGCCTGCCGATCGCGCCGGACGGGGAGACGGCGTCGAGCATGGCGGTCGCGGCCGGTCGCCGGGCACTCCAGCGCGCGGCGGGCGTGATCCGCGAGCGGATCGACCTGGTCCTGCACGCGTCGATCTACCATCAGGGCCACGGGCACTGCTGGACGTCGGCCTCGTTCATCCAGCGTGAACTCGAACTCACCGGCGCGTTCGCGATGAATATCGACCAGGCGTCCAACGGCGGCATGGCCGCGGTCGATCTCGCGGGCGCCTACCTCGAATCGGGCCGCGCGGCCAATGTTCTGGTCACGACAGCGGATCGGTTCTCGTCCCCTGGCTTCAACCGCTGGGAAAGTACTTACGGCGTTCTATTCGGTGACGGCGCAACGGCACTCGTGCTGTCCAGCCAGGGGGGATTCGCCCGGATCGTGGCGATGGAGTCGATGACGGACGCGTCCCTGGAACAGCTGTACCGCGGCACCGAGCCGCTGACCTCGACGGTCCAGCCCGGGCCGGTCGACCTGCGCGAGCGCCAGCGTTCCTATGTGGCCGAGGTGGGGTTGGGTTCCGTGCTGCAGCGGTTCTCGGTCGCGCTCTGCGAGGTAGTGGGGCGGGCGCTGGCGAAATCCGGGTACGAACTGCGGGATTTCACGAAGATTCTGCTGCCGAGCATCGGGCATGTGCTGATGGGCCTGAAGTTCCTCAAGCCGCTTGGCATCAGCGCCGACCAGACGCTGATGAGCTGGGGCTCGCACACGGGCCACCTCGGCGCGGGCGACCAGATCGCAGGCATCGCCCGCCTGGTGGAGAAGAGTTCGGTGGCACCGGGCGACCGGATGCTGCTGATCGGTGCCGGTGGCGGGTACTCGGTGACGGTCGCGGTGGTCGAGATCGATTCGCTGCCCGAATGGCCGGACGTCAGCACTGATTTCGAACTCCCCGCCGATATCCGAACTGTATAGCCGTAATTCACGAATGGCGCGCTGACCGAACGCTGACGCGATTTCGCAGGCGCTGTCAGCAGGAAATCAGCGGGCTCGGAAATACTGGTGCAGCCACGGAAAGCAGGAGCGTGGTCAGGAAAGCGAGCGGAGTGTTTCCTATGAGCATTATCCACGAATCCACCGAAGACCTTGCGACCCAAGATTTTACGACGGTCATTCATCAGCTGGAACTGCTCGACCGGCAACTGCGCAGCTCGCCGCGCTGGCGCGTCCCCGAGGTCTGGGCCGCCTGCGATGCCCTGGCCTGTGCCGCTGCTCTGCTGCGTACGCAGCAGAGCAGCCCGGTCGGCCCCGCCGGCGACGCCACTCTCCTGCAGGACGCTATCGCCTTGGCCCGCAGCACCGTTGAGGCTACGAAATTCGCCGCCCGCGAACGCATCGGGACACGATTCCAGAACGTCGGCGAGCGGATTTGAATCCTCGGTTGTCACAACGTGATACGCGCTTGCACGAGCGGCGAGCGCAGATCGTGCCGGAGGATGCGCCCCAGCGTGGCGTGCAGCGCGGGGCTCGGATCCAGGCCCAATTCCGAGCCGAGCAGGTGCCGGAACGCGTGGTAAGCCTCGACGGCCTCCGCGTGCCGTCCGGAATATGCCAGCGCCATCATCAACTGCTCCCGAAGGCGTTCCCGGAGCGGATACTGGACAATCAACTCCTGAATGTCCAGGGTCACCCGAAAAAAGTAGCCGAGGGTGAGCAATTCCTGCATGAGATCCTCGTGCGCGGCGATCTTCAGTTCGTGCAGATGATCCCGCGCCTGACGGCAGATCAGCCCGTCGCCCGCGTCCACCAGCGCGGGTCCGCGCCACAGCTCGAGTGCGGTTTCCAGTGCCGCCAACCTTTTGTGCGGCTGCTGCGGCGCGACGGCGGACGCGGTGGCCAGCGCCGCGGCGAAACGGTTGGTGTCGATGCGATCCGGCGATATCCGCAGGCAGTACCCGGATTCGTGGGTCCGCAGCAGTTCGCGGGCCTGGAACCGCTGGTCCAGCCAGGTCCGCAGCCGGGCGACATGGGCCTGCAGGCTGTTGGTCACCTGTCGTGCGGAGCCGGTGATGCGCAGTTCCTCGACCAGCGCCGCGGTGCTCACGACGGTGCCCGCCCGCAGCGCGAGCACCGCGACGAGCGCTCTGCGTCGCGCTCCGGGCAATTTGTGCTCGAAACCGTCGGCAGCAATTGCCAACTCGCCGAGCAGGCGAATATCGACTCCGCTTGATTCCGCCGTGGCGGAGTAGCGTCCGATTGATCGGCTCATCATCGCTACCTCAGAAATAGACGCTCGGATTTCGGAGGCCGGGAAGCCGCAGCACGGCTTCCCGGCTAACCGACGGACGCGACTACGGGCGTCATTTGCTCGCGTCGACCTTGGTGACCAGGTAGTTGCCGAGCACCAGGTAGTCGATCTCCGTGCCGAGGAAGCAGTTCAACGCGTCGGCCGGCGCGCAGACGATCGGCTCGCCCGCCACGTTGAACGAGGTGTTGATCAGGCAGGGCACGTCGGTGAGCGCGGTGAACCGGCGCAGCAGCGCCGCGAGCCGCGGGGTGTCCCGATCGGTGATCGTCTGAACCCTGGAGGTGCCGTCCACGTGGGACGCGCCGGGGATCACGTCTTGGAACTCCGGCCGCACCGGGAACACGAAAGTCATGTGCGGCGAACTCGTTTTACGGCCCATGTCGAAGATCTTCGACGCATCGGACTCCAGCACGATCGGTGCGAACGGCCGGAACGGCTCGCGGTGCTTGATCCTGATGTTGATGACGTCCTTGATGTCGGAGAACTTGGGGTTCGCCAGGATGCTGCGGTGGCCCAGTGCCCGCGGGCCGTGCTCGAGCCTGCCCTCGTAATAGCCGATGACGACCTTCTCGGTGAGCAGCTTGGCGACCTGGTCGATGACCTCGTCGTCGCTCAGGCGGCTCCACGCCACTCGATCGCCATACTCCTGCAACGTTTTCAGCATCGTCGCGTCGTCGTACTCCGGCCCGAGGTACGGGGTGATCGACGGCGTGGACTTCACCTGTTCGGCGTTGTCCGGGTGGGTGGCCCAGGCGTAGACGGCCGCGCCGAGCACGACGCCGGTGTCGCTGGCGCCGAAGCTCACCGCCATATCCTCGAATTGCGAACCCTCCAGCAGGAGCGTGTTGTTGACGCAGTTCATCGCCAGGCCACCCTCGAGCACCAGGTGCTTCAGATCGGTCTTGGCTTCCAGCGCGCGGACCTGGTGGCTGGTGACGGCGGTGATCATCTCCTGGGCCGCCGCGGCAAGCCCCGCCTTGTATTCGACGGTGTCCTGCAGCGGACCGAAATGCTGCTCCAGCAGGGGATCGAAGCAGCGGGAGTTTTCCAGATCGTGCGGTCGGCAGAGCGCGTAACGCCCGTTCTCGCGGAGCTCGACGAAGTGCTCCAGCAACGGATTTGGCGAGGGCGGCGCCGCGAATCCGGACAGGCCCATCACCTTGTACTCGTCGTTGTTGGGCACGAAGCCAAGGAACCGGGTGATCGAGGCGTACAGCAGCGCGAGCGAATCGTTGCCACCGATGGTCGACTCCTGGAAGACCCGGATCTTGCCGTCCCTGATCTCGCCCATCATCGACGAAAACACCTCGGCGCGACCATCACTGATCAGGAACGCGGTGTCCCGCATGCCCGCCATGTACCAGCCGGTCATCGCGTGGCCGAGGTGGTGCGGCACGAACACCACCTTGTCCGGATCGGGGGTGAAGCCGGTGCGCGCGGCGAAATCGGCGAGCACCGTTTCGCGGTTGAAGACGCCGGTGACCAGCTGACCGAGCCGATCCAACCGGCCGAACTTCTCCTTGACGTCCATCGGCGTCGACACCAGGTCGGCCAGCATGGGGTCGAAGACCTCGGCGGACAAGTTCCAGGGGATGGCGATCAGATCGATATCGGAGAACTGCACACCCGCGTGGTCCAGGCACCAGCGCACCGCGTTGACCGGAAAGTCGGAGGTCTTCTTCTCCCGGTTGAGGCGCTCCTCCTCTACCGCGGCGACCAGCTTGCCGTCGACCATCAGCGCCGCGCCCGCGTCGTGGCCGAGGATGTAGTGCTTATCGATGCCGACCGCGCCGAACAGCCTGCCGAACGCCTCAGCCGCGCCGGTAAAACCGTTGCAGCCCAAGATAATCATGCCAAATTCTCCTTCTCAGTTGCTGTGTCGCGTGCACCGAGCGCCGACCGGCCGGCAAGGCTATGACGGCATCGGACGGGGAGATATCGCGGAATTATCGGAATACCCACTGCACGGCCGCCCGCGACTGGTTCCATGCCGGATCGACTTTCGAAATACAGAAGGTATCCGAAGGAATCTTCGGTATTCTCTGTGGTGGCCGACGTCCTCCCCGAAGTTACCAGCAGGAATCTACCGGTCGCAATATGAGAATTGCACCAGGTGTGCGTGAATCTCTCACATCCGCAGGCGATCCGGCGGTCTCATCGTCGTGCCCATGAACAGGTGGGCGCGGCTCGGATCCGCTGTGTGGTTCACCAGCGGCAGCCGATCGTCGCGGGTTGCCGAGCCTGCCGGACGCCGGTGGCGGGGCCGTCCGCGTGCTTGTCCATCCAAATTCTTGATTGGGTGGCCTGCCAGGCGATTTCGAGTTAAGCTTGGCAATGGTACGCGTACGAAAATGGGAGGTGCCGTGCAGGAGACGACCACTCGATCGCTGGACTACGGTCTGGTGCGCCGACCGGTGCCCGCTGCCCGGCGGTACGCGAGCTCGGGTTCGGGAAGGGGTTACTGCCCGCGTTCCTGAATAAATAGTTTGGCGACCAACGGCACGGCGGGCCGGCTGTTCCGATGCGACCGCAGTAGGCGGTGTCGCCTGGCTCAACGCTGTCAATTCGGCCGAATGCTATACCGAGAGGAATTTACGATGTCATCGACTACGGCCACTTCGGCCGGGCGGGGCGGGGTGGATAAGCAGGCAACAATTCCCGGGGCCACACTGTGCCTGGTGATGGTGTGCATGGCGAATTTCATGTTGCTGCTGGACGCCACCATTGTCACGGCGGCACTCGCCGACATCCGCAGCGAGTTCGACGCCACCATCGGCGGCCTGCAGTGGGTTATCGACGCGTATTCGCTACCACTGGCCGGATTGTCGCTGACCTTCGCGGTGCTGGCCGACCGGCACGGGCGCAAGCGCGTGTTCCTGGCCGGGCTCGCGGTGTTCACCGGATCTTCGCTGGCGCTGGCGCTCTCGACAAGCATCGCGATGCTCGATGTGCTTCGGGCGGTGCAAGGCATCGGTGCCGCAATGCTTTTCGCGGCCGCGCTGCCGCTGCTCGCGGTGGCATATCCGGGCCGGGAGGCGCGGCTGAAGGCGATCGGGATCTACGGCGCGGTGATCGCCAGCGCCACCGTCGCGGGTCCGGTGGTCGGCGGTGCGTTGGTGACCGCCTTCGGCTGGCGCGCGGTATTCCTCATCAACGTTCCGGTCGGCGCGGTGCTGCTGGTGCTCGCCTACCTGCGCATGCCCGAATCGGTGAAACCCGGTGGGCGCCGGACCGATTGGCTCGGTTCGGTGCTGTTGACCGGTGGTCTGCTCGCCGGGGTCTTCGCGCTGATCCGCGGCAACTCGGTCGGCTGGACCTCGGCGGAAATCCTCGGCCTGCTCGGTGCGGCCGCGGTCTTGTTGATCGCGTTCCTGGTGTGGCAGTTCCGGGCCGCCGATCCGATGTTCGATGTCGCGATGGCCAGGAAGGCCGGATTCGCGGGCACCGCGATCGTCTCGACCGTGTACGCCGCGACGATCATGGCCACCGTCACCTATTTGGGCTTGTACCTGATGAATACGCTCGGTTACACGCCGTTGCAGATGGGGTTGCGGCTGGTGCCGATCAGTTTGACGGCCTTCCTCACCGCACCGCCCGCGGCGGCGTTGAGCAAGCGGGTGCCGATATCGGTCTCGCTGACGATCAGCATGGTGCTGGTCGGCTTCGGCATGTGGCTCATGAGCGGCATCGCGGTCGGCGACTCCTGGCTGCACTTCCTGCCCGGAATGATCGTGGCGGGCATCGGGCTCGGCGGTATCGCCTCGATCAGTAACGCCGCCGCGTTGAGCTTCGCGCCGGAAGAGAACGCGGGCATGGCGAGTGCGACCTTCGGTACCTTCCGGCAGGTGGGTTTGGCGATCGGCATCGCGGGGCTCGGCGCGTTGTTCAGTCACACGGCCATCGATCGTGTCCAACGGGATATCGACCTCCTCCAGAACGACTCTCGGGCGCAACTCCCTGGCGGCGTTCGCGAACAGTTCGTCGACGCCGTCGGTTCGGGCGCGGGTTCGTCGGTGGTCCATTCGCTGCCGCCGCAATTCGAAGCCACGGCGGGCCGGCTGACCGAATCGGTGGACAGCGCGTCCGCCGACGCGCTCAACAGCATTCTCGGCGTCGGTGCGGTGGCGGGCCTCGCCGCCGCCGTGGTGGCCGCGATCGCCTTCGCGCTGGGACGGCGATTCGGCGATACCTCAGAAAGTACGCACTAACCTTCGGGCGGCATCGCACGCGGCGGACTCGTTGCCGATTTCGCGCACCCCTCCAGCGTCAGCGGGAGGGGTGTTTGCCGTGCCAGGCTCGTGTCGAGCGAGCATATGTGAAACACATATCTATACGTGTAAAATTACTGTATTGTGATGCGGTCTCCTGCTGGTAGCGTCGGTCTCGTTCCGCAAATCGAGACAGACGAGTTCGCGGCATCCTCGTAATCCATAGGACCGATCGCGGTAGGTAATCCGACAATTCCTGTGGTGGTGTCGCGACGATGGCGGGCGCCGGGCCTTCGGCGCGGTCGTCCTGCATGGGAGATAGTGTGTCGCAGCAATTCTTAACCGCAAATATGCCCTGGGCTCGCGTGGCGAATTCTATCGAATTCATTCCCGCCGAGTATTCCAGTAGAACTCAGCCGGAATCCGTGGCCCGCGAGATGCTGCGCTGCGGAACGGCGGAGATCGACTGCCTCGTCGACGCGGGTCTGCCGTTCGAGGAGCGAGCAGGCGTACGCCATTTCGACGCGAACGATCTGTACAACCTCGGCATGTATTCGAATACCTCGAAGACGCAGCCGGAGCTGGCGTTCCGCATGCTCTTCCGGTTCGCAAGCCGGCCGGTCGGCGATCTGTTGCGCGCGAAGACCTGGGATTTCCGGGTTCGCCTGGAATGTGTCGAGTGTGCGGGGGTCGCGCCCTGGCGTCTGGAGGCACCGGACGTCGTCCGATTCGGCGGAAGTCTCGTCGATGTGACGGCGCCGACGGCGAGCGCGGGTGCCGCGGAATACGCGGCGACGGTCACCACGACCGGCGCGCTGACCCCGCTGACCTCGCCGGTGTTGCGGCGGCTGACCCGCGAGTATCTCGACGCAGGCTACCGCTGGCAGATGATCCCGGTGGCCATGCAAGCCGACTACGCGCTGGTGCACGCCCTCGGCGCGACGAGCTGTATCGCCGCGAGCCTGTTCCTGGCCGAGCAGTTCCGTGCGGCCGGGTATCGGGCCGAGGCGAAACGCGGCTGGTTCTGCGGAGTGGTCGGCGGCGCACTCGACCTGCCGCACGCCTGCGTCGAGGTCGAGGACGACGACGGCACGCTCAAGACCGTCGATATCGCCAAGGCACAGCTAGCCGCGCGGCTGTCCCCGGATACCGCGGAGTTCCAAGAACTGTGCCAGGGGTCGATCTACAACAAGGTGATTCCGTCCACCGCTTCCGGTAATGCACCCTTCGGTTATCACGAATGCGGGTCGCAGGTCCCCGTTCAGGTGCATGCCGATATCCGATCGACGCCTCGAAGCTGAATCATCGAGCAAACTCGTTGGAAAGAAGAGTGGTAATGGCAGTACGCGAAATCGAGCCGGTGCAGCTGGAGCTGGATCGGCTGGAAAATATGGCCGAGTCCGGCTATTACAACCCCTACACGATGTTCGACTGGCCGGACACGATCGAGCACGACAAGCCGTGGATGAGCGAAAACCTGGTCACCCTCGCCGGCACGCCGATGTGGGACAACCTGACCCGGGAACAGCAGCTCGCGCTGACCCGTGAAGAATCGATGAACTTCTTCAGCCTGAACATCCACGGCATTCGCGAGCTGCTGAGCGAAGTCGTCATGCGCATTCACGATCGGGTCTACGCCGATGTCTCGGAGTTCCTGCACCATTTCATCGGTGAGGAAAACGAGCACATGTGGTTCTTCGCCCAGTTCTGCCTGCGCTACAGCGGCAGGCTGTACCCGGCCCAGCCCACCCTGCAGGCCAGTTCGGTGGAACACCTGTCCGAGGTCGCGCGCGAGCTGATCGTCTTCGCGCGAATCCTGATCTTCGAGGAGATCGTGGACTACTTCAACGCGCTCATGGCGACCGACCAGACGCTGCCCGCCATCGCCCGCGAGATCAACCGGGTCCATCATCAGGACGAGAGCAGGCACGTCGCGTTCGGCCGGATGATCTTCACCAACCTGGTCGGCCAGGTCGCGAAACGGGATCCGGCCGAATTGCCAACGGTGGCCGCGTATCTGGAGAACTACCTGCAGTACAGCATCGGCACGCTGTACAACCCGGCCGCCTACCGCGCCGCCGGAATCCCCGACGCGCTGGCGTTGCGCCGCGAGGCGATCAACCATCCGGCCAGGATCGCCGAACACGACAAGATCCTGAATCGGACGCGCAAGTTCCTGACCAAGTCCGGCGTCGGACGAGAGGCGATCAACTGATGTCGAATCCGATGACGGCGGTGCGTGAATTCATCGGGAGCCGGAATCCGCAGTTCGCCGATATCGACCCGACCCTCGACCTGATCGACAGCAGGGCCATCAATTCGCTGGCCTTCGTCGAGTTCATCTTCCTGCTCGAGGAACTCACCGGCGAGGCGATCGATCCGGAAGAGCTCGACCTCGGCGACTTCCGCACCCTCAATGCGATCGAAGCACGATTCTTCAACCAGAAAGCAGCATGATGACCACCGCGACCGACAACGGCTTGAGAATCCTGGACGGCGGCCAACTGCGTTTGCTGCGTGCGATCGATGCGTTGTTCCTGCGCTGGGCCGAAGGGTGGGACGCGCCGGAGTTCCGGTTCCCGTACCTGATGCGGTGCCGGGACCTCGACACCTTCGACTACTACGACAATTTTCCGCATCTCGGCCTGACCGCGACCCGGCTCGATCCGCAACGCCTCGGCGCCGTGCTGGCCGAGGGGTCACGGCCGGTGGAGGAGATGCCCGCCGCGGTGATGGAGCCGTCCGCGTTCGCGTTGCCGTCGGCGGCCTGCTACTCGATCTATCTCGATCTGTCCGATGCGGTGCTACCCGATGAGGGGGTCATGCGGACCACGGTCGGCACGTGTTTCCGCAACGAGGACCACTACGACGGATTGCAGCGGCTGCTCGGATTCTCCATGCGGGAGATCGTTTTCGTCGGACCGGAGGACGGCGCCAAACAGCACCTGATCCGCGCCAAGGAGACCGTGCTCGCCCTGTGCACCGAGCTCGGTCTGAATGTCCGGCTCGAGGTCGCCACCGATCCGTTCTTCGACAAGAACGGCGGTAAGGCGAAAATGCAGCGGCTGTTCCCGGTGAAGGAGGAGTTCGTCGTCAACGGCCTGGCGATCGGCTCGGTCAATTACCACCGGAACTTCTTCGGCGAGCGGTGTGCCATCCTGGCCGGCGACGGCACGGCCCACACCAGTTGCCTCGCTTTCGGTTTGGAACGCTGGGTGCACACCTTGACCGATCGTTTCGGCGACACCGCCGCCGCACTGGCCGCGGTCGAGGCACTGGGCTGATGCGCGCCACGTTGGCGGAGGTGCTCGGTATCGACGTGAGCCTGCTGCAGTCGGGCATGGGCGGCGTCGCGGGGCCGGAGTTGGCGTGTGCGGTATCCAACGCGGGTGCGGCGGGCTGCACGGGTGGCTACAAACTGGTCGGCGGCCCGCTCTCGGCCATGCTCGACCGGCTGAGTGCGGGTACCGATCGGCCGGTCGGCGTGAACCTGATTCCGGAGGTGGTCGGGCCGGTCGAACTCGATCAGCAGTTGGCGCAGGTGCTCGACGAGACACCGGCGCGGGTGTATCTGTCGCTGTTCGGTATGCCCGGCGACGCGGTGTTCTCTCGGATCGCCGCGGCGGGAAGGCATCTCGTGGTCCAGGTCGGGACCGTGGACGACGGTGTGCGCGCGGCCGAGCGAGGCGCCGTGGTGGTCGCCCAGGGAATCGAGGCGGGTGGTCATCTGCTCGGTACGTCGACCCGTGACGAACTGGTCGGCGCACTGCGCGAACGCCTGCCCGATGCCTGTCTGGTCGCGGCGGGCGGCATCGGCGCACCGGCCGCGGCCGGTCGGGCGCTCGCGGCCGGCGCCGACGGGGTACTGCTCGGCAGTGCCTTCGTCGTCGCGCACGAATCGCGGGCCCACCCGTACTTCAAGGAAGCGGTCACCGCCGCCGACGCGGCCGACACGGTGATCACCGACGTCTACGCGATCGGCTGGCCCAATCGGCGGCATCGGGTGCTGGCCACCGCGGCCACCCGAGACCCGATGCAGATCACCAAGTTCATCGGCCGCACCGTCGTCGAAGGAAAGTCGTATTTGGTCCCTCGCTTCAGTGCCGCGGTACCGACCGACGTGACCAGCGGCCGCATCGAGGAAATGGCGATGTACTGCGGCCAGGACTGCGGCGCCATCTCCACGGAACTCTCGGCGGCCGATGTCGTCGCCGAGTTTGCTCGCGTCCTTCCGGGCGCCGCAGTCGCAGAAACAGGAAAGGGATAGAAATCAATGCCTAACTACGAGCCCTTGTTCCGGCTGGAACTGAACTACCACGAGGACGCGCCGCGCATTCGTACCAGGGAGGGCGTCGAGCTCTACTACGAGTCCCGCGGCGAAGGCACCGCCATCACGCTGCTCAACAACTTCTTCCTGACCACCCCGTCGTGGCGGGTGTTCACCAACGAGCTGCCGCAGCATTACCGCGTCGTGAGCTACGACATGTGCAACCACGGCGCCTCCACCCATGTCGCGCAGGAACCGACCTGGGACGAGCACGCCGACGACGTGATCGCACTGCTCGACGCGCTGGAGATCGAGTCGACCTATCTGATCGGTACGTCGGCGTCCACCGTGCTCGCCAGGGACGTCGCGCTGCGGCACCCGGATCGCGTTCGGGGACTGGTGATGTCTGGCTCGGTCCTCGGCCCCCGTGGCATGCGCAGGCACATGCAGATCCAGCGGTCCTGGCTGCACGTGCTGGAGAACCACGGCATGGCGGCGCTGTACAACCAGCTGTACCCGGAAGTGTTCGGCTCGGACATGAACGAGGAGCTCGGCACCCCCGGCTTCCTCGGCCTTCGGGAGAGCTTCACCGCGCTGACCACCCCCGAGGATCTGGCCAACGGCCTTCGGCTCAACCTCGACGCGGCCACCAGCCCCGACTTGCTCGCCCGCATCACCGTGCCGACGCTGATCCTCACCGGTGACGACGACTTCCTGCTCGGCCCGACCGGCGCCAAGGAGCTGGCCGAGCGGTTCCCGAACGGTCGCCACGAGATCCTGCCGAAGGCGGGCCACGTGCCGCACCTCGACGATTCCGAAGGCTTCCAGGTGCTCGTCCGCAAGTTCATCGAAGAAGCGGAATCGCATGACTGATACGGCATCAGAGGTCAGGCAGGGCATTCGCGCGCTGCTGGCCGAGCTGTTCGGCGACGACCATGTCGTCAACGGCGTGTCGGATACCGAGTCGCTGCGCCGGGCCGGGCTGTCCTCCAACGGACTGGTCAGCTTGCTGGTGGCGATGGAGGACACGTTCGGTTTCGAGTGGAGCGACGACGTCGAGCCCGAGGTGCTGCGCTCTATCGGCGCGATGGCCGACCACGTTGTGGCAGTGCGTAATTGAAGGGATAGATGGTGGCTGTCGGGCTGGAATTTCCCGCTGGTATCGCACCGGGGACGTGGATCGAATTCCACGCGGTGCCGTGGCCGCACGGGCCGGCTCAGCAGTTCGCGGCGGGTCGTCGCGCGGCCGCCGCGGCGCTGGCCGCGGCGGGCTGCGCCGATCGGGTCGTGCCCCGCGATCCTGATGGGAGGCCACGCTTTCCGCACGGATTCGCCGGTTCGATCGCGCACACCGATCACCTCGCGGTCGCGGTGGTGGCCCGCGACGCGGTGGCGGTCGGCATCGATCTCGAGAACGCGGAGATCAGCTCGCGGGTAACGGAATTCGTGCTGCGCGAAGCGGAACGGCGCGCACTGCTCGCGCCGGCCGGGGCATACACCCCGCGTGAGCTGTTCGCCGCGAAGGAAGCGGCGTTCAAGGCGCTGTCCGGCACCGGCGCGTTCGAGGACTTTCTGTTCTGGCGGATCGAGCTCACCCACTCCGGCAGCGGGCTGATCGCGTCCTACCGCGGTGTCCCGACACAGGTGTGGGTCCGCACCGAGGCGGATCTGGCACTTGCCGTGGCGATTCGGTGTCTCGGATGAGACTGCTGATCGCGCCCGTCACCATCACGCCGACCAAGCCGCTGACGCCGACGCACATCAAGGGATTTCTGTGGGTTGATGTGTTGCGCAAGGCTTCTCGTCTTGTCGCCGATGTGACGTGTGTATGGAATCCGCGAACGGCCAATCTCACCGGGCAGTCGATCGGATTCTGGGACTATCTCGACCGAGTGCACCCCCACGCCGAATTCTCGGAGCTCGACGAGTTGCAGATCGGCAATCTCTACGTCGCCTATCACGTGGAAACGAGTTCGTCGACGTTCGACGCCGCGGGCAGCTATCGCGAGCGGATCGAGACGAGCGGGTGGGTTCATCCGGCGACCGCGCGGATGGTCGAGCTGTGGTCGCGGCAGCTCGACGAGCTCGGCGTCGAGGACCCCGGGCTCCGCGCGGATCACCCGCACCGCTGGTCGGTCGACGAACTGATCAATACCTTGGTGGCAGAGAAATTGTGCCTCGACCATCGTGGTATCGGCGGGCCGGTCTACCTCGATGGCACCCGGTGGGGCGTCCCGCTGCGGATCGTTGTCGGCAGTGACGGCCATCCGAATTACGTGATCACCGCGCTGCGCGACATTCTGCCCCTCGTCGATTCGCACGATCACGTGCTGCTCGTGCACGACGACGACATCTCCCCGGATTTCATTCTGCTGCAAAAGATCATCGGCTACTTCGGGATCACGGTCTCGCGGCTGCCGTTGGGGCGAGTGCCGGTGGCGGGGCAGACGGTGTCCAGCAGGCGCGGCGGTTGGGCGGGGTCGACGCTCGGTGAATTGTCGGTGGCGGCCCTGGCGAGCGTCGATCTCGACGCGTATCGGCTCGGCATGCGCGTCTACTTCACCGCGATGCTCGGCCGAAGCGCCGGACCGTCGCTCGATCGGACCATGCTCTACCGCGCGATGACCAGGTCGCAAAAGCTGCTGACGACGGAGCACGACGCCGTGGACCCTGCCGAGTACGTCAGGCGGCACGCCTCGAAGTTCGGCTGGGTGGACCCGTACCGGCTGACGTCGTCGCTGCTCGGCGGCACCCCGCCGGCGCGCGTGCTCACGAACATCTTTCTTTGATTGCCGTTCCTGAACAAGGGATTGCGAGAGGCTGGAACACTTTATGTCTGAAAACATCTCGGACCGGCGAGCCGAAATTCTGCGTCGTGCCGACAAAGAACGCTCGGCACTGCTCGCCGTCCTGGACGACGCCGCGACGGTGCAGGAGAAGCTGCTGCTCTCGATCGTGCGACGCAACGCCGAATCGCAGTTCGGCCGGGATCATCGGTTCGCGTCCGTCCGGAGCATCGCCGACTTCCAGCAGGCTGTCCCCATTCGTGTCCACGAGGAATTCGAGCCGTGGCTGGAAGCAACGATCGCCGGAAAGTCACACGTCCTGAGCGACGAGGATCCCTTCGTATATTTCTCCAGCAGCGGCACCACCGGCCGGGAGAAGCGCATTCCGGTGACCGCGTCATACCTCAGGGAGAGCTTCCTCCCGTTCTATTTCGTGGGCCTGGCAACGATTTTGGAGCAGTGCCCGGACGCGTTGCACGACGACAACTCGGTCCTGAACCTGTGGCAGGACCCCTACTCGCCGACCGATCGGACCGCCGACGGAACGCCGCACATCGGGTTGAGCCAATTCGACTACCGTGGCCTCGGCGAGGACCTGGCCGTCGGACTCGGGAACCGCGCCGCGTGGAGTCGCCTGCCCGATTCCTTCGACGGCGTCGACCCGCTGCAGCGGACCTATCTGCGCCTGCGCATCGCGGCGGAATACGACATCCGTTGCGTTTTCGCCATCAACCCGGCCGTCGCGCACGCCCTGCCCACCCAGCTGGCGCTGTGGTGGCCGCGGATCGTGCGGGACCTGCGCGACGGGACACTCGACGGTCGGCCCTTCACCGCGCCGAACAAGGCGCGAGCCGACCAGATCGAGAATCTCGCCAACTGGTTCGGTACGGTTCGGCCGAAGGACATCTGGCCGCGGCTGAACGGAGTCGTGGTGTGGTCCAACTACATCGGCGGCATGTATCTGCAGGCCCTCGGCCAGGACTACGGTCCGGGCGTACGGATCATCCCGGCGCCCATCGGCTCGTCCGAGGGGCCGCTGGCCGCGCCGATCGATCGGCATCCGTCGGCCTCGCCGCTGATGACTACCGCCGCCTTCTACGAGTTCATTCCCGCGGACGAGAAGATCACCTCGGCCAGTAGGACATTGCTCGCCAACGAGGTGGTGCCGGGCCGTGACTATCATGTGGTGTTGACCAGGGTAGGCGGGATACACCGTTGTGCCACAAGGGATATCGTCCGTGTCGTCGAATTCGTCGGCGGGACACCGCGTATCGAGTACGGCGGACGTCAGGGTGAGCTCGCCGCGGGTGGCGCCCGGCTGCGAGAGGACCAGGCGGTGCGCGCCATGCACAAGACGGCGGCGGCCAGCGGGATGCAGGTGGAAAACCTGACCTGGCGGCTCGACGACGGGTCGGACACGCCACGGCACGAGGTCGCCGTGGCCTTCCGCCACGACGAGACCCCAAGGGACGTAGCGCGATTCGAGCGCCTGCTCGACACCTTCCTCAGCGCGGAATCCCCCTCCTACGCGGCGGCTCGACGCATCGATGCCATCGGACCGGCCCGGGTGCATCCGGCACCCGTCACCGCCTTCTTCAGTGCGTGGCTCGAGCGAGTGCGAGCAGGACAGCGCCCACCCCGGGTCAAGGACCGAGTCTTCGATCCCAAGTCGTCCGTGTGGTCGGAGCTACTGGTATGACCGCATTCATCGACCAGGACGAAGTGCCTTGCCGCGGTGAGTACACCGAAGCCGCACGCGAGCACCGACTCGACTGGCTGCGCCTGCAGAGCGGCGCCGCGCTGCGATCCCTCGGGGAGCCGGGCATCGAGGCGCGGACACTGCGCGGCAATATCGAAAACTTCGTCGGCACAGTCGAAGTCCCGGTCGGACTCGCCGGCCCCATGCTGTTCACCGGCGACGACGCCCGCGGGCTGATCACCGCACCGCTGGCCACCACCGAAGGCGCCTTGGTCGCGTCGGTGGCGCGTGGGTCGCGGGCGATCACCCGCTCCGGCGGCGTGACGACCCGGGTGGTGTGGCAACGGATGGTGCGCGCGCCCGCCTTCGAATTCGGCGACCTCGCCGAGGCCGCCCGGTTCGCCGAGTGGGTGCGCGGCCAGCTCGCCGCGCTGGCGGAGGAGGTGCGCTCGGTATCGCGGCACTCCACGCTCATTCAGCTGGATCCGGTGCAGTTGGGCCGGATCGTGCATGTGCGTTTCGTGTACGAAACCGCCGATGCCGCGGGCCAGAACATGACCACGGTCGCGACCTGGCGTGCCTGCCAGTGGATCAGCGCTCGCCTCACCGAGCCAGGGCTGCCGGTGCCGAGTTGGTTCACGGTCGAGGGCAATTTCAGCGGCGACAAGAAACTGTCCGCGCTGAACCGCCTCGGCGGCCGCGGGTCGCGAGTACTCGCGGAGTGCCTGATCGACCACGAGACCCTGCGGCGGGTGCTCAAGACCACCGCGCGCTCGGTCGACAAGACCTGGCGCAGGGCGCAGCAGGCCGCCCAGTTCGGTGGCATGGCGCTGGCCGACGTCGATGCGGCGAACGTCATCGCGGCGATGTTCCTCGCCACCGGACAGGACGTGGCCAGCGTGCACGAGTCGAGCGCGGCGATGTTCACGACGGAGGTGACCGATGACGGCCTGCTGGCCGGTGTCGTGCTGCCCAACCTGATCGTCGGAACAGTCGGCGGCGGTACGCGTTTGGCTCAGCAGAACGACTATCTCGCCGCGATGGGCTGTGCGGGCGAGGGCGGCGCGCGCAGGCTCGCGGAGATCATCGGTGGTTTCGCACTCGCCCTCGATCTGTCGACGGCCGCGGCTATCGCGGCAGGCCATTTCGCCGACGCCCACGAGCGGCTCGGCCGCCCGCATCGGGTGGACTGGCTGCGGCCGGACTCGCTGAATCGCGAGCTGGTCGGCGCGCTGCTTGCCGAAACGCTGGAGCGCCCCGAGCTGGTCGTGTCCGATGTCGCGATCCTCGGCGAGGGGGGTATGTCGAGCCTGCTGACGGACGCGGTGGGTGCGGGGGAGCGCCGTAAGTTCACCGGTGTCGTGCCCATCCGGGTCGAATACACCTACCCGGGGGCCGGTACCGAGACCGCGGAGCTGATCGCGAAGGTTAAGCCGCTCGACAGCGAAGTCATCATCGAGGTCGGCAAGATCGCCTCGCTGTGCGGCGGTGAGGTGGCCGAACAGTACTCGCGCTATCGGGAGTGGACCGGCTTCAAGCACACCCACACCCGGGAGCTCGCCCTGTATCGCAACGCGGACAAGGCTTTACGGCAGGTGATGCCCGACCTCTGGGGCCTGCTCGAAGACCCAGCGCGGGAGGCATACGTGCTCCTGCTGGAGCGGCTCGGCGCCGATGTGATCCTGCTGAATTCCGTCGACGCTTGGCAACCGCACCATGTGCACGCCGCGATCGAGGGGATAGCGGCCGTGCACGCGGCCTGGCTCGGCCGCGAAGACGACCTCGTGACGGCGGGCTGGCTTGGTGAGCCGCAGACGGCACACCGTGCGGCGCTGATGGGTCCGCTGTGGACAGCTCTGGTCCGGCACAATGCCGACGAGTTTCCGAAGTTGCTCACCGAGAACGACACTCGGCGACTGCTCGAGATCATCGACGCCGTCGGGTCGTGGTGGCCTGACCTGGCCGCGCTGCCACGCACGCTGGTGCACGGCGACTTCAACCCGCGCAATATCGCGCTGCGCGCCGCGGACCTCAGCCTGGTCGCCTACGACTGGGAACTGTCGACATTGCATGTCCCGCAGCGAGATCTGGTCGAGCTCATGGCCTTCGTGCTCACCCCGGACGCCACCGCCGATGCGGCCGCCGAGCTCATCGAGCGACACCGGCGTGCGATCGGCCGCAACGGCGCGGACGAATGGCACGAAGACGTCTGGCGAGCCGGATACCGTTGGGCCCTCTGGGATTTCGCCACCACCAGGCTTCAGCTCTACCTGATGGCCAACTCGCATCAGGCGCTGCCGTTTCTCGACAGGGTGGTGCCGACCACGATGCGCTTGCTTGCGCTGGAATCGGAGACCCGATGACGCAAGGGGAACCCATCGTCGCGGCGATCGTCGGCATCGACGGCGCCGGGAAATCGACCGCGATACGTCTCGTCGGCCACCGGCTCGGCGCACACTGCGCGGTCCTGTCGTCGATGCGCAACCATGAGGTCGCCGACGCCCCGCTTCGGGACCTGTCCCTGGCTTTGGATCGATTGCGCACTGCCGCAGAGGAATTGGGTAGTCAGCGACTCAAACTCGCCTCGCTCTATCTGCAGATGTGCATATACGGCCCGACGGAGCAGTTCGTGATCCGCGCGCTGGCGCCCTCGGTCGTCCTGTCGGATCGGCATCCGATCATCGATGCCGCCGTGTACCTGCCGCTCTTCCGGCGGATGATCGAGAGTTCCGGGGTCGCGGCGGGCATCCCGGAATGGCGCGACCGGGTGTCGGCCGAAGAACGTGGTCTGATCACCCGGTGGATGGACGCGCAGAACCGGCGACTGGGCACCACCCTGGACCTCACCGTGCTCACCAGCGACTTGATGGCGTTGGCGGATCATGGCTTCGGCCCGTTCCTGGCGAAGATCGCCCCGCTGCTGCAGGCAACGCTGCCCCAGCGCGTGCTGTGGCTCGATCTCGAGGTCGAGCAAGCACTCCAACGACTCGCGAGCAGGCAGGGACCACGAGAACTGCACGAGACCCGCCGTCACCTGATGACGGTTCGGGCCGGCTACCTGCGGGTGCTGGAAAACCTGCCGTCCCGCATTCGGGTGAGCCGTATCGAGGTCGGCGACCTGGCACCCGAACAAGTCGTCGAAGCATTGACCGAGCAATTGATAAAGGACGACCGTCGTGTTCACACAGGAACTTCTGCGGCGTGAAGCGAAACGCCGGATAGCATGGGCGCAACGACTGGACGAGGATTTTCCGACCGCCGATCGACCCTGCGCCGTGGCCGTCGTCTCCGCTTTCGATCCGGCCGTTTTCATCGAATCCGGATTCGCCTTCGCCTCGGGATTACCGGCGGAGGTACGCAACCGGTGGTGTGCGAGTTTCACACGCACCGTCTATCTGGCCGGTCTACCGGAGAACATCGCGACGCGATATCCACCGGACCATGTTTCGGCGGATGGCACAATAGCGTGGTATCGCCCCGACGACCTCGGTGCCGTCACCGGGCTTCGTAAACTATTGCGGCCGTTGTTCGCTGCCACTGGCGTACCGCGGACGACGCGAGCGGTGGCCTCGTTCAATAGGCGAAACGCGGAAACCGCAACGGCGACGCTCACGGTAGAAAGCTCAGGCTTGACGCTCGAACAATACGTGGTTCACATCAATCATGTTGTCGCGGAGTCGGTCTCGATGGGCATGTTGGATAGCACCGCCTTCCTTCGGCTGGTTTCGGTCGACCGGATAGACGCGGCGCGCGGACCATACGACTATCTTCGGGTGACCGCCGATCGGCACGACCCAGAACTGTTGCATTGCTATGCGGCACTGAAGCTTTGACTGTGCGAAATTCACGCTGATTGATGGGAAAATCATCTGTTGTTCAAATGTTCGGCACTGCTAGTGTGAGGCACGGCGCATAAACCGATGGGCGTCCCCGCAGAGCCTGTGGCAGGCGAAATCGATCGAATTCGTTCCCGTCGATTACAGCTGGAAAGCGCGGCCGTGATCCGGGCATCGGAAATGCCGCGGCGCGCGCTGCATTCGCCTGAGCCGCAGTGGGAATAAGACCCATCAGGAAGGATCACCCATGTCCGAAACTGCCCTACCATCGCTGGACGTCCGCTACCGCGAGTGCGCTCCGCTGGTCACCGACCGTGGTATCGAGATCTATTACGAAACCAACGGCGACACCGGCCCGAATGTGGTGCTGCTCAACAACTTCTACAGCATCGCCCCGATGTGGCGGACCTGGGCGCCCACCTTGTCGCAGGACTATCGGGTGACCACCTACGACCTGCGCAACCAGGGTGCGACGACCGCAGGCTTCGAGGCGGTGAGCTGGTCCGACCATCTCGACGATCTGCGCGACCTACTCGACGGGCTCGGACTCGACAAGGTCTATCTGGTCGGCACCTCCACCTCGACGCTGCTGGCCCGCGACTTCGCGATCGCCCACCCCGACCGGGTGGAAGGCGTTGTGCTGCAAGCGCCGTCGTTCTCGCCGTACACCAGCCGACGGCGCCGAGCCGTCACCCGGTCGTGGCTGAACACGCTGGAGAGCGCGGGCACCCCGGCCCTGTGGGACCAGCTGTATTCGCAAATCTTCTCCGATCAGACCATGGCGGCGGGCGGCAACGCGCTGTACCTGGGGCTGCGGGAGATCTTCACCTCCCTGCACTCGGTCGCGTCACTGCTGGCCAATCTGACCTCATCGCTCGAGGCGGCGGACGACCCCGACTCGCTGTCCACCTTGGTGTGCCCGACGTTGCTGATCATCGGCGAGAACGATTTCCTCTGGAGTCGCAGCTCGGCCGAGGCCGCCGCCCAGCTGATACCGGACAGTGAGCTGCTCTTCCTGCCGAAGATCGGGCACCTGCTGTCCATGGAAGCCACCGAGGCGGTCGAGCAGGCCATTCGCACATTCATCGGTGGCCTCGAATCGGCGAAGCAGCAATGACTTCGAGCCCTCCCGAAAGGCAGATTCCCATGAGCAATGCCGCAACGCATGTGGTGACCGGCGGTACCGGCCTGGTCGGCGCCGCCCTGATCCTCGAGCTGCTGGACGCCACCGACGACGAGGTGTTCGCCATCGTCCGCGGCAGCGACGACGCCATGGCGCAGCACCGGCTGGACCTGGCCCTGCAGACCGCCGCCGAGGATTTCGGCCGCGTCGACCTGATTCCCGACATCGAGCAGCGGGTCCGAGCCGTCGCAGGCGACATCCTCGAGCCCGGCTGCGCGGTCGACGCCGCGCGACTGCCCCGGATCACTCAGCTGTGGCACTCGGCGGCCTCCCTGCGCTACGAGGATGCCTACGCCGACGAGATCTATCGGCTGAATGTTGGTGGCACACAACATGTGCTCGACCTGGTGCGGGATCTCGGCGGTCCGCAGCTGAACTACGTCAGCACCTGCTACACCGCGGGTCGCCGCACCGGGCTGCAGTACGAGGAGGTGCCCGAAACCACCGAGTGGGCCAACAACCACTACGAGGTGTCGAAGATCCGCGCCGAGCGCTTGGTCGCGGGCAGCGGGTTCGACTGGCGGATTCTGCGGCCGAGCATCGTGGTCGGCCACTCCGGGACGGCGGCGGTCACCACCTTCTCCGGGATGTACGGATTCGCCAGCGCGCTGATGAAATTCCGGGAGCGGGTGGCGGAGGTGTTCGCGCACATGATGCGGTACCGCAACGTGACCCTGCTGTGCGATCCCGTCGCCGAGCTGAACTTCGTGCCGGTCGATCTCGTCGCGCGCAACGGCGTTCAGGTGGGATTGCGCGGGCCGGTGCGGTCGGTCTATCACCTGAGCAACGCCGAATCGCCGAGCACGCAGCAATTCATGGATATCGCGTTCCCCTGGGCCGGCCTGCGCCCGCCCCGGCTGACCTCGGATCGCCGGGAGCTGACCGGCATCGACGAACTGCTCGACGGCGCCATGGAGTTCTACGGCAGCTACTTCCACCACAGCAAGACATTCGATCTGACGAACACCGAAGCCGTTGTGGGGCAGTCGAATACCGGAGCGCCGATGGGGCAGCAGCGGTTGCGCGAGCTGCTCGACTGGTACCGATTGCGGATATCCGCCGACGGCCGCAACTCCTTCCCGGCCAAAGTCGCTTTCGCTTACACCGAACCGGTCCGCTCGGCGGCTGCGGTGCGGACGTCGTAGGAGGTTCCGGTGCCACTCGATCGAATTCTGCGCGGCCTGATCCGATGGCAGACGGCCGACGGTCCGCCGCAGCTGTTCTCCGACCTGCCGGTCGAGGAGGCGCGGCGCCGATATCTGGCGAACGCGATCGGGTCGCGTCGTGATCGTTCCGGCTCGGACGCGATCGCGACGGCGGACCACACGTTCGACGTCGGCGACGGCAGCGTGCGGGTCCGGACCTACACGCCGCGCGAGGACGCCGAGCGGGTCGTCACCTATCTGCACGGCGGTGGGTGGGTGCTCGGCGACATCGAGAGTCATGACGGGCCGTGCCGTGGGCTCGCCGCGTTGCTCGACGCAATCGTGGTGTCCGTCGACTATCGACGAGCGCCCGAATTCCCCTATCCCACACCGCTATACGATGCCATTGCCGCCGCCGGATGGACCGCTCGCCGCTATCCGGGCCGAGTCCATGTGATCGCAGGCGACAGCGCGGGCGCCAATATGGCCGTCGGCGTCGCGGTGCACGCACGCGACGCAGGCGACTTCGATCTCACGGCGCAACTCCTGCTGTACCCGCCGGTCGATCCCAGTCTGAGTTATGTCAGGGACAGCGAGTGCGCCGAGGGCTACTTGCTGACCGGTTCCGAGATGCATTGGTTCTACGACCAGTACCTGCCGGATCGGCGACTGCGCAACGAGCCAGGCGTGGCGCTGTTGCACGCGGATCTGCGCGGACTGCCGCCCGCCATCGTCGGCACCGCCGAATTCGATCCGCTGCGCGCCGAGGGCGAGGCGCTCGCCGACAAGCTCGGTGTGGAAGGCGTTGCGGTGACGCATATTCCGGGTCCGGGGCTGGTGCACGGCTTCTTCCTGATGCAGGACCTCGTTCCGGCGGCGGCGGCGCACGGGCGCCGCATCGTGCGGGAACTGGACACTCTGCTGACTTCGGCGCACCGCGACAACGGCATCCGCGGCCAGGTGGCCGCGGCAGAGTTCGGAGCAAAGATATGAGTCACTACCGGGGCAACGTCCGCGATCTGGAGTTCAACCTGTTCGAGGTGCTCGGCCTCGGTCCGATCCTTGGCGCCAACGCGTTCGGCGATCTTGGCGTCGACGCGGTCGAGGAAATCCTCGCGGAGGTCAATCGACTGGCCGAGGGGCCGCTGGGGGAGTCGTTCGCCGACGCCGACCGCAACCCGCCGGTGTTCGATCCGGCAACGCACGGCGTCACGCTGCCCGAATCGTTCAAGAAGAGCTTCCGCACCCTGCGTGACGGTGGCTGGGGCAGGCTCTTCGTCGCCAAGGAACTCGGCGGTATCGAAGTGCCGAGGGTAGTCATGTGGGCGGTCGCCGAGTTGATCCTCGGCGCCCAGCCCGCGGCCTTCTTCTACGAGATGGCCGGTACCGCGTTCGCCAACATCTTCTACGACAACGCCACCGCGGAGCAGCGGGGCTGGGCGCGCATCGTCGCCGAACAGGGCTGGGGCGCCACCATGGTGCTCACCGAGCCCGACGCCGGCTCCGACGTCGGCGCCGGGCGCACCAAAGCCGTTGCGCAGGAAGACGGCTCGTGGCATATCGAGGGCGTCAAGCGGTTCATCACCTCCGCCGACGCCGACGACCTTTTCCCGAACATTATGCACCTGGTGCTGGCCCGTCCGGAGGGCGCAGGTCCGGGCACCAAGGGTCTTTCGCTGTTCTTCGTGCCGAAGTTCCATTTCGATTGCGAGACCGGTGAACTCGGCGACCGCAACGGCGTCTTCGTCACCGGCGTCGAGCACAAGATGGGCCTGAAGGTCTCGGCCACCTGTGAGGTCACCTTCGGCGGCAACGGGATTCCGGCCAAGGGCTGGCTCGTCGGCGAGGTGCACAACGGCATCGCGCAGATGTTCGACGTCATCGAGCAGGCCCGGATGATGGTCGGCGTCAAGGCCGCCGCCACGTTGTCCACCGGATACCTGAATGCGCTGGCGTATGCGCGAATCCGGATCCAGGGCCGAGACCTCGCCCGCGGTGGGGGCTCGTCCGCGCCCAAGGTACCGATCATTCGCCATCCGGATGTGCGCCGCGGCCTGGCCATGCAGAAGGCATACGCGGAAGGTCTGCGCGCGGTGTACCTGTACACCGCGGCGCACCAGGATGCCGTTGTCGCCGAACAGGTTTCCGGCGTTGACGCCGAACTCGCCGCGCGGATAAACGGTTTGCTGTTGCCGGTCGTCAAGGGTGTCGGTTCCGAGCGGGCCTACCAGTACCTGACCGAATCACTACAGACTTTCGGCGGCTCGGGCTTCCTGCAGGACTACCCGATCGAGCAGTACATCCGCGACGCGAAGATCGACTCGCTCTACGAGGGCACCACCGCCATCCAGGCACAGGACTTCTTCTTCCGCAAGATCGCCCGTGACCGTGGCGTCGCGCTGGCCCACGTGGCAGGCCAGATCCAGAAGTTCATCGACTCCGAAGCGGGCAACGGCCGGCTCAAGGGTGAGCGCAAGCTGCTCGCCACCGCGCTCGAAGACGTGCAAACCATGGCCGCCACACTCACCGCCCACCTGATGGGCGCCCAGGAGAACCCGTCCGAGCTGTACAAGGTCGGCCTCGGCTCAGTCCGCTTCCTGCTCGCGATCGGCGACTTGCTCATCGGCTGGCAACTGCTGCGCCAAGCCGAGGTCGCCATCAAGGCCCTCGACAACGGCGCCGACGAGTCCTTCTACCAAGGCAAGGTCGCCGTCGCCCAATTCTTCGCCCGCAACGTCCTCCCAGAACTCACCGCAGTCCGCACGATCCTGTCAAACCTCGACACCGACATCATGGACCTGGACGAAGGCGCCTTCTAACACGCTTTCGCCAGCGATGCGGCAGGGCGATCAGCCCACCTGACGGGGAGACTCGGCGACGGCTCTGATGCCGCTTCGTAGAGGAACACCTCTTCCCGCCGCATGAGCCGGCACCGAGTCGGTGGCAATCGAGCGGACACTGCGGTGCGAATGCTGTGGGGTGGCTGACCTCGGTTCGGTTGCCCGACTCGGGGTACTGCCGTTGTGCGAGCCGCCCGGGGCGGTTCGGATCCGCTCGATCCAACTCGGCACGGCAGAGTCAGGAACGCTACGAATGATGTTCGATAACTTTCAGACCGCCGTCGTCGAGGACGGCACCGCATCAATCTTCGTCCGTTACGGCGGTACCGGGCCGGCGGTACTACTTTTGCACGGTCATCCGCGGACGTCGGCGACGTGGCATCGGGTGGCTCCGGCCTTGGTGGAGCGAGGTTACTCGGTGGTGTGCCCGGATCTGCGCGGGTACGGCCGTTCGCGTGGACCGGCTTTCACAACCGACCACACCGGCTATTCCAAGCGGGTGGTCGCGGCGGACATGATGCGCGTCATGCGGGCGCTGGGGCACGACCGGTTCGCTCTCGTCGGGCACGACCGTGGCAGCTACGTGGCGTTGCGCATGGTCCTCGACCATCAGGACGCCGTTTCGCAAGTGGTGCTGATGGATTGCCTGCCCATCAGCGAGCATTTGTCCAGGATCACGCCGGAGTTCGCGACGCGGTGGTGGCATTGGTTCTTCTTCGCTCAGCCCGGCACTCCGGAGCGCGTCATCAATGCCGACCCCGACAGCTGGTATCAAGGTGATCCGGATGTCATGGGGCGCGACAACTATGACGAATGGCGGGCGGCAACGCGCAATCCAGAGGTGGTGCGCGCCATGCTCGAGGACTATCGAGCCGGGCTGACCATCGACCGGCAACACGAAGCCGCCGACCGCGCCGCTGGCCGGCGAATACATTGCCCCACACTGATTTTGTGGTCGTTGCGCGATGATCTGGAAGAGCTGTACGGCAATCCACTCGACATCTGGCGATCGTGGGCCGTCGATGTGCGTGGCCACGGTATCGACTCCGGACACCATATGGCCGAGGAAGCACCGGCGGAGCTCACCACCGCATTAACCGACTTTTTCGCGCGCCCGCGAACGAGTGACGATGAGACGATAGCTGTCCCGTAGCGCTGCACCCGAAATGGGTTGCGCGTGGTTTCGCGCACGGCAAGCGGGGCATATCGGAGAGTGCCTACCCGACCCCTCATTTCGGAGGACTGTTATGAGCACCGATGCGATCGTGTTGCTGCGTGAAGACCACAAGGAGATTCGAAAGCTGTTCCGGGACTTCGAGAAAGCGGGTTCCGGCGCGTATGTGACGAAAGGCCGCGTTGTTGAGAAGATCATCGCGGGGCTTACCGCGCACACCTACATCGAGAACGAGTGTATGTATCCAGAAGTCCGCAGACTGGTCCCTGACTTGACGGACGACATTCTCGAATCGTATGAGGAGCACCATGTCGCCGACGTGCTCGTAACCGAGCTGGCCGCGATGAAGCCGGACGACGAGCATTTCACCGCCAAGGTCACCGTGCTCATCGAAAACGTCGAGCACCACATCGACGAAGAAGAGCACGAGTGGTTCCCGAAAGTCCGGGAAAAGCTGGGCCGCAAGCAACTTCAGGATATCGGCGCGCGGATGATCGAGCTGAAAAAGCAGGCCCCGACATCACCTGCCCAGCCCTCGGCGGTGAAAAAGGCGGTCGACGCGGTGCTCTCCTGACGTACGGGGACGACGATGCGCCCGGTCCGTCCCGCTCGGGTGCTGCACGAAACTGCTTACCCTGCACCATCATTCGCCGCCCGTACCAACAACTCCAGCGCGAAGTCGACCGTTTGGCGCAGCACCTCGCCGGGGTCGCCCGAGAAAAGTTGACGTGATGTCTTCGTCGACGTCTCGGTGGCCACGGCGAACCACACCGTTCCGGGCGGCTCGCCGTCCTGCGTATCCGGGCCGCCGACACCGGTCACCGCCACGGCTATGTCGGCGTCCATCAGGGCTTTGACGGTGCGGGCCATGGCCTCGGCGGCTTGCTCGGACACGACCGGGCCGTTGGGCACACCGAGAACGTTGTGTTTGACCCCGCGCGAGTAGCCGACGATGCCGCCGCGAAAGAAGCTACCGGCGTCCGGCGCCGCGCCCACCGCGGCCGCGAGCTGTCCCGCGGTCAACGACTCCGCCACCGCGACGGTCTGCCCGGTGCCGAGTGCTGCACGGGCGAGTTGTTCGACGGCGCGGTGTCGCGAATTGGCGCTGGTCATCGGGCGACGACTCGACTGGTGTCCAGCTGCGAGTCCGCGGCATCGGGCATACATGCCCGCGGCCACGCCCGTGCGCAGGTACTCCACCACCGCTTCATCGATGAGCTCTCCGGCGATCATCGAGCCCGGAACTGAGCAGCACATCAGCGCGAAACGCGTCCGCGCCGAGCACCTCGGCAACCCGTCGATCGACCCCACGGCCCTGCCGGTGCCCGGGCGGAGTGAACCCGTATCTACCGACGCGCTGGTAGTCCGCCAACGCATCTACCAAGGGAGCTCGAGAGTGGTCCATATCCGGGGTATTACCCAGTAAGACAGCGAATTCTCAGCAAGGACCCATCGACTTCGCGCAACTCTCGACCCGAGGTCTTCGGTTGCCACGCTGGTTGGCACTCGCGCTCGCCCCGAGTATCAGTTCCGAGCCTGCGGATCGAGCACGATTTTCACCGCACCGTCGGTCTTCTGCTGGAACGAGGCGTAGGCCTGCGGCGCGGAAGCGAGCGGAAGACGGTGGGTGGCAAAGGTTTCCACGCCGAGCGGATCGTCGTCACCGAGCAGCGGCATGATGTCGTCGACCCATCGTTTGACATTGGCCTGACCCATCCGCAGCTGAATCTGTTTGTCGAACAACACCCGCATCGGCAACGGATCCAGCATCCCGCCATAGACCCCGAGCAGCGATACCGTGCCGCCCCGGCGCACGATATCGATCGCCGAGTTCAACGCGGCAAGCCGATCGACACCCGCGGTATCCATCATCTTCTGTGCGACGACATCGGGCAGCAGACCAGCTGCCGACTGCGCGATGTGCGCGATCGGCGATCCGTGGGCTTCCATCCCGACGGCGTCGATCACCGAATCCGTGCCGCGGCCATCGGTGCGCTCGCGGATCATGTCGCCGAGGTCGCCACCCGCGGCATCCAGATCGATCACCTCGATACCGCGACCGGCGACTCGCGCCAGACGCTCCGGAACGCGATCGACGCCGATCACCCGATAGCCGCGGTGCGCCGCGACCCGGCAGGCCATATCGCCGATCGGACCGAGTCCGAGGACAGTAACCGACCCGCCCTCGGGCACCGCCGCGTACTCCACGCCCTGCCATGCCGTTGGCAGCACATCCGACAGGTAGAGGAAGCGCTGATCGTCCGGGCCCTCCGGCACCTTCACATGAGTGAAATCCGCGTGCGGCACCCGCAGGTACTCCGCTTGCCCGCCCGGCACCTGCCCGTACAGCTTGGAGTAGCCGAACAGCGCTGCCCCGCAACCGTATTCACGCACCTGCGTGGTTTCGCACTGGGTCGGCAGCCCGGTGCGGCACATCAGGCACCCACCGCAGCTGATCTGGAACGGAATGACAACGCGGTCGCCCTCGGACAGCCCGGTAACCGCCGCCCCCGTGGCGACGACGCGTCCCATCGGTTCGTGACCGAGCACATCGCCACTGCTCATATACGCGCCGAGCACCTCGTACAGATGCAGATCCGAGCCGCAGATGCCGGTCGAGGTCACCTCGATGATCGCGTCGGTCGGCTCCTCGATTCGCGGATCGGGGACCGTCTCCACGGTGACCTTGCGCTTGCCCTGCCATGTCACGGCTTTCATCGCTACTCCTGATCGCGTCGGTCGATCGAACCCCGGTGCCCTGGCACGTACCCCGGTGATGCCCGCCGAAACCGCGCTGCCTCGCCGCCGAAGCCCGGAGCCTCCTTGTTCGGTTGAGCCAAGTCACGGCGGGTACAGCCCCGCTAGTTCCATCCACTCGGAAGGAGACATCGCATGACGTACGCACACCGGGAACCCGTTTCCGCACCGCAGCACCGAGACCAGGACGGCTTCCCCGACCACGCCAGAACCACCAGGAGCCACGCAGGTGAAGGCATCGAGGACGGCTACAACATCCCCGGAATTGTTCTGTGCGCGCTCGGCATAGTCGCGCTGGCCCTGTGCCTGACCGCCGCCGCCTACGGTTTCGCGGGCTGGGCCCTCATCGCCGGCATCTCGGCCGTGGCACTAGCAGGCACCGGCGTCGTATGGATACTGCTCGAACACCGGCGCATCAAAGCCAAAGAAGGACTCGGCCTCACCGACCAGCGGGGGCATTGAGGGCAGCGCCCGACAGGGTCGGCCGACCGCGGGTTCGATCCAGCAGCAGACTCGTGTTCCTCCGGTTGGAACACACTCGCGTCTCGCCGAGGACGAGCAGGGACGCTGAGAGGCAATTTCCGAAGCTTTGTTCGAGCGACGACGCTCGTCTCGAGCCGAGGAACCGCGCCTCGTTCTCATGCTGCCAGGAGAATCCCATGAACAGCACGTATCGAACCATCGTCGTCGATGTCGATGGGACAGACATATCGCAAGTAGCTGTGCGCCGAGCGGCGAGCATCGCTGTCGTCAACGGCGCAAAACTGATTCTGGTGTGCCCCTACGAAAATTCGCCCCTGCGTGACGCCGACGCGATAGCCGACATCCTGAAGAACGACGCGTACATGATCCGCGGCTCCTCGCCCGCGAACGAACTCCTGCGCACGGCCGCAGAATACACAGCAGAGTTCGATATCAAGTCCGTCGCACGACGCGCCGTCCAAGGCCCACCTGTCAAGGCACTACTCGCAGTCGTCGCAGAAACCAACGCCGACCTGCTAGTCATCGGAGACCGAGCCACCAGCACCGCAATCGGCCGCCGACTGGGCACACTCTCCGACACAGCCGCCCGCAAGTCCCACATCGATGTCCTCGTCGTCTACCCAACATGTGAGAGAACGCGCGCCTACCGTTCAAAAAGAGCTGGAGCCCGCCACCGCCCCGCCGGCCTCCGCATGCTGCTACGTCCCCGTTTCGAATCGTGACCCGCTTACGCCACCGCTGAACGCACGTCGCTCAGGAAGCAATGCAACCTTGAATCAACTGCTACAGAGCAACTTCCGTACGCCGTCGCCCGCGACAGGGAACAAGCCGGGCGGAACGTGGCACAACTGCGCGACGAACCAGGCGACGAGTACTACGAGAGTTACGAGTACTACCAGGACTTGCCGCCGCCGCGCGAACTGCCAACCGGCCAGCTGGCAGCAATCCTGACCCGACTCGGTGACATCGTGTTGGACCAACCGTGTCGCGGATAAACCTCGCATTCCAATATCGAACGCCGAAGCGATCGTGGCGCGGCGCTCTCGCCCTTCCTCCGTTCCGGTCGGTCTCGTTCGTCTCGCCGCGCACATCAATACGCGATCGTGGTCTGGTCTTGACGGGCTGTCCGCGCGAGGCGGTCATAGTGGTGAATCCAGCACGACCGGCCACGAGTTGTGACTCGCTGCATCGCGTAATACTAACTGCAACAACACATTCAGCGGTTCGCTGGATGGACCGGTGCATAGTAATCCGGCCGTCGGTCCGCCAGGCTGGTGAGGTTCCCCGGCGGTACACGGACCGCGAGCGAACGCAGAGGAATGGTTCGATGGGCGATTTCTCGCCGACTTTCGCGGTATCGGATGGCGGGCGTCGATTCGACGATCGCATCCGGCACCGGTTGTCGGGGGATGCGATTCCGTGGAGGGAGGTGAATCGGAAATGAGTATTGAACAGATGGCACAGGCGTTGATCGACCTGACCGCGGCGGACGAGACATCGTTGCGTTCCTGGTCGGAGATCGAAGACGCCACCTTCACCGCGTACGCGAGCGCGTACCTCGGTGAGACCTTGCCGCCATGCAAGGGGTGTCACGGCGAGTAGTTCCGTGACGTAGCAGATCGGTGGGAGCGCGGGGCCCCGCGCTCCCACCTCGAAGACGCTCGAAGACGAAGGGAACGACTATGAGCGCGCCGAGCACCGCGGAACGTGCAGACCGGTATCCGGCCACCATCCCGCTATTGCTGCGTGCAGAGCCGTTCACGGCGGTGGCCCCGAACTCGTGCAACGACTTCCAAAGCCGGGTCGGGCGTCCGACTGTGACCGATCAGGATGGGGCGACGCCCTGCGTGGTGGTGTTCACCCGCGCGGTGGATCGGGAGATCGACCAACTGTCGCTGTGGTTGGCAGCCCAGGGAATTCCGTTGTTGCGCATAGACAGCGACCGGTGCCCCGGGGCGGGGATGATGTGGGATCCGGCGGCCGAGATATTGCACTGGGAATCGCATCGGTTCCGACCAAGAGTGTGCTGGCAACGCTACTTCACCACCGAGTCGATGCCTGTTCCCGACGACGCGTTGCTGGCCCATTACGGGCGCGAGCAGTGGCCGGTGTTCGCCTCGGCGCTGTTCGGCGGTGCGGCTCGTGCGGTGAACGCCGCGATTCGACCCGGCCACCCCGATCGTGTCAGTCAACTCGCCGCCGCGCGCGCGGTTGGCCTGTCGACTCCAGCGACAGTGGTCGCCACGACGCTTGCCGACACCGCGGCCGCCATTCCCGGCGGCGGCGATCTGCTGGTGAAAAGCCTTGGGCGGCATGCAATCGAGCCCCGACCCGGCAGCCTGCGTGGCGTCTTCCCTCGACGGATGAGCCGTGCGCGTATCGCGGAGGAATGTGGTGTCGAGCCGGCTCCGGTGCTCGTACAGGAGTTCGTGCCCGCGTCGAGCGAGCTGCGGGTGTACGCCGTGGGGCAACGCCTCATCGGTTACCGGATCACCCGGACCAGCCCAGACGCTATCTGGACCGACCCCGCCTCGATACGAGTCGAGCCGGTGGTCCTCCCGCCCCGGCTCGAGGCCGCACTCGCCGAGCTGACCACGCTGTTCGGCCTCGACGTCGCCGCGTACGACCTGCTCGACACCGAAGATGGCTCGGTGTTCCTCGAGGTCAATACGGCGTGCGACTGGTTGTGGGCCGAAGCGGGAGCTGGCAGCGAGACCATCTCGGTCGCAGTGCGCGAACTTGTCGCGGGCCTGTACTCGGCGTACCGAGGAGCCGGCCGTGGCTAGGGTCCGGGTCGGAGCCTGCGGTGTGCTGTTCTGGGATGAGGGCAACCTGGTATGGGATGACTACGTCCGGCAACGCCAACTCGCGCTTACCGAGGACAGCCAGGAAGTGCTGCGCTGGTTCGCACAATGGCGTGAACTCGACACCGCCGACCAGTTGAGCCCGCGTCATCGGGCAATCGCGGATCGTCTGCTACAGACGGGCGTCCTTGTCCTGGAGCACTCGCCCGAGGACGTGGCCGAGCGCAGGCTGTTATCGGAGTGGCAGCCGTGGGGCCCTGCCACCCGCTACCACCACTTCGCCGCTCGAACGCTGGCCAACTCCCGGTACTTGGAGGTGTGGGAGGACGAGCTGCACTTCGCGGAGAAGGCTGTGCACGACCCTGCCCCGCAGGCCGCCAAGTCTTATCCGGAGCGTCCGTTGACCTTATTGCCGAAGGGCCGCCCGGACGACGCCGCATGGCCACGGCGCGACCTCCTCGATGTGCTGTACGCACGCCGGTCGACGCGCCAGTTCACCGGTGACCCGGTATCGCAGGCGGCGTTGAGCGCGATCGTCCAGATCGGCGGCGCGCCGGTCGAGGAACTCGACCATCCCCAGGTCGGCAAGGTGCTGTTCAAAACCAGCCCGTCGGCCGGTGCCAGAACACCGCTCGAAATGTACGTTTACGTGAATCGGGTGCAGGACCTCGCGCCAGGGCTCTACCATTTCGCACCGCTCGCCGGGGGGCTCGAGGATCTCGGCCGCACCGCGTCGGCCGACGAGCTGCTCGAGGCGGTCGGTGGCCAGCGGTGGCTGGCCGACTGCGCGTTCCTGGTGATCTATACGGCCGTGCTCGCACGAACCCGCTGGCGGTATCAGAGCCGTCGTGCTTATCGAGACATTCTGATCGAGTTGGGCCATGTCAGCCAGACGGTCCTGCTGACAGCGACAGCAATGGGCCTCGGCGCGGTCACGGCCACCGCCGTACGCGATGAGCTGCTCGAACGGCTGATCGGTTGCGACGGAGTCGCCGAGCCGGTGCTGGGGGTAACTGCCGTGGCCGTTCCGCGCGATCCGGTGACGCCGCGGTGATGCGAGAACCAGTATTGAAGCGCCGCAGGGACTTCCGCTTGCTGTGGGGTGGGCAGGCGGTCTCCCAGTTCGGCAGCCGGGGTTACGGGGTTGCGATCATGCTGTGGGTACTCGGCGCCGGTGGTTCGCCTGGCATGGTCGGTCTGGTGTCGTCGGTGACACTGGCGACTTTCACCCTGGCAATCCTGCCAGGGGGGTGGCTCGCCGACCGGTTCGATCGACGCCTGATCATGCTCACGGCCGACGTCGCCTCCGCACTGGCGGCAGGCTCACTGGCAATAGCGGCGGCAACCGGATCATTCCACGTGGTTCCGGTACTGACCGCGGTGGCGGTGCTCGGCATCAGCTGGTCGATCAGGGGTACTGCAGAGCAAACCGCACTGCCACACCTGGTGTCGTCCGAGGAACTTCCCACGGCCATGGCGCTCACCGAGGCGCGGGGATATGCCACCGGCATGCTCGGGCCGCCAGTCGCCGCCGCCACGTTCGGCTTCGGGCCGTGGCTACCGTTCCTCACCGACGCGATCTCCTATGCCGTAGCAGGCATTTGCGCCGCATCGATTCGCCGACCACTGCGCGAAGCAACCGGGGACGGCGGCCGGCCACCGCCCGCCGAACCTCCCGGCGCCGCGATACAGGAAGGGCTGCGGTTCTTTTGGCAGCACCGGTTCATCCGCGTGACCGCCTTGCTGTCGGCGCTGGCTGAGTTCGTGGTCAACGGTTCCGGGTTGGTCGTGGTGGTAATCCTGGTCCAAGCCGACGTCGCGACCTACTTGGTTGGCATCACCCTTGCCGCGGCCTACGGCGCGGGTCTTGTGGGGACAGCGCTATTCAAAACCGCCCAGCGAAGCATCTCCCCGCATGTTCTGCTGGTCCTTTCCGCCGCTGTGGGGGCGGCGGCCGTGGCGGCCATCGCATCCGGGACGCCCGTGGTCGCGGGCCTCGCCTATGCGGGACTGTTGCTGGTCCGTCCGGCCTGGCCGATTCTGGTTGGCACCCGGTGGCTCGACCTCGTTGAAGACGGTTTGCGTGGCCGGGTCATCGCCACCATCGACCTGGTATCGGCGGTCCCGATCACGTTGACTCCGTTGATGATCGGCCTGCTGGTCGCAGGCCTCGCCGCCCCGGCGACCGCACTGCTACTCGCCGCGGTACTCACCGCATCGGCACTGGTTATAGTGGCGAATCCAGCAATCAGGCAGGGTATTCGCAGGCCGGAAGTGCCCGCCTGACGGGGCGCTTCAGCCCGCGCGGCCCTCGTCCCGCGCTCCTCAACGCCTCGAACGCCGACTCTCGATGATTTCGGCGTGTGCAATGAAGTCGCCATCAGATCGTTGGCCGCGGCCGATCCCGAAGCGAGCGCCGCAGCGTTTGCCGCGTTGGTGTCGTCTGGGGATTCCGTGACGGAGCTACCCCGCACCTGAGGGAACTACTTGACCGCTGACAGACCAGCGCGTCCGGTCCTACGGCTGCCTACACTGCGGTCATTCGAATTGGGTAGCATCCGTCGTGGGAGATCAGAGCATACCCGTTATGCATTGCCGCCCTCACCAACCCCGTTTTGTAGAGACCCGTGCTTTCACACCAGCGCAGGGTTATCGGTGGCGCGTTCCTTCGGGTGAGTTCGGCCGTCGCGGGATCGGCTGTCAAATGAATTCCGTATTTCTCGTTTCGGAATTCGGCGGCGTCCTCAGGCGGCGCGCCCGGACCGAGAAGTGGAGTACGGGGAGGAAGTTCCGGCTTGTGCGAATGTTTCGAAATGTCGGCCAGTGCGTGCGTCAACATAAGTGCCGATTTTGCGGTGGGGTATGTCCCGGCGTTTGCCGTGATACAGATGACCTCGCGTGTTTCACGTACTACTATGACACAGGTGCAGAATCCGGCGTCGGCTCCTGCGGCGATACTGATCGCAGGGAGGTGGAGCCAGCCCTGATGGTAACCATATTCGAGTACCGTATCCGGGCACAGCCGCCGTATCAGGTGGGATATTTCGGCGGGGGATGCGTAGAAATTGGATGCGCCGATGCCATCGGCGAAAAGTAGATGGGGCCGCCAGCCCGTGGGATGGGAAGCGTCCGTGTTGTAGCCCTGCGCGCATCTTTCTATCGTGAGCATACTGCGCGTTCTGGCCAATTGGCCGACCCCGCCGGTCACGGAATCGAACAATTGTTCAATCGGGGCTCGGTTCAGATACTGCATGGTGGCGCCCAGGATCATCCAGTTCGTGCTGCTGTACCAGAACTGATCCTGCATACGTATTGCGTCTTCCTCGTCGCACTGCGTAAGGGCGATATCCATCAGATGCGCACCTGAAAGGCTGGTTTCCGGCGGGCAGCCTATGAGTCGGATGAAGGAATTGTAATCGCGCAGGTTCGTCCTGCAATCGATCAAGTCCAGAACCCGTAGACTTCCGATCGAGTCCGGGATTCCGAGAATAAGATCACCGATCGAGTCGTCGATCGAAAACTTTCCTTCGCCGCACTGTTGCTTCACTACTTCCGCGTGGATCACCTTTGCGACGGACCCGCAGTTGACACGAACATCGGGATCGAAGCCGATCCGCCAGTTCAAGTCCGCAAATCCAAGTGCGGCCGAATGCGAGTTTCCGGCTGCGTCGATGTACAGTCCGCAGGCACCGGGCGATTCTTTCGCACGCATCCGCAGGATTTGCTCGATGGCGGCGCGGTGAGTATCGACGTTCATATTGTCTGCTTCGATGTCGCTTCGTGGGTCAATCTCGGCAGGAACTCCAGAGCGGGATACTCGGCTGCGAGGATATCGATGTCGTCGCACACTGACGCCAGGCGCTCACGCTCGCGGTCGAGCAGTACCTTCAGAACTCGTGCGGTATAGTCGTCGGATTCCTTGCACATGTTTACTTCACCGGCGAGGTACAGGCATACGATCGAGAAGCTGATCACGGAGTGGGCGAAGCCGAACGCCGGACGAGCGGCCTGTTTCCAGGGGGAGTGGAACTTCGGCACCGACCGCTCGAGTGCGACTCCGGTCGCGGCGAGGTAATTGTTGAACCAGCAATGAGTGGCCTCGTGGAGCAGGTCGCGAGCGATGAGCGCTGGTATTTCATGCAGGATATTGCAGTATACCGAACCGGACACGGACGGATTGGTGAAGCTGGTGGCCGTGTCGGTAAGCGAAATCGGCCGCAGGGCAACGACTATCCCGACCGAGGCCGAGAAGATGCTGCCGTACTGGCTGGCGTTGAGGGACCGGCGGGCCGCGGCGATCCCCGCGGCGATCTCGGGCGTCGTATCGCGTCCCACCTCGTCGTCGAACACGCTCGGAATACGATTCATCCGATCCAGCGGAGAATACGTCACCGCGATACCGTCGTCGACGGATTCCAGTAGCGAGTGAAAACGCGGCCATCGTTGTGCGACGATACTTGCGATGTCCGACGGCGAACGCCCGTTCACAGAATAGACGAGCTGATGCGCGACCGCTTCGACGAAAGTCGGTGGCAGTTTGTTGCCGACGAGGGTGTCGTAGATGTCGGCATCTGCCAACCGGATGAGTCCTAATAAACGTTCGGTACGCCGCTGTCGGAATATTTGTATCGAGTCGTGGCTGAGGGATGTGATCGTCACTCGATCTCCGATCTGACGGCGTCGATAATCTCCATCCGAGAGGCACAGTATTCGTCCTCGCGGTCGCTTTTTCGCATCTCGCGGCGCTCGTGGAGCTCGCCCCCTCGGCAGAATTCCCAATAGGAGCAGCCGTTACACCGCTCCAGGAGATCTTTCCACTCGGCTGCATGTGTAGTGCGCGTATTTTCGAGCAGACGGTCGATCGAGGACGGGTCCGGCGAGAGGTCCATGACGCCGACCTGCCCGTTCTCGATTCTGTCGTGCGGCCCCATTCGACCATTGGGATAGACCGTGACGACATGGTTCTCGTCAGCGAAACCGAAAGTGGTAGATCTGGCGATTCGGCTGTTACCCGTAATATTTCCGACCACATTTACAACCGGTTCGAGCGAGTAGTGTCGCCAGTCGCCGCGGGCGATCCATTCCCGCATCACCGACACAACGTATTGGCTGTAGAACTCTGGGCTGACAGCCCATTCGGGACCATTCACACTCATCATCTGCAAAATTCTTGCCCCGCTCTGGCTGTTCCAGATACGCGGCTTCACGGTGAAGTCAAAACACGGTACCAACGACAGACCGCTGATCACATCACGCACTCGATGAAACGGCTCGAAGAATTCAACGGGGCTCACATCGACGTGCGCCGAATTGATTACAGATATGACGCCGGGCCGCTTCCCGTGGTCCGCGAGAATCTTCAGGGCGCGCACTGCCCCGTCATGCGTTTCTCGATCCGAATGATCACGGCGGTTGGAATTGGCTTGACCAGGACCGTCGAAACTCAGGCCCCAGTCGAGTTCCGGAAAGTATTCGTCGAACAACCCAATCCATTCCGGGTCGAGCAGTAGTCCGTTGGTTTGTATTCCGACCCCTCTGACATCCACTTCGCTGGCGTAGATGCTTCGAAGTATTTCCGCCATGCGCCGTTTGCCGACCAGCAGCGGCTCGCCGCCGTGCAGTATCACCCGCACGGGGTGACCAGCGAAAGTCTTCAGCGCCTTCTCGGTCAAGTCGCCGTCGAATCGAGCCGAGCCTTCATAGGGCTTGCGTCGCTCGAAACAATACGTGCAGTTTATGTTGCACTGCTCACCAGCCAATTTTAGGAGGACGATCAGTGGAGTATCCGGTGCAGGATGTTGTTTTTCTCGAATCATTGAGCGTCCCGACCTGGTAAGTGAGGAGATCGCCGATAGACGGCGGCAAGGACATACTCGCGCCGCCGCCGATCATCGACTCGAGGGCATCGGACAGTTCAGCCCCGAAGGGATTCCTGGATATCACGCCAGTCGCGCGATGACACCGAGGATGTGTGTGCGGTAAGGGCGTCGTCATCTGATGATCGGCCGAATGATCGGAGTTCATCGATGAACTCCTTGAAGCTGCTTTCGCGGTCGCCTGTTGGCACGATTCGCTCCTTGGATGGACTGTGGTCAGTCATGGCGATGGATATTGAAAACTGCAAATCATATGCTTGCACGATATGCGCCCCTGGAGGGCGTCCCGACATCTCGTGACAACCGAAAAGGCCGCCCTGTCGTTAGGTTGGAACGAGAACGTGCCATCAGCCTATGGACTTGATAATCGCCTACTTCCGGCCTTCTCATGCTCAGGGGCGCCACTGGTGTGACGCTTCGGTCGGCTGTGTCGGCGCGCGTCGATGGTGTGGAGCCTAGATAGGTCCGCGCGGAGGTGACCATAGTGATGGAGAGATCATGCAGCGGACAGCAGTCAAAATCAGTGCGCAGGGTGACTTCGGTGTCGTGGTCGAGAGATTCGATCCGACCTCGCCCGAGGACGTGGTCGAGGTCAAGCGCGCGGTGTACCGTGAGCGTCTTGCCGTGGTCAAAGCGGTCGATCTGAACCCGCACCAGCTTGTTGCGTTGGGGCGGCTCTTCGGGCGGCCGGTCTCCTACTACGAACCGATCTACCACCATCCAGACACCCCGGAAGTATTTGTTTCGTCCAATCTCGACAATGGGGAACAACGGATCGGTGTCCCCAGAACCGGGAAATTCTGGCATTCGGACTACCAGTTCATGCCGCGTCCGTTCGACTTGACTCTGACCCTGCACAAGGTCGTCCCGTCGTGCAGTCGCGGCACGTTCTTTATCGACATGGTCGCCGGCTACGGTGGGCTCGACGCCGGTCTGCGTCGCGCACTTGCGGGAACGACCGCTACGCACAGCGTCCGCCGCTACTACAAGATCCGGCCGAGTGACGTGTATCGGCCCATCTCCGAAGTGGTGGCCGAGATCGATGTCAGGACACCGCCGGTGACGCTGCCGACCGTGCACCCGCATCCGCGCACCGGCGACACGGTCGCCTATATCAGCGAAGGCTTCACGACCTCGATCACCGACTCCGAGGGCAATGACAGACCCGAGCTGCTGCACGAATTGCTCGCAGCCACGGGTCAACTGGACGAGACGTTCGAGCATCCGGCGATAAGGCTGCAGACCTTCGACAGTGGCGACCTGCTCATCTGGGACAACCGGGCACTCGTTCACCGGGCCCTGCACTCGGTAAACAACGAACCGTCAGTGTCGCACCGCGTGACCGTTCACGACGATGCGGGGATTCCGGCATGAGCACGCAGACATTCGCGCACGATCCCGAATTGCTCGACGATGTCCTCGGATGCTACAAGCCGCACTGTCGCTACTTGCGTGAACTCGTGGTCGAGTCCGCGGATACTCAGGCTAAGGCCACCGGCCTGTTCGAAATCCCCGAGTCCTGCTATATCGACTCGACCGGCCACCTCAATTCGGTCGAGGTGAACATCTGCTACAACCAGATGCTCTATCAGACCATCGCGGTTCTGGTACGACACCGGATCGGTCCGGTGTTCCGGGATTGGACGATGGCGCAGTACCAGCGACGCAAGCTGCCCGATGTCCTGATCACGCGCTTCGACAGCAGCTTCCGCAGGCCGATCGATCCGCGCCGGTTCCGCGGTGAGTTCAATTTGTCCGGCTACCAGCACCGCGTCAGCACGGTCGACGGCGCGGCGTTCACGGCACTGGACACTTCGTTTCGATGTTGGGACGAGACGGGCGGTGACTGCGCAGGCAGTGTGCGCGTGGCCATCGTGTCCGCGCGGCGACTGGAGGCGGTGACGTGAGCGACCGAACAATCACGGCGGTGCTCGACGAGCACGCCCGAGATCGGCCTACCCGCACCGCAATCGTTTGCGCCGGAATCGAACTCGATTACGCGACGTTGCGCGATGACAGCGTCCGCATCGCGGGTGGTCTGGCCGCCGAGGGGATCGCACCCGGTGACCGGATCGCGTATCTGGGCAGGGAATCGGTCCACTACTACCGGCTGTTCTTCGCCTGTGCACGCTTGCGGGCGGTGCTGGTACCCATCAATTTCCGGCTGACCGCACCAGAAGTCACGCATATCGTCCGCGACTCGGCCAGCACGATGGTGCTCGTCGACGCCTATACCGCCGACATCGCGCGTGCAGCGGTTCCCGAGCAACGAACCGTTGAGGTGGAGGGTGCGGAATTTGGTGGCTGGCTGGCTGACGGCGCCGCCCCTGAGCCAAGACACCGGCCGGGTGGGCGAGCCGATCCGGTGATTCAGCTCTATACCAGCGGGACAACGGGGCTTCCGAAAGGTGTGGTGCTGGCGCAGCGCAGCTTCTTCGCTATTGCCGAGGCGCTGGCCGACGCTGGGCTCGATTGGATCGACTTCCGCGACGGCGACCGCAGCCTGATCGGTATTCCTGGTTTCCACGTCGGCGGGATCTGGTGGGCCGTGCAGGGATTCGCGGCGGGCGTCACCAACATCGCTATGCCCGCGTTCGACAGTTCCACCGCAGTGGCATTGATCGAGAAGTCCCAGGTCACGACGATGTGCGTGGTTCCATCGATGCTGCGGTTGATCGTCGGCGAGCCTGGCGTCACATCCGAAACGTTCCGGTCGCTGCGCAAGGTTGTCTACGGCGGCTCCCCTATTTCCGAAACCTTGCTCCGCGAGGCGCTAGAACTGTTCGGTGCGCGGTTCGCCCAGATTTACGGCCTGACCGAAACCGGGAATACCGCGATCTGTCTGCCGCCGGACGATCATGTGCCGGGCAATCCGAGGTTGGCCGCAGCGGGCCGGCCATATCCGGGGGTGGCGGTGAAGATCATCGATGGTTCGGGAGCGCAACGACCGCCGCAGGAAGTGGGGGAGATCTGCCTGCGCTCACCGGCCACCATGCTCGGCTACTGGAACCTGCCGCAGGCCACCGCGGAAACCTTGCGGGACAGCTGGATTCATACCGGGGACGCGGGATACGTCGACGCCGAGGGCTATCTCTACATCCGCGACCGCTTCAAGGACATGATCATCGCCGGGGGTGAGAACATTTACCCGACCGAGATCGAGAACGTACTGGCACAGCATCCCGCCGTGGCTGATTCCGCAGTGATCGGTGTGCCGGACGAGGTGCTCGGTGAATCGGTGCACGCATTCGTGGCGTGCCGATCCGGCCACGAGGTAAGGGCGCGCGAGTTGATGGTGTTCTGCCGAGATCGGCTGGCGCTGTTCAAGGTTCCGGCTCGATTCGAGTTCATCGAGCGTATTCCGCGCAATCCGAGCGGCAAGATTACGCGTTGGCAGCTGCGAGACCGGTTCTGGGCCGGTCGGGAACGACAGGTCAACTGACTGGTATGGGTGAACTGACTTACGACTTGGTCCGCGCCCATATCGCCGATGTGCTGTTTCTGCAGCCGGATGAGGTGGGTGATGTCGACGATCTGTTCGACGCAGGCCTGGATTCGGTGCGGCTGATCGGACTCATCGAGCTCTGGAAGACCCATGGGGTCAGGGTGAGCTTTGTGGAGCTTGCCGAAACACCGATGCTGCAGGCCTGGTGGCCGCTGCTGGCCCGACCGCGGCCGGCATGACCGGTTCCGCGCGGCCGTTCGACTCGACCGAGGCTCGGCCGCTGACCTCCGCGCAGTGGGGTATGTGGCTGGCCCAACAGCTCAAACCGGACTCGCCGCTGTTCAACATCGCCGAGTATGTCGATATCGCGGGCCCGGTCCGGGTCGAGGTATTGGTTGGCGCCATTCGAGGGGCAGTTGCCGAGGCGCCCGCCGTCACCGTTCGGTTCACCGACTCCGAGTCCGCCCCTGGCCAGAGAGTTGTTCCGCCACAAGGTGTTGTCCGGGTCGTGGATGTCTCCGGCGATCCCGATCCGCTGCAAGCGGCGCTGGATCACATGGCCGCCGACGTCGAGCACCCCCGCCCCCTCGTCGGCGGTGATCTGTTCACGCACATCGTGTTTCGGCTGCACGCACAGCGCACGCTGTGGTACCACCGGGCACACCACATTCTCCTCGACGGGTTCGGTATGGCCTTGGTTGCCCGACGCGTCGCCGAACTCTACAACGCAGGGGTGACCGGTGCGCAGCCGCCGCCGGCCGCCTTCGGTTCCTGGGATGCGGTGGCTGACGCCGACGCTGCGTATATGGGTTCCGGCGATCACGTTCGGGATCGAGAGTTCTGGCTGGATTACCATCGCGGGCGTCCGGCGCCGGTCACTGTCTCGCGGGCGCGGCCCCGCGCAGGGTCTGCGGCGCTGCGGGTATTGCGCGAATCGGCGGTGCTGACAAGTGATGTCACGGTGCGACTGCGGGAAGTCGCGGCGGCGGCCCGCACCACGTGGACGGAGGTCTTCACGGCGGCTGTCGCCGCGTACGTGCATCGCATGACCGGCGCCGACCACGTCTGTCTCGCGCTGCCGGTGATGTTGCGTACCGGTTCACCCGCCCTGCGAGTGCCATGCTTGACACTCAACACGATTGCGGTGTGGGTCGAATCCCCCGTTGGTGCCGGCCTCGCCGTAATGGCCAGGCAGATCTCCCGGCACATGGTCACCAGCCGGCGCCACCACCGCTATCGCAGCGAAGAGTTGCGACGCGACCTCGGTTTGGCCGGTAGCGACCACCGGATGTACGGCCCGTCGGTGAACATCATGCTGTTCGACTACGACCTGGATTTCCTCGGCTGCTCGAGCACCGTGGTGAACGTGTCTCCCGGACTCGTCGACGACCTTGCCTTCAATCTTTACGACCGCGGTGACGGGTCCGGCACCATCCTGTGCCTGGACGGCAATCCGGACGCGTACACCGCCGCCGACCTCGCTGCGCATTTGCGGCGCTTCACCAGCTTCCTGCGTGTCGTATCAGCCGCGCCCGACGCACCGATCGGCCGCGCGGATCTGTTCCTGCCCGGCGAACGCGCGCTGCTGCGGTCAGCTGGTGACGGTGCGAGCGGTTCCTGGCAGCAGCGATGTCTCACCGAGCTGTTCAGTGAGCGGGTCGAGCAGACGCCGCACGATCGGGCACTCACGGCACCGAGTGTCGATGGCCAAGTGGTGAGCTTGACATTCGGTGAATTGGGTTCCCGCACAGCCCGTCTGGCCGATCGGCTGCGGACCGCAGGGGTACGGCGGGGCCACTCGGTGGCGCTGCTGCTGCCCCGGACCGCGGAGGCCATCACCGCGCTGTTCGCCGTACTCGCCTGCGGCGCTGCCTATGTTCCACTCGAACCCGACCAACCGATTCGGCGACTGGAACGGCAGCTGGACGCGCTGACGCATGTTCCGGCCGACACCTGCGGACTTGCCGCCCTCCTCACAACGCGCGCACTGAGCGCCCTGGTACCGGACCGATTTCGCGACCACCTCGTGGTGGTGGACTGTCCCGAGTCCACCGCACCGACCGGCATCGTGGGCCGCCCGGAGACCGTGCCGATTCATCCCGACGAGCCGGCTTGGCTGATCCACACCTCGGGCAGCACCGGTGCGCCCAAGTCGGTGGTCATCACCCACCGCGGCGCGGTGAATCTGTTTCACCATCACCGCATTCATCTCATCGAACCCGAAGCGGCGCGGCGGGGCGGCCGCCGGATGCGGGCAGCCCTCATCGCCGCGATGTCATTCGACACCTCGTGGGAGGGCCTGCTGTGGATGTTGGCCGGGCACGAGCTATACGTCATCGATGACGAACTGCGCCGTGACCCCGATCGGTTGTCGTCGTACCTGCGCGGCCACCGCATCGACTTCCTCGATATCACACCCACTTTCGCCCATGAGCTAGTTGCCGCGGGGCTGTTCGCACAGCCGCACCATCCCACCGTGGTCGCTCTTGGCGGTGAGGCTGCGGATCCGTACGTTTGGGCCACGCTGCGTGGTTGCCCGGGCGTCTCGATCTACAACCTTTACGGGCCCACCGAATGCACTGTCGACAGCACCTGGGCCGATGCTGCGCGAACTCCGGAGCCGTCGATCGGCGTGCCGATCGTCAACGCGCGCTGCCGGGTATTGGACCGGATGTTGCAGCCGGTGCCGCCGGGCGTGGTCGGTGAGCTGTATGTGGGCGGAGCTCCTGTCGGGCTTGGCTATTTACAGGATCCGGGTGCAACAGCCGCACGTTTTGTCGCCGACCCGTTCGATGGGTGCGGTACTCGTCTCTACCGGACCGGTGATCTGGTGCGGTGGAATCCGCTTGGTCATCTCGAGTACATCGATCGTGGTGACAGCCAGGTGTCGTTGCGTGGCTACCGCATCGAGGTCGGGGAGGTGGAGGCCATCCTCCTCGCGCACCCTCTGGTCAGCGCCGCGGCCGTCGTCGTGCGCGACGGAATTCTGGTCGCTTACGTGGTCGCCGTGGCGGGCTCGGGCCGACCCGACGCGGCCGGGTTGCGCGCTCATGCCGCGGCGGGTCTACCCGACTACATGGTTCCCTCGATCTACGTTGTGCTCGAACGGCTTCCGCGTAGCATCAGCGGCAAGATCGACCGGTCCGCTTTGCCGGTGCCGCGGCCCGCGCCTGTTCGACCGCCCCGCACTGCCACCGAAGGCGTACTCGCGCGGATTATCGCCGAGGTGCTGAAACTGCCGGTTGTCGGAATCGATCACGATTTCTTCGCCCTCGGTGGGCATTCGCTGCGCGCCGCCCAGGTGCTCAACGAGATTCGGCAAGTCTTCGGTGTGCGGCTCGAGCTACGCGCGATATTCGACACCCCGACGGTCTCCGGTCTCGCGGCGCTGCTCGATGCCGGTTCGCACACTGAATCCAGTTTGGCCGAGACCAATTTCGCTGCCGAGGTCGTCCTCGACAAGGCCGTGCGGGCTGCGGCGGCTCGGCGGGCGAGTGGCCCTGCGCACACGGTATTGCTTACCGGTGCTACCGGATTCGTCGGCACGTTTCTGCTCGACGCTCTGCTCGAGAATACCGACCTGCATGTGCACTGCCTGGTCCGCGCCGGCAATGACGCGGCGGCATGGGATCGCCTGCTCGCCTCCCGCAGCAGCTACGGCCTGGACTCCGGTCGGCTAGCTGCTCGGGTCACCGCCTTCGCAGGCGATCTCACCCGGCCCTTGCTCGGATTGTCCGCAATGCGCTATCGGCAGTTGTCGGAGTCCATCGACCTCATCGTCCATAACGGGGCACGCGTCCATCATTTCGAACCCTATGCGCGGCTGCGGGCGGCCAATGTCGCAGGTACCGAACGCATCCTGCGGCTGGCGACCACCGGTGTGCTCAAGCCGGTCCATCTCGTATCCAGTTGCGATACCGCCCATGCCGTCGATGGCAATCCCGCGATTCTGTCCGAAGACCGCCGGGTGCCAGCGGAGTCGTTGCCGCCCAACGGGTATGTCCAGAGCAAATGGGTCGCTGAACGCTTGGCGCACGCCGCGGCCGACCGCGGTGTGCCTGTTTCTATTTACCGGCCGAGCCGGGTCGGTGGTCATTCCGAGTCCGGCGCAACCGGTCCGGACGACGCCTTCTGGAACTTGGTTCGCGCCATGGTCGTGCTCGAGGCCGTTCCCCGCGAGGTCTACGACTCCGCGACGATCGACCTGGTCCCGGTGGATTGGGTGGCCGCGGCCATCGTGCACCTGCTCGCCGGTGGTCCGGCTCGCACCTATCATCTGACCAGTCCACGCCGAGTCGCTGTTGCCGCGATCATCGATGAACTTCGGACGCGGGGCTATCGGATCGCGACGACGTCGGCCCGGCGGTGGCGAGAACGCCTGGTGGCTCTGGAGAATCGGGCCGCAGCGCACGGCGACTATTCGCTGGTGATCGCCCGCGCCCATGCCGCGCATCTGCTGCCGTCCGGCGACCCGGTGGCGTACAGCCGCGCGAACACTCGTGCTGCGCTCGCCGATTCTGCTGTGCCGCAACCGGATTCGCTCGCGGCCGTGCCCGCGGCAGTCGGCTATCTGATCACGTCCGGATTCTTTCCCCCGCACCCTGGTCTGACCGGGGACCGTGTCCTGGAAGACCTGTGAAAGGAAGACCGTGCCATGAATCGTGCTGTGGTGATGGTGCTCGCGGTGAGCACACTCGCTGTTGCGGGGTGCTCGACCACGATTCCCGAGTCGTCGTCGGTTGGTGTGGCGTCCGCCGCGCCGACCGAGGGAGCCGTTCACTATCCGATCAACATCGACAATTGCGGTAGGCGCGTGACTTTCACGGAGCCGCCGAGACGGGTCGTTGTGATGAACGGCGGTTCGGTCGGGGAGGTGACATCGTTGCTCGCGCTCGGTGTCGGCGACCGCATCGCGGCCAACGCCCAGTCCTACGGCAGCTCCGATGTACCTGGCAGGGCCGCGGCGATTGCGGCCCTGCCGACCGGTGGGGTCGCCCTCAACAGCCAGCAGGACATTCCCCGGGAGGCCATGCTCACCCTGCGGCCGGATTTCGTGATCTCCACCTACGCCGACGGTTTCTCCGCCGACCAGGGTTTCGCTTCCCGTGACGAGCTGGCAGCCGCGGGCACCAACACCTATGTGTCGCCGCGTTCCTGCGGTGCCGTTGGGACTGTCCAGGGCACTGCGACCGTTGATGACAGCTACCAATTGCTGCGTGATCTCGGCAAGATCTTCGACGTTTCCGGCCGGGCCGAGCGACTGATCGGTGAATCGGAGCGCAACGTCGCCGGTATCCATGCCCGCGTGGCCACGCAGGCCAGAAAGAATGTGTTGATCGCGTTCACCGGCATGGATATGGGCGGCGGCACGGATCTCCCGTCTTTCGCCGCGGCGGGCATCTGGAACGACGTCCTCGACAAGGCGGGTGCGGCGAATCCGTTGAACCGTGGCGACGGCGTCACATTGGTCACGGTCGGCAAGGACCATCTGGCCGCGACGCAGGTCGATGGTCTGATCGTTGTGAACTACCACGCACCGGATATCGACGCGGTCGCGAGACGGCTGCTTGCGCAGTTCCCGCAGTGGACTGCCTCGAAGGACAATAACTATGTGGCGCTGTCGGATTCGATCTATCTCGGTCCAAGCAATGACGTCGCGATAGACAAGATTGCCCGGCTCGTGCATCCCGGGCAGTTCCGATGACGACGCGCCCGCGCGATCAGTCGCCGCTGGCGACTACTCCTCTGTCGACAGCGATCATCGTCTCGGCTGTGCTGCTGCTCGGGGTGACGCTGCTGTCGATTGGTGTCGGTTCGGTGTCGGTGTCGGCGGCCGATACCGGGCGTGTGATCGTCGCTCATGTGTCGGGCAGGACTGCGGCCACCGATTTCACTGTCGATCAGATCGTGTGGAACTTCCGGCTGCCCCGAGTCCTGCTTGCCGCGCTGTGCGGCTGCGGTTTGGCCGTGTCCGGCGTGGTCCTGCAGGCATTGGTGAACAATCCGCTTGCCGACCCGTATGTGCTCGGCCCGTCGTCGGGCGCCGCACTTGGCGCGGTCGTCGTGATCGTCACCTCGGGCGGCGCGCTGGGCGGTCTCGGCGTGTCCACTGCCGCTTTCCTAGGTGCGATGCTGACCGTCACCGTGGTGTTCGTGTTGGGACAGCAGCGCGGGAATCTTGTGCCGAATCGCCTGGTTTTGTCCGGCGTCGCCGTCGGGTATCTGCTGCTGGCGGCGACGAGTTATCTGCAGTTGCGTGCTAATCCGAACGAATTGCGTGCCGTGATGTTCTGGACCATGGGCAGCGTGGCAGGAGCGAGCTGGAGCCGGCTCGGCACCGCTACCGTCGTGGTCCTGCTCGGCGTCGCGGTGGTGCTCGCCTTCGGCAGGCGGCTCAATGTGCTTGCCACCGGAGACGAACAGGCCACCGCGCTGGGTGTGGATGTACGCGCACTACGCATCGTGTTGCTGGTGCTGGCTTCCCTGATCACCGGAGTGTTGATTGCCGCGGCGGGTGGTATCGGCTTCGTCGGTCTGATGATTCCGCACCTGATCCGGTTGATCTTCGGTACCGACCATCGGCGGGTGCTACCGCTGTCGGCGCTGATGGGCGCCGGCTATCTGGTAGTGGTGGATGTGCTTGCGCGGACTGTCGATGCGCCCGCCGAATTGCCGCTCGGCATCTTCACCGCGGCGTTCGGCACTCCGTTTTTCCTGTGGCTGCTGCGGCGGGGCGGTTCGGTGTGAGCGAGCCGACCGCTGAATTGTCCGTTGCCGGAGTGAGTCTGGCCTTCGGCGACCATCTCGCGCTGGAGTCTGTCACGCTGCATGTCCCGCCCGGTGCTCTGGTCGGGGTGATCGGCCCGAACGGCAGCGGCAAAACCACACTGTTGCGCACCATCTATCGTTCGCTGCGACCGCAGCGCGGCGTGGTCCTGATCGACGGCGCCGACATCGGTGCGGTGTCCACGCGGGCGGCGGCCCGTACGACCGCGGCGGTGCTGCAGAACGGTGCCGGCGGACCGGAGCTGACTGTCCGGGAAACAGTTGCTTTGGGCCGCAATCCACATCATGGACTGTTCAGCAGGGACACCACCGCCGACCGCCGGGCCGTCGAGGAGGCCATGGCTCGGGTCGGTGTCACCGAATACGCCGGACGCAGTGTCGGTTCCCTGTCGGGCGGGGAGCGTCAGCGAGTGCTGCTCGCCAGAGCTCTGGCCCAGCAGCCGCGCCTGCTGGTCCTCGACGAGCTGACCAATCACCTCGACATCCGGGCACGTTTCGAATTGCTGCACGTGGTCCGGGCGACCGCGGTGACTACGGTGACGGTTCTGCACGAACTGGATCTCGCGGTTCGCTGCTGTGATCGGCTCGTCGTGCTGGATAGCGGCCGCGTCGTCACCGCAGGCCCGGTTCTGGAGGTGATGACACCGGACCTGCTGCGAGATGTCTTCGGTGTCAACGCCGCAGCCGAACAACACGGTGATGGCATCATCCGATTGCATTACGCCGCAAACCCGTTGGCACCCGGCAGGGTCACGACGACGCACGAGCCCGGCGAAGGATCGAGGCCAACTCGATGAGGATCACGACATCGTTGCGGTAATCGGTCGCTACCAAGGTGGAACCGATCACACTGATGTCGCGGGGGGCGCGCAATTGTTCGGTGTGGTCGTCGAGCCGATACCGGCCGTCCCAGGTACAGATCAACTGTAATGCCCGATCGGTGAAATGTACGGCGCCGGTTTCGTCGGCAATGACGAGGCCATGGCGCGCCGCCCAGCATGTTCGCGGGCGGACGAGTGGGACGAACTTTCCGTCCAGGGTGGTCAGACCGTCCACTATTCGTTTTTGCTCGCCAGTTGCGCTGTCGATGACAACGATCGCCGACATCTCGGGATCGGCCACCAGGACAGTGTCCTGGTGCACCGTCGCATGGTGTGGATCGATCAGCTCGGACGAGGACCACCGGACTCCTCTGACGAGGTCGACCAGCGTTACTGTCGCTGTCCCGCTGTCGGTGATCAGCAGTTCGGTGTCCGATAGCCATCGGGCGTCATGTGGATCGCTCATCGGCAGACCCAGACTCGTCGAGTCCAACTCCGAAGCGACGCCGCCTGACTCATCGAGGAGCACGACGCGGTGATTCAGGCCATCCGATACCGACATCTGCGATTGCGATGGATTCCACCGGGCCGAGCGTGGCCAGGACAGACCCTTTCCGGTCGTGCAGTCGATCGCGGTGTAGCCGCGGCTCGAATCCTGCTGTACCCGAAGGATCCGGTCGTTGTTCGAGTCTGCGATCCAGAGGCTGCGCCGCGACACGTCGACAGACCTCGGGAAGGACAGATTTATGCCGGTGGGTGGCTCGGGGCCCCAACGTTGTATTTCGACAACAGGATTCACGCTCCAGCGGGTCACCGCGCGATAGCCAGGGTCGGCGATGACGATCGTGCCCGCCGACGACGGGCGTACCGACCGCGGATCCTTCAACCGTCGCACGGACTCGGACGCCGTCGCGCCGATCGTGGTGCGCAGTACACCGTCTTCGTCGAACACCTGGACGCGTCCGTTGCGGCTGTCGCTGACGTACAGCAATCCGTTCTGTGCGCTGACACCCGATGGGGAGTTGAGGCGGTCCGGTCCGCGCCCCGGGCTGCCTGGATGTCCCGCTACCAATCGCAGTCCGGCACCGGCCAACGCATACAGGGCGTGGTTGCCGGTATCGACGAAGTAGGTCGTGTTGACGCCGACTGCCAAACCGGCGGGGCTGAACGAGTCCCTCGGGCTCGGGCGATAGAGCCACCGGATCCGCGCCGAGGAACAGTCGATTTCACATACCCCTCCCTCGGAGGTGTCTTTACCGGGTCGGGGGGACGCCGCGAGGCCCACCAAGAGTCGAGAGTCCGCAGCAGTCAGTGACACCGGAAACGAGGAGTCGGGAAGCCACGGCAAGCGGGTCAGCTCGGACGTCTCGGCATCGAGCGTGGCCAGCGACCACGATCCATTTCCGGTCTTCCACGTCCGGGCACCGAGTGCGAGGTAGATTCGACCGTCTGCGGTTGTCGCGGAATCAGCGATGTAGGTGTTGTCCGGGAAATTCTTGATCTGCCACCGTCTGCCGGAGCTCAGGTCCAGGCACACCCCGGTGCTCGCATCGACCGCCGTCAATTCCGAACTCGGCAAGGTAAGGAATAGTCCGAATCGTGGGGAGGATCGTTCTGCGAAGGACCCGATCACTCGGTAGGGTGTGACAGCGTTGTGTCCATCCGTATCGTTCATCTGTCGACCGTGCTCTCGGGGTCCGTTCGAACATCGCCGCGGTGGGTGTATTCGAGTATGTCTCGCAGCCGCGAAAGCCATGCGATCGCGTACAGTTGGTGTCGCTGTCGGGGCCGTCCGAGTTCGATGAGCTTGATCCTGAGTTGCGCCATGCGCACTATGGCGCCGAGAGCCACACAATGCGCGATCGCACCTGTAGGTGATCCGAGGTTTCGGGAGAATTCGGCCTCGAGCCTGCGCAACTGCGTCGAGAGATTCGATACGGGTCGCTCCAGCAAAAGCTCGTCGTAGCCCATGCCGACGATCCCGAGATAAGAGTCGTCCCAGTCGAGAAATATTGGATTTCGAGCTCTATCGATCAAGATGTTGTTCCAATGCAAATCGCCATGGACCGGCGTCACGCTGTTGAAGCCGGGATACTTTTCGCATTCGAAATGTCCCAGGAGATCGCATGCTTCGGCGGCTCTCTGCTTCAGCTCGTCGGTTGACGAACAATGCGCCCAGCTCAAAACCTTTGGTTCGACATCATCGAGGACATCGCCGGATCGGTGTCCGAAGTCCAGCCGGATGCGACATACCTCGTTCTTGCAGCGCTCCCGCACGATCCGCGCGAAGGTCGCGTCCTCGTACCGAGCTGCAGCTTGCAGTTCGCAGTAGCCGTCCAACGCGATGTCCGCAGTTTCCATATTCGGGTAGTCGCCCAGGATTCGCTCGAACAGGCCCAACCAGGTGCCGTCGCCGAGTTTTTGGAGCGCGATTGTCCGCGGCACGCTCGGGCGTTTTATCCGGCCCTCGAAGCTGTAGATCATTCGCCATCCCTCGAGTGCCCGATGCGACAGCCGTTTTTTGACCACATGGTCGAGTATTTCCACGGAGTCGACGCGTTGCGGCATGGGCTATGCCCGCATCGGTGCTGTGTCGATGTCGGCCCGACGCAGCTTGCGCCGGGCTCGTTGGAGGGCGTCGGAAGCGGTCGGTCCTTCGGCGAATGCGCACAATATTCTGCTGTCGATACCCGATGCGGCGCGCACCGCCGCGCCGTCGGGAACCAACTGCTTGATGTTCGTCGGCTCGGATTGGTGGATCCGCTCGACGATACAGTCGGCCTCCGCACTCCGGAACCAGACTGCGTGGGCGGTCGTCGGTGGGCGGTGAATGCGCGGCAAGGAGTTTCGAACTTCCTGACCGAGCGCCAGCTCGAATGTCGCGGTCTGCATGTCGTATCCGGTCGCGCGCCGCACCAGTTCCGGAATGAAGTCTCCGCCGAGTCGGAGATGTGTCTCGATAACGCGCGGTCCCCGGGAGGTCAGCATCAGCTCCGTGTGGGTCGGCCCGGATGCGATGCCAAGCGCATCCAGCACTTCGGGAACGTAGGATTCGATCCGGTGTAGCTGCGCGAGCTCGAGAGCTGCGGGCGTGGCATGGCCCAACTGCACGAAAGTGTGCGGGTCGTACGCCGTCGCGGTCACCGCAATCACATGGTGGCGACCGGATTCGGAGATCGCTTCGACGCTGACATGTGTCCCGTCGAGGAATGCTTCCACGGTGATCCCGGGCCAGTCGGAGTTGGCACGACTACCCCGCTGGCTGTGTGCACGGTCGTACGCCGCTTGCTCTTCCACTGGCCCCCGCACGACGCTGACACCGGCACTGCCCGAAGCAGCCGAAGGTTTGACGATGCAGGGATATCCGTGGCGCCTCGTCCAGTCGGCGATCTCATGGGCGCTGTGGATGCGGGCGTGGGGAATGTCGTCGAGTCCGTGTCTGTTCAACTGTTCACGCATTCGATGCTTGTCGTGGACTGTCGCAGCGGTTTCGACGGTGTGGAACGGGAGTCGAAGTTGCGCGGCGATCCGCGCGGCCTGGATCTGGTTCGACTCGCCGAACGCCACTATCCCGGTGACGGGCCGCGAGTTGTGGATCGCGATGGCCGCGCGAATCCAGCTGTCGTCGCTGTCGCGGGGGCTTATCGGGGCACGAGCGTGGTGACTCTCGACCAGCTTTTCCATGCTTCGCCCACGTGCGATTATCGAGGTACGAGCAGCGCTGCCTGCATAGTTCGCGAATTCGTCGGCGAGTGCTGCTCCGATGATAAGAATGTGCTTCGTGGCGTCGGTCACGATTCATCCCATCGCCGCAGCATTCCCGGCTTGCACGAAAGCTATCAGTTTTCGCTCACAGCCCTGGTGGACCGGCCGGGTACCGTGCGAAACCTCGGTGCCCCACAGAATGGCATCGCCCAGCCCTGGCCTGACCAGCCACCGTGTTCGAGAACGTTCCCGGAAATCGCGGTCCGCCCAGTGCAGGTCGCGCAGCACCCGGCCGTCGGAGTCGCGTTGGTCCGGGTCGGAGATTGTCTCGACGAAAAACTCGCCGCCCTTTGTAGCGTGCTGCAGCGTTACCGATATTGCGGCGTATTTTACAAGTCCGGGACAGCTCGGGTCGCTCGGATAATCAATATGAGGAGTGACGAACTGTCCGGGACCGTAATCGATATAAATCCAGTCACCGATGCCTTCGGCAAAGGGGAATACTGCCTGGATTTTGGGTAGTGCACGGTCCGAAGCCGTATTCAGTACTGCGATAGCCTCGCTCGGCAAGTGGCGCATCTCCGTTCTGCCCGCCGGTTCGAATACTTCAACAGTGTCGGCCGGGCTGTGGCCGGTTATTTCGTGAACAGAGCGCTCCGGTGCCTGTCTGATATCGAAACCGTCCGCAGCCGCGCCGATTGCGACATCCAGTGCGTCTATGACGGCCGCCGTTTCTTCACCTGTCAGAAACTTCTCCACGGAGTGGATGGATGAATAATGCTGACTCAACAATTTTGCCTCCTCGTCGGGCCCGCGGACTCGTCGGGCTGGTGTTGTATTCCATAACCGCGAGCTTGGGTGGTGAACAGTTCGGCGTAACGTCCTCGCTTCTCCATCAGTTCATGATGGGTACCTTGCTCGGCAACGCGGCCGTCCACGAGGACGACGATTTGATCGGCCATATGCACGGTCGAGAAGCGATGGGAGACAAGAAGGGTCACGCGTCCGGGGCGCTTGTGCGCGACTTTGGCGAATTCCTCATACAGGTCGTGTTCGGCCTGCGGGTCCAGGGCCGCCGTGGGTTCGTCGAGCACCAGCACCGAGGTGTCCTGGCGCACCAGCCCCCGTGCGAGGGCGAGCCGCTGCCATTGGCCGTGTGAAAGATCCACGCCTGCGTGATTGTGACCGAGTTGAGTGTCAAGGCCATGTGGAAGGTTTGTGCTGAACGACAGTGCGCCCGCGCGACGAAGAGCATCGACCACCTCGTCGGCGTCGGCTGGCGGGTCGATGCGCCCGATGGCGACTGCCTCCCGCACCGGCAGTTCGAATTTCACGAAGTCCTGGAATGCGCCGGAACAGCACGCCCGCCAAGCGTCGGGGTCGATCGAAGTACTGGGTACTCCGTCGATCTCGATATGCCCCATGGTCGGTGTGTAGACCCCGGTGATCAGTTTGACCAGCGTTGTTTTGCCGACTCCGTTGTCTCCCACCAGGGCGATGGTCGAGCCCGGGCGCAGCGTCAGGTCGATGTCCTTCAGCACGAGCGAGGTCGCGCCGGGATAGCTGAAACTGACCCCGCGCAATCGGATACCGTGGCGCAGCGGTGCCGGCGGTGTGGCCAGGCCCGAAGTCGAGTGCTGCGCGGCGAAGTCGTTGAGCCACATGAAGTGTTCGGCGATCTGGCCACCTTCGGAGAGCTGATCGAAGCTGTCCGCCGCGTAGCGCACCTGCCAGCGCATTCTGGCACCCAGTGCTAGAACCAAGACCAGGTCTCCGAGGGTGGCGGCGCTGCGGCTGGCCAGGTAGGCGACCACCGATAGCGCAGCAATGAAACCGCCTGTGTAGCAGGCCCATCCGGCCAATTTCCACATGGCGCTGCGCAGCTCGGCGCGCAGGATAATCGTCCCGACCTGGTCCCATGCCTCGGTGGCCTCGCTGTTCACCTGCGGCCCCGCACCCGAAATTTTGATCTCCTTGTTGTCTTCGGGTGTCGTGAACATTTGGTGCAGCGCATTTTCTCTGCGTGCGTATGGAACGCTCACGTATCGAGCACGCAGCACCATCTTCTCGCCGCGGTGAGATGTCCAGAAGGGGATCATCGCCATAGGTGCGAGGAGTCCGAGCACGGGATGGACCGCCAACAGGAGCCAGAGTGACAAGAGAATACTGGCCAGGGCCGTGATTGTTTCGGCCATCCCCCAACCGATGCCGGAAAGTGCGCGGGTGCCCGCGCGGAGCGCGGTGAGTTTGTCGAGGTATTCGGGGTTCTCCAGATGTTCGATTGTGGGGATGCGGTTGACCGTGTCGAGAACCTGCTCGTTGACTTTTACATCGACACGGCTGGCCATGTCGTATTGCAAATTGGTCCGTATTCGACCGCCCGCTGACAAGGTGGCGTGGGCGAAGGACCCGACGGCCACGGCCGCGGCGATTCCCCCGATTGTGCCCAGTCCGGCCGCGTCGACCAGCCAGCGCTGACTCAGCCCGGTGAGGGCGACCGCCGCAGCCTGAAACAGGGCCAGGCAGACGAGGATCGCTGAGGCGCGGTGGTCAGCCTGCCACGACAACGCCATCATTTGCCGCAGTACAGCAAACCTTTTCGCGATCACGTCCTGCCCTTCTGGACTCGTTCGACGGGTGGCTGTGGTGCGGTGTCAGGACGGGACGGCGCTGGTTTCGGCGGTGAATCGAGTGGCCTGCAATTCGAACAGTCGTGCGTACTCGCTGCCTGCGGCCATGAGGTCCTGGTGGTTACCGCACTCGGCTACTCGTCCGTCGCGGAGCAGAACGATACGGTCGGCGTGGCGAATCGTGGACATTCGGTGGGATATCAGCACCACGCTCCTGCCGCGTAATTCGGTCTTCAGCCACCGGTAGAAGTCCGCCTCCGCGCCGACATCGAGATGTGCGGTGGGCTCATCGAGAACAACCAGGTCACGCCCGTGCTCCTCGGCGAATAGAGCACGCGCAAGAGCGATTTGCTGCCACTGCCCACCGGACAGATCCGAGCCGCCCTCGAACTCGCTTGACAGGATTGTGTCCAGTCCGTTCGGCAGCTTTTCGATCAGTGCGTCGCCGCCGACTCGGTGCATCGCCTGCGCGACCGCGAGGAGGTCGTCCTTGTAGTCTGTGGCTCCCAGCGCGACGTTGTCGGCGATACTGAGGGGATACTTGTTGAAGTCCTGGAAGACGATGCCCAGCCGGTGCCGCCAGCTATCGATATTCAATTCCGCGAGATCAACTCCGCCCACGGTGATTTGTCCTGAGCTCGGCTCGTAGAGTCCGGCCAGCAGCTTTATCAATGTGGTCTTGCCCGCACCGCTGTCACCCACGATGGCAAGGATTTCGCCTGCGTTGATCAGCAGATCAAGTCCGTCGAGCACCGGCCGGTCGGTGCGCGGGTAACAAAAGGTGACGCCGTCGAATCGAATGTCGACCGGCCCGGTTGCGACGACTGTGCGGCCGGTGTTCTGGCCATCGGTTCCGGCGGATCGTCGTTCGAGCTGATCCAAGGCGCGAACCGAATCCAGCCCGTACTCGATGTCGTAGGCTTCCATACCCATGTAACTGATCCGGAATATCGCCCAGGCGCCTACCAAACAGGTCATCATCTGACCGGTGGTCAGCTCGCCTCTGACCACCGCGAGCGCGGGGAAGAGCATCGCCGCGGCCGCCGTGCCAAGCGAGATGCCGATGGCCCACCACTGGCGTCCGATGATCGATCGGCCGAGCTGCCAGATGTCGGCCGACCAAGCGAGCGCCTCCCGGGTGCGCCGCTGTACGACCCACGACCCGAGCCCGAACAGCCGCAACTCCTTTGCGGCCTGCCTGCCCGCGGCGATATCGGACCAGTACCGGACGCGGCGGGCACCGGATTCCTGGGAACTCGCGACGGAGGCGAGGTACATCCACTGTCTGCGGATGATGGAGCGCAGGAGCAAAGACGAACCGAGCAGCAGGACGGCCAGTGCAATGGAGAAACTCGCGACAAGCACCGCCGCGATACCCGCCGACACGACGCGAAACGACAGCAGGACTTGCCCTACCGACGCCCTGCCCGGTGAGCGTTGTGTCCCTGCTCCGATATCCGATGCGCGGCTGAGGATATTCGCGTAATCGGGGTCCTCGAGATGGGCGATGCCGCGTGGCGCGACGACGAGCTCACGGAGCCGACCGCGGATCCCGCCGTCGATCCGGTGTGCTGTGACTCGTTGAATAGGGTCGCTGGTGGCCAGAGCGAGATCTTCCACGAATACCGATCCCGCCATGGCGACCAGCGGGATCAGGATGGTGTCCAGCGGTGCGTCGCCGCTGATGACCTCGCCGAGTCGGGTGGTCAGCCACCCGATCGCCACCGCATTGCAGGTCGGCCAAAGCGCGGTCACGAACTGTACCGACAGCAGCCATGTGGTCAGTGTGCGCTGACTGCCCAGCAACCGAACAAGCCTGATCCGGTCGCGGCACACCTCAATGTATTTCTTGGAAGGGTGGACAACCCATGTTGCCACCGTCGACGGTGTCATGTGTGTCCAAGCCTTTCTTGCCCCGGTCTGTCTTATGCTCGCACGGCATGTGTTCCGAAGGAGGTCCCGACTTCTCGTGACAACCGAGCACGGCGGCGGGATTACCAGCCGAGGTCTTCGAGGCGGATGTTTGCACTGGCGAAGAACTCCGGTGGCTGTTCGGAGGACAATCGTTGCTCCATCGTGCCGTGCCAGTTCAGGATTGTTTCGCGCGGGCCGAGGCCGGTGTTCAGGAGCTCTTCCGGCATGGGCTTGCCGAGGTTCAGCTCAGCGCACAGTGTCGTTCCCAGAATTCGGTCGGCGTGTTCGCATACCCAGGTCACCGGGAAGATCGTTCGATTGTTCGAAATCGCCAGGCGGACTGCCGCTCTCGACTCCGAAGTCAATGCCCGCCAGAGCTGAACCACATCTCGATACTGCGCCAGCGTGGCTGCGCCTTGCATGGCGTCCCGTGCGATCCACGACTCCCGGAAAAGATGGAGGACGGTGAACAACCACAGAAATGGTGCGGACAGTGACGTGATGCACTCCTGGGGCATTCGAGCCGAGGCGAAGTTGTCGTTCAATTCCACTCGCATCGGGTTCTCCAATGCATGCTGCATATCTATCTGCCACGGGGCCTGGAACCACGTCAGGCTGAACGCGCAATCGACCATCACGAATGGCACCAGCGGGTCATCTCTCAGCTTCAGCGCGTGCGGAAGGTGATCGGGATATACGCGATAGAGTAGTTCATCCTTCCGGCCGAGTGGCTCGATCCGATGAGCGGCTCGGTCATAGGTGCCGAATGCCAAGCCGAGTTTTCGAAGTTCCGCGGAAACTTCTTGCCGGTTGTCGGGGTGAATCATGAAGTCGATATCCGACAGCCGCCGTGATCCGTCACCGCGGTAAACAAGATGGTGTAGTACCACGCCCTTCGTAGCCGTCACCGGTACGCCCAGCGCGTGGAGCCGGTCGACGATCTGTATGGCTTCGGCGGTCAATACCCGATTCCGAACACGATTGGCATTGCGATATGTCCGCAGGAGATCGCGTATGTGCGGGGCGAAAGTCGCTTTGGCGTGCGGATGTTCGGTAACGACGGCAAGAGCTCCGGTGAGCTTGTGTCGCACCGCAAGATTCACCAGTGCCGTGCTGTCGGCCAGCCTCGAGTTGAGCGGGGAAAGCCACTCTTCCATCCACGTATCCGAGCTGCGCGCGAGCGGCATAACGCACAGCTGTTTCAGCATGCGCCATTCAGCATGATCCTTCACGACAGGCTCACCTGCCGATCCGCGAGTGTGAGCATGCCGGTAGCAACCAGCAATCGGTCGTCGGCGTAATTCAGGCTCGCCGATCGCAGATCGCGGAACCGGCGCTCCAGGGAACCGCGACGATAACCACCCTCCAACCCTGCGAGCTGGACCAGTCTGTCCACCGCGTCGAAGGCGAGCTCGGCCACCGCGACCTTGAGCGTATTCAAATGGATCTGCGCCGGATAACCGTCCAATCGCCGACCGGCACAACGTGTTGCGGCCACTTCCTCGGCGGTGCGAGACAGGTAGGCGCTCGCGAGCTCCAGCGATGTTCGGACGCGGGCGAGCCGTTCGGCAATGAGCGGTGACGACAGATCCAGCGAACCAGGCCTATTCCGTGACCGTAGCAAGTCGATGAAGTCGGACAGTGCGCGCCGGGCAGCGCCGAGCCAGGTGGCCGCCCAGCCGAGGTGACCAACCGGAATCATGCTCTGAGCCGCGATCTGCGGCCATCCTCGGTCCGCGGCCAGGCTACGACCAGGCGGCAGCAGGCCGGTCAGGTGCAGCGAGACGCTGTCGGTCCCGCGCATGCCAAGGGTGTCCCATTGCCCCCCGACCTCGACTTCCAGCTCGGTGCGGTAGGCAAAGACCGCCTGTACCGCGCGCTCGGTGGCCGGTTCCGCGGCACGCATGGTGATCAGGAACCCGTCCGCGTACCGGCCACCGGTGACCACGGGAGCACGGCGATCGAGCTTGGCGTACCCCTGCTCGTATTGCAGCGGGGCCTGGGCGGTCAGTAGATGACCTCCTTTGCCGTGTTCGGTAGTCACGGAGGCCAGATAGAGTTCACCGCTGGCGACTTTCGGCAAGAGTTCGGTAGCCAGCGCCGGTTCGGCGAATTGGGTGATCGCATCGACCTGCTGGCAGTGCATTGCCCAGATCAATGCCACGGAGGTGCACTCGGCGGCGAAGCAGTCTGCGATGTCGACGAGATCCAAGACGGTACCGCCGAGCCCGCCGTACTTCTGCGGGACGAGCAGTCCGAGCAAGCCAGAAGTTCGCAGCAGGTCCAATGCCTCGACCGGAAACCTGGCCTCGGCATCGACCGTGTCGACGTGTGCCGCGAGAACGGGAACCACCTTCGCCGCGATGTCGAGAAAGGGCGATGTGCCGCGCGTGTACCTCATAACCGCTGCTGCATCTGCAGTTCCACCACAACGCTCCACAATGAGCCCGGGGTGGCGAAGGTGTCCGCGGTGAGCAGCTCGTCGGGGATGCTCACGTCGAAGAGGTCTTCTACTTCGAGGAGCAGCTGGATGGCTTCCATGGAGTCGAGTCCCAGATCGGCCATTGCCGCGTGTGGCGGGAGCGGCATCGCGGGTTCTATCCGTCGCAGGTGTCGGCGTAGCAAGCTCTCGTAGGCGTCATCCCAGCTCGACGACATGGGCGTCCTCCTCAATAGCGTTGCGGTGCAGGTGGATACGAGTGGCGCTCACGATCTCGTCGCGGCGCAGCGCGAGCTCTACCGGCAGCGGGTGGGACAGAAAGCCGAGCAGCCCGGTGGTGAGACCGTAGGCGCCTACGTTGGGTATTTCGACGAGGTCACCGGGAGCGGGTTCGGTCATCGTGGTATCTCTGGCCAAGATATCCGCGGGTGTGCACAGGGGCCCGACGAGGTCGACAGATACCGGCTGTCCGTGGTTGAGCGTTGGACGCATTTTCGCACCGATGACTCGGCCGGTCGCGGCAAGTCCACCGAGGTGGTTCACTCCGGCGTCGACAACCACGAATGTCCGCCCGTAGGACTGCTTTACATCTAATACTCGGCACAGCAGCGTGCCGCAGCCGGCAGTGATAAATCGGCCGGATTCGAACAGCACCTCGGGGTGACCGGCACGCCAGCCGGGCAAGGCCCGATCGAGCAGGTCTGCCGAGCGTGACGCCAGATTCGGATAGGACGGCCGAGGCCCTGGGGTGGCGTACGGCGCGGCAAATCCGCCGCCGAGATCCAGGTAGCGCAGGTCGATCATGTCGCGCAACCGCGCGGCCTGCGAGATCGAGACTTCCATGCTCTCAACGAGTGCGTCCTCGTCAACCATATTAGTTGCCGAGAACATGTGCGCGCCACTGACATCGACGCTGTGCAGGTTGTCCAGGTGCGGTTCGAGTTGGGTCAAGGACGCGGGGTCGAACCCGAATTGCGATGCCTTGCCGGTCATTCGCAGTCCCGCGCGGCCGGTTGTGCCGGGGTTGAGGCGCAACAGTGCGGCCGGACGCGCGTTGAGGTCGGTGGCGAGTCGGTCGAGTTGCTGTAGTTGGTGAACCGACTCGACGGAGAACAGGCGGACGCCGGCGATCAACGCGGTAGTGGTCTCGGCATCGGTGCGGCCCGGTCCCGTCACCAGGCACTGGGTGCCCGTGAAACCTGCGTTCAACGCCGTGTGCAGCTCTCCCGCCGAGCTGATCTCGGCTCCGCATCCGGTGCCACGCAACGCCGCCACCACTTCGGGGTGCGGGTTGGACTTCAGGGAGAAGTAGATCGTGCAGGGTTGGGGCAAGCAGCCGGCCAATTCGTTCCATGCTTTGGCAAGCTCGTCGAGCTGATAGACATACAGTGGTGTGCCGTATTTTTCGGCGATGCTGTGCAGCGAGATCATGGCCTCGGCCCATCGACGAGATCCCGGAGCCGGGTGAAATCTACCTTTCCATTCGATGTCCGGGGCATCTGGTCGAGTTTCCGGCAATGGCGGGGTGTCTTCGCCGACCCGAGTCGCTGCGCGATGTCACGGAGAAACTGTGCACCGGTCAACTCACCGGTAATGAAGATAGTGGCGTCCGGCCCATCTCTGTCCGGCACCACGGCCGCCTCGCGGACGGCGGGTACGTCGAGGGCGGCGGCGGTGATTTCCGTACCGCTTACTCTGGTGCCGCGCAACTTGAACAGGTCGTCGAGGCGCCCGGTGAAGTACAGGTAGCCGTCGCTGTCGAGGTATCCGTAATCTCCTGTGTGCAATTCGGTGTCGCCCTGCCGGGTTCGGCGAAATCGACGGGCGGTGATCTCAGGGGCACGCCAGTATCCGGACATCACGTGTGGTCCTCGAACTACGATCTCGCCGATCTCACCCGGGGCCCGAGGTCTGCCGGTCGGATCGATGATGACTACTTCGGTACCGGTGAGCGGGCGGCCAACCGAGCCGGTTCGTGTCAGATCGCCGTCGGGCTCGAGCACCGATACGCGTTTGCATTCGGTCAAACCGAACATCAAACTTACCTGTGCCAGAGGAAACGTGGTTCTCAGTCGGGCCAATGTTGGGGCGTGCATGGGCGCGCCGGTGGTGGTGAAAAGGCGAACAGGGGGGCGGTCTGCGGTTCGCCGTGCCAGTGCGCAAAGGCCTTCCGCGACAGAGGGAATGACCGGGACCACCGTCGCCTTGTGCTCGACGAGGGTGGCGAAAAGCGAGAGCTTCGTTTCCGCGGCGAGCACGAGTTCCGCTCGGCTGAGAGTCGTCAGCAATACCTGATAGAGCCCGTAATCGAAGGAGAGCGGCACGGCGGAGACGACAACGTCATCGAAGCGGTAGGTAAGGCGTTCGGCGATTGCGTTGACCACGAACAGAATTGCGGAGTGTGGGCATACGACAGCCTTCGGGACGGAGGTACTGCCCGAGGTGTACATCAATACCGCGGGGTCGTGGGGCTCAGGGTGGTAGTCGAGCAGGTCATCGGGGCTCGACTCGATCGCGGGCCAGAGTCGATCGAGGTCGACGGTGTCGGCCACTTCTGCTCCATCGCTGACTTCGACCGCTGGCGCGAGTTCGGCGCGGATCGGTTCTCGCTGGAATGCGCCCACCGCAGGCAGCGGCACGAAGACCGCGCCGAGTCGCAGTGTGCCGAACAGCAGCGCCAGAGATCGAATGCTTTGCGGCGCATGCACTACCACGTGGTCACCGGGCCGGACGCCCGCGTCTCGCAACCAGCATGCGCAGCGCAAGGTCATCGAGCGGAACGTCGAATAGTTCCATACCGTGTGATGGTCGCGTAGCGCGGTCCGATCGGGGCACTGGGCGGCCGCCTCGTCGAGAATCTCGGTCACTGCGGACGATTTCATGATCGGGACTCTCCAGCGTGCCCCGGCGATCTGGTTTTGGCCGCCAGGTGCGCGAGTGTCGCGAGGGCGACCGGTAGCAGCACGGCTGTCATGGTGAGGTTCAGCGCCGTCCAGCCGAGGACCCGCAGCAGCGCGGCGGCGCTGATGCCGCCGAGCGTCGAACCGGCCATGATGAGGAGTTCGCCGAATGCCTGTGTCCTGCTCCCACTTTCGTCGCGATACGAACTGGCGATGAGGGTGGATCCCGATGCGTAGGTCAGGCTCCAGGCGATCCCGATCAGGGCGAGCGAGACGACGAAGTGGAATTGCTCGGTGCCGCTCGCTCCGATGAGCACACCGACGATTCCGCATACCGCGCCGACGAACTGGAGCCACCCGGCGCCGATGCGTCGAATCACAAGCCCCGCAACCAGTGCCGGCGCGTACATACCCACCATGTGCAGTTGAATCATGAACGCGCGATGATCGGCGTCGTGGCCGTATGATCTGGCTGCGATGGGGCCGACGGTCATCAGCACCATCATGGAGAAGTAGCCGACCATCGCGCCGAAAGCGCCGACGGCGAATCCCGGCTGCCGCACGATCGCCGACAGCGACTCCCCGCGTCTCGAGGTCTGCCGCGTGACCGACTCGGTGTGATCACTGCGGTCTTGGAACATCGCGACGACGCACATCGCGAGCAGAGCAAGTACCGCAACGAGCGCGTAGGAGCCGACGTATTGCTTTGTGGCACTGCCGAATATCGGAGCGTTCATCATCCCGGTCGCCATGAACGGTCCAGCGACGGCCGCGATGACGCCGCCGGTCAGCACCGTCGAGATGGCTCTGCCCCGATCGGCGACCGCTACCTGGTCCGCCGCGGCGTATCGGTAGTAGCCCGTACAGCCCTGGTAGATCCCCATGCAGAGGGTACCGACGCAGAACAGCGCGAAGTTGTGCTGGGTAACAGCGACCACCGACAGCACTCCGCCGACGGTCGCAACGCCGGCACCGCAGAGAAAGCCGAATCGTCGGCCGTAGCGGGCCATTACGAGGGATGCGGGGATCGTGGTGCCCACTGAGCCGAGGGTGATGAATGCGAACGGGAGGGTCGCCAAGGCAGGGGTGGGGGCGAGGCTATCGCCGACCAGGCTCGTCATGGTCAAGTCGACACTGAGCGAGCACAGAAATAATGCCTGGGCCGTGGCGAGAAGAACGATCTGCCGACCCGACCCGGCCCACCAATGGTTCGGCGCTGTCGCCAGGCCGACCGACGCTGCATGCTGTTGTTTTGGCAAGCTTGTCCTCCGTACATTCCGTCGAACCCGTCCTCCGTCGGTCAGCTCAGCGCGCGTCGTCCGCGAGACAGCGGTACGGCTCCCCTCGTGATTCGTATTTCGCCGTCGCAAGGCATGGAGTTGGTGATCATCTCCCGTTGCCACGCCACCCCCGCGACGCACTCGAGCACCACATCACTGCCCATGATCATCAGATTGAACCCCCCGAGTTTTGCATGAACTCGTTGCCGCTGAAGCTATCCAGACCTCCAGAGCGCGCTCACAAGCATGCCCCTTCCATTCGGAATTGTCCAATGAACTCGGGATGAACGCGCAACCGAGACACCGGCTTCGGTGGTTCACCGAAGCTGTTGGCCCCCAGATGCTTTGGCTTGCGCACGCCGCTCGATCGATCCTCCTGCGTTCAGTGGCAACGACACTGAACGCGGCCGAGGCAGCCGAATCCTGCGGCAACTGCGGCCCGTAGGCACGACGGAAGTTCCGCGGCATTGCGCGGCCGGTGACCCTAGTCGATTCGGTTTGCGGCGGCGCGGGGGTCGACGAACCTGGCGACCTGCCGGGGCAGCCACCCGTCTGCCCGATCGTCATCGCGGCATGCCGCGATGACGATCGCTTCGATGCCGAGGAGAATTCGGCGAGTGATGGGCTCGGGGATGCAATCGGTGTCAGCCCACAGGGTGAGGAGAATTCTGCCGTTGTCGACCCGAATCCGCAGCGATTGTTCCGGGCCGCGGTCCACATAAGTCTCGGAGGTTTCCAGCTTCGAGGTGGCCGTATCGATGACCGCATCGCGACACCGGCTCGCCCACTCGTCATCGGGCTCGTTCCAGAAAACATCGAAGTACCGTTCGATGAACACCGGTTCCCGCCGCGCTCGGCTCTCCTCGATCACCATGCTGTCCACCGTTTCGCTGTCATAGCGGCCGTGCCGAAAGCCCTTGAGTACCGCGGAATAGCAGTTCGCCGCCAGCTCGCGAAAGGATCCGGTGTTGTGGCAGTGGACGAGTACCGGTTGAGCGAGGCAGACAGCGGTGTCGTGGGTACCCGGATCTGTGCGGTTGGCACACATGAGTTTCAGGGGGATGGAGCTCCTGCCGGTGTAGCGTGCGAGCAGAGCAACGTACGCCGCCAGCAGAATTGCCGTCTTCGACGTGTCGGCCGGCGTCCGGAGTTGTCCCAACGCGCGATACAGCGCGGGTGATTTCAACGTCGAGAAGATTAGGGTCCGCTGCGTCCAGTCCGCCATGCGGGCATCCAACGCGCCGCCCCGGTCAGGAAACAGCGAGGCCGGTATCTGTCGCAACTGTTCCTTCCAATACCGCATCCCTCGCTCTGTCCGGACCATTCCCTTGGCAGACCGCTCGGAAAGCGCAACGTCATACGGTTGCATAGGGTGCTGCTGCCGGTCGGGCCGGCCGCGGCCCCCTTCGGCCTCCGAGAGCAGCACTCGGAGGTCTCGTTCTATCAGTCCCGCCGTCCAGCCGTCGAAGACGATATGGTTTCCCACACAGCACAGCGTGTGAACCGCCGCACGGTCTTTCAGGACGGCAAATCGCACCGGAAACTCGCGCATCGGGTCGAAACCCTCCTGCGCGAACTCGTCGAAAAACGACGTCGGATTCGCGACTTCATTCAATTCCCATTGGCGAATCGGCGTCTCGCGGGCTTCGTGGACGTTCTGGACCAAAGTGCCGCTGTCGTCCACCGAAAAGGTGGTGCGCAGGCCCTCGTGACGGCGGACGAGTTCGTCGACGGCCGCGCAGACGATCGCCCAATCGATACCGTCGAGGTGCCATCTCAGCGAGATGTTCCAATATCGCCAATAACTCGGCGGGAAAATCCTTTGCTCGTACCACTGACTTTTCTGCCCCAGCGTGGCCGGCGCCTGCCGCACAATAATTGAACCTTCGGTCACGAATCGTTCCGATCTGCTCGGAGCGCTCGGGGCAAACCTCCTTACAGGCAAATAGGTTGCCCGGCAAGCACTTTCGTCGATGGTGCCGATGGGCACACTACCAAATGGCGGCACCAGGGTCGACCCACGCGCAAGCAGCGTCGTCGAGCCCATACTGGCGTGTGCGCGCGAGCCGCAACGGCCGTTGGCGAAAGTTGTTGTCGGCCAAGCCTGAGTAGGACATTTGCGGTGGAACGACTCGGCTGCCGGAGATCTTCCCAGGGTCCGATGTGGGCGAGGTGTCGTTGAATTGTCTTGTACTACAGAGGATCTACGCCGATGTCAGTCAGGACACGGACCGCATCGGCCTTCGAGTCGCCTCCACGATCCGCACCCCGCCTCGGTCCTTGGAAACGACTCGCACCACGACGTCCCCAGACGCAGTGCGCACCCTCCGCGCATACCCGCCGCCGAACCCTCCCTGCGTTAGCGCCCACGCTCCCTCCATCACCGTCAAACCCCAGGTCAAACGATTGCAAGATCAAAAACGACACCCAAGGTGTCCTGACTCGGGCGAGAGGATTCGAGGTGCCCCCAATTCCATGGGCTTTCAGAGTGTTCATGGCTCGTTCATTGGACATTTCCAGATGGAACCGGCAAGCTGGACAGGGAGTTTCAGTTGCCAAGATCGAATTGTGCTTGGCATCAATGGATTTCACATCGACTTGGGGGAGTCTGTCTCATGACGATAAGCAATGATGTGACACTCGAACGCGTCTCGACGGTTGCCCGGCAAGGTGAGATGATCACCAGCTCCATGCTGTCGAAGGAGTACGCCTGGCCTGCGGACGACCCGCGGCGTCAACCTCGGCACACCGAGGTCGGCATCGACGAACGAATCATGCGGATCGTGGCCGAAGCGGCCGAAAGCAGTCGCTTCGACGCGCCGCGATTCCGCCGTCAGTTCGGCGCCGAGCCGCCCGAGACGCGCCTGCTCGAACTGCTCAACCATCGCGCGTTCCAGTTCAACAATCGCGCCCTGTTCCGCTCATCGGACCTGTGGCACAACCGAATCGCCGCCGCGATACGTGCGGACAGGGCGGTCGAGGTGGTACTACCGGTGTTCTGTGTCATCGCGAACCCGGTCAAACGCATCGAGGTCACCGTCGCGACCGCCGCGGAAGACGTCGCCCTGCTGCACCTGGGGCGTCTCATCGAGCACGCGGAACAGCTGTGCGAGGTGCGGTTGATGATCAATCTCATCGCGGACAGCACGTTCTACAGCCCCGCGTTCGGCGTCACCTCGGTCGAGGCCAAGGCCTATATTGATCAGCTGCGTCAGCGCTTGGTCGATCTGAAGCTGGATTCCAACATTCGCCTCTACGACATCTCCGATCTCCTCGCCGGCTCGGCGCCGGAGTTTCAGCAGCGATACGACACTTGGTTCGCTCGCCTGCGGCGAGACCCGTTGGCCGACGGGATTTCGGAGACGGCGTACAACCAATGGCTGGGCAGCATGGCGGCCAGCGTCAACATCCGGAAGCTCGACCTCTCCTACGCGGAGTTGCGTTCGATCCTCAGCGACGAACGGTCCGCCTTACCCGCGAGCGCGGCACTGGCCACCCGGGCGCAGGCGGCACTCGACGATTACCGAGCCGTCAAGCTGGCCGCCTCGGACCTCGGCTGGGAAGACCGGTGCTTCCCAGGCGCGGTGCGGGCGACCATTCATACGAAACCGATTCCAGTGCTCGGCCTTCGCATGTATCCGGAGTACAAATTCCGATCCCGACTCCTTCCGTATCACGGTATCGGAGTCCTCTATCACAACGAAAAGCGTAAGAAGTACGAGATGCAGGTGGAGCCGGAAATGTTCGTCTACGGCCGGCCCGAGATCATCCGCGTTGTCGACACCGCGGGCCGGACGTACTGCTATCTCAAAGATCATGGGTAAACAAACTGTCGCGGCGGTCGCCACGGCCAGGGCGCCGGTCGTCGTCTCGCTCGCCCTGATCGGAATCGCCTCGAGCCTGACCTACGCATCGGGGTCCACCCTCATCGCCAGCTCTTATCGGGACGAAAGCGGTGGCAGGACAAAGGTATTCGCCATCGCGACACTCGCCTCCGTGAGATCGAAACGGACACACCATGCGCAGGCCTGATTGCACAACCACGTACGACGGTGTGATCTGTGACCTCGACGGGGTCGTGTATCGGGGGACACAGCCGATCGAACACGCCGTCGAGGCTCTGGCGGCGATCCGACATCGAGGTATACCTGTCGCCTTCGCGACGAACAACGACACGCGCAGCAGTGCGGACATCGCCGAAATACTCAGCGGCATGGGGTTTCCGGCGACCCCAGAGCAGGTCGTCACGGCGCCGGAGGCGCTGGCAGCTCTACTGGCGCGGTGCTACCCACCCGGTACCAGGGTGGCGGTCTCGGGCGCCGCGGTCCTGTCCGAGGTCCTGCGCTCGGCCGGGATGCAGGTATGCCGACCCGGTGAGCGGTCGGCGATCGTAGCCCTTGGACTCAGTGCCGATCAGGGATCGGCCGAATTCGATTCCGTAGCAAGGGCTGTCGAGGCATCCGACCGCTGGTATGCGACAAATGTCGACCGGATCGTCCTGCGCGACGCGGGCCCAACGCAGGGCAACGGGATGGTCGTGCGCGCCTTGCAGGCGGCGACAGGCCGATCGCCGATCGTCATCGGCAAGCCGCAACCCCATCTGCTGCGCACAGCAGCCGCCAGGATAGGCGTCAGTCGGCCCCTCATGGTCGGCGATCAACTCGACACCGATATCGCGGCCGCACAGGCCGCCGGTATGGACAGCCTGCTGGTCATGACTGGTGTGTGCGGTAGGAGTGCCTCCGATGGTGGCACCCTACGGGCGACGTATCGAGCCGATGACTTACGAATCCTGGTCGAGGGCATGCGTTTCCGCGTCCCGGCGACGACACTGCCGCGAGCGAGGACCATTAGTTGATCATCTGCGGGTCAACGGCTTGCCCGAATAATACGCTCTACAGGTAAAGTCCCATTCACGTATGGAGAGAGGAAGAGAAAGCTAAAGGTGCTGGGGTACAACGTCTTTGATGGCACGTCAAAGCCGGGCGATTCTGTCGAATGCTCACCTCCGGTTCATTGGATAATTCCGAATGGAACTGGCATGTTGGCCAGCACGTTCGGGAAGCTGATATCGAGATAGCTTCAGCAGCGCAGGGTTTGACGCAGGATTTTGGGGGAGCGATGAGCGAACCGGAACGAATTGCTACTGGAAGTGAGAGTGGGACAGATTCGGCTCCCGCAGCGGACTGCCCGAGGGACCCTTGGGCGTTGCTTTCCGAGCGGGAGCGAGAAGTGCTCGTCCATGTCGCCAAGGGGCTCACTTACGCGGCCACGGCGCACCGGATGGGTCTGAGTACACACACCATCGACACCTATTTGCGTCGCGCCCGCCGCAAGACGGGGGCGAACAGCCTTGCCGAACTGTCGATATTGGCCTACAAGCATCGGTTGGGAAGCCAGTGAAGCCGGCCGTTCCGTCGGACCGCGAACCATTCGGCGCTGTTCCTTTCGTGGAACGTGAACCGAACACGATCGAGGACATCGGGGTGTTTCTGCGGTCGTGGAACAATCCGGCGGCGACACGAAGACCGGCGATACTGCGTCGTAGCGAAGTCGGGAACATCAATCGATACGGCTTGTCCGGAGTCTGGGCTGCCGATGATCTGGATCCGATGCACCCGCAATGGCGAGAAGGCATCGAGGAGGCGGTATGGCCGGTGGTGAACTACATAACCGCAACCCTCGAGCTCGTGACCTACGACAGCTGCGGCGGGCACCCCCACTGTGGTCCGGTGGAAGCCCGCCCCCTACACGTCGGGATACTGCCTGCCACAACCGCGGAGTGCCAACCGCTGGGGGCGATGATGTCCAAGGCGACTTCCTACTGGGACGCCTGGACAAACGAAATCGCGCGGATCACCGTGTCCTGGTCCGTGTTGGTCTGCGCCGCCTCGGGATCGCGATGCGCTGTCCTGGACATCACGGCCATCCCGTTGGATGGCGTGTTCAGCGCCGAGTATTTCACCGCTCGACCGATGATTGCGGCACAAATTATCAATGGACTGGATTCAGGACGCCGATTGCACGGCACCGAAGGGGTGGAGGTTTAGTTGAAACTCGAGGACGTTGAAGGCTATCTGCTCGACAACCATTCCGGGACAACGGACGAACAACGACTGGCCACTTTGAAGCGTGAAATCTCCGCATTGCTGGAGCGGAAGGTGGCAGGAGCCTTCGTGGAGGTCGGCTGCTATCGGGGCGCAACAGCGGCGTATTTGCGCGCTCTGCTTGATCTCGCGGGCGAGGAAAGCCGTCCGATACATGTATACGATTCGTTCGAAGGACTTCCGGAGCCGGACACGATCGACGGAACGCATCTGGCAGCCGGCAGCATCCGGAGCTGCCAAGATGACGTTATAGCACTGCATCGAGAACTCGGTCTCGCAGCACCGATCATCCATTCGGGCTGGTTCCACGACACGCTTCCTGCCGAGCTACCCGACACGATCGCCTTCGGGTATCTCGATGGCGACTTCTATGAGTCGATCCTGACGAGCCTGCGGCATTGCGTCCCTAATCTGGCGCCGGGCGGTCTGCTCATAGTGGACGATTACGCGGATGTCGAGTCGAACCCAGCCGCATGGAACGGCCTACCCGGCGTACTCGCTGCGTGCGAGGCGTATTTCGGGCGCGCTCGCCCCCTCGAGGTGCTCCCGGGCAGTGGCGATCTCGCTTTCGGGGCTTACCGCACATGATCAACCCGTCGCCAGTGCTCGATGGCGCTCGGCGAGTCTATCCCAGACTGCTGCCAGGACCTCTTCTGAAGACAGACGTGCGGTATCGAGCACGAAATCGGGATTCGGGCTGATCAAACCGGCTTGATGCTGGGCGATCGAAAGGTCGGCGGGGTGAGCGTGCCGAGACTGCCGTTCGAGTAGAGCGTCGCGAGACGCCGTCAATTCGACAAAGGTTGCCTCTATATGCCCTGCCGACACGTGTTGTTGTACACAGTGATAAAACTCGTCTGTGATATGCCGCTCGTAGGGCTGTCCGTCCACGACTACATTCATTCCGGACATAAGTATGGAAATAATTGCCGCGTTCATCGCCCTGAGCATCCGGACTGCGTCTACGCCGTTGCGAATGACTCGGCCGGAGGTCTTATCGTCAAGCTGTACCGAGACGTAGGAGAATCCTTCTCGCGAGTTTCGTGCATTCGGGGTTCCTCCCGCCCACGGTGGCGGCACCATCCCGTATAGTTGATCGATACCGAACCGAAGGAGCGGAACCGGCGATTTGGTTTGCAGTTGCGATACCAGAGTTGATTTTCCAACCGCTGATGGGCCATTGACGACAATGCAGATAGGACGATCGTCAGTATTCACTCTTATCACTATAGTGCTCAGCAGAAGATTCGCCATCCCGGTAAAGTCCGCAGCCCCCATGTTGCGGTGGTCGTCGACCGGGTTCGTAATCTCGACGGCAAATGGCGCACCCTCGATGGTGCAATGATCTACCGGCTCGAGGTCACCGTGTCCGAGACTGCTCAACCACTGGTCACGCCGCGACCACGACATCACCGCCCGCCGGGGCGAGCTCACCGCCCTTTCCAGCGCCAGGTCGGCCACGAACCAACCCCGAAGGAAATGTTCGGGTAGATGGAACGCGCCACCCTGAAACCCCGACCCGCCAAATACGACGCACGATCCCTGGCCGAACAACGTCAGCGGCGGCGCCGCGATGTCGAGGCGGTCCTCGGCGGCCGAAAAGCGCTCGCCCGCACCGTGTCACAGAGCCTGTGGCAGCCACGGCGACCGCGGCAACAGTTCGACCCGGCACGCACCGCCGCCTCGTCAGCCATGTCGTGGCGACGGTGTCGGCCGAACACGGGACCCGGCGCCAGCGTCATGTGCGCAGCGAAACCGAGCCCCAACTCCGCGGCTTGGTCGCCCGTGACCAGTGGCAACAGGTCACCGACGCGGTCGCCGCCGCACTCGAACCGTCGCGGAGCCTGGCACGCGGCGATCCCGATATCGAAGCCGAACCCGTTCTGCGGGGGGTCCCTATGGTTTTCGTCAACTGTCGCGTTCGGGGATAGGTGGCGAATGGTGGTCGCCGACCAGGTCGAACGAGCCACGCGTACCCACGCGTCCGACGAGGCCTGGTCAGCTGGTCCCAGGGTCATTAGCATCTGGCTCGTGATCACCATTAAGGGTGTGGACGAGCTGGCGGCTTCTGTTGGGCGAGAGGCAGTCTCGGGTTGGCAGCTGATTACACAGGATTCTATCGACCGGTTCGCCGAGGCAACCGGTGATCGGAATCCGCTCCATGTCGATCCGGGGTTCGCACGGCAGACGCCATTCGGTTCGACGATCGCCCACGGCTACTTCCTAGTGGCGGCTGCTCCTGCGCTGATGGAGAGTCTGTGGCACTTGGACGGGTTCTCCTTCGCGGTCGCATACGGCGTTAATCGTGTCCGTTTCCCCGCACCACTGCCGGTGGATGCACGGTTTCGGATGCGACTGAGCATCAATGCTGTGGATGAGATCGGTGGGGGTGCACAGATCACGACGGAACTGACCTTCGAACGCGAGGGCCGGGACAAGCCGGTTTGTGTGGCCGAGTCGCTTTACCGCGTGTACAACTGACTCGCGTCAACGCCGCCGATAGTTCCGCTGTCGGCATGATCGTGTTCATGATTTCGACCGGCGGATTCGCCCGGTCCGAACAGGTCATGAGCGCGGCAGGTCTGTCGGCCTTCGCCGTGTTCGGCGTGATCGGGGTACTGGCCGCGCCGACATTGATGGTGCTCGATATCGCCACCACCGCGGTACTGATCGCGCTCGCCGCAGCGGCCGCCGTAAAGGCACATCGAGCTGCGGCACAACCCTTTTCAACTTCGGAGGAGTACGGGTGAGTCGTACAACGATCATCATTGTCGTCGGTTTCGTCCTGCTCGGCATCTTTCTGCTGGCCGGTTCTTTCTTCGGCCGCCGGGGCATCCATCGGGCGGCCGAGGATTTCCTGCTCGTCTGGCTGGCCTTGGTGAGCGGCAATATGGCGGTAGGCGTGATCGACGAAGGCTACGGGGTGCTGGAGGAGATTCCGTTTCTCCTCATCAACTTCACCCCGCCGGGAATCGTCGCTGCCACCGCGTGGTACCGGACAAGGGAATCGGCCGAAGTCCGCGCTGACTAGCTCGCGCACAGGAGTACCTATCGAAGGGTGCCAGAGACGGCTCGGAGAAGAAGAAGGCTACGGCCGAACAGGCTGTGGTGAAAGGGATACCGCCAGACTTCGTAGCTGCGCGGGCCGCCATCAATAAGGTGCTGGGGGATGGGAAGACAACGACGAACCCCAAGGGCCGACCTGTGGCGTTTGCTGCTTAAGCCTGCGTCGGCGTAGGCGCCTCGTTTCACCGCCTGTCGAGCTCGCTAAGCCGGAATCATGAGATCGTGCCAGTCGATGGCGAAGCCGACTTCCGGCTCAGCTTCACGATTCCGCGCCAACTGGATGCTGAGCGGAGAGTGCCTACATGGACCTTCGGGTGTGGCGTACGGAGGAGGGGGCGGGCGCAGCCCCGGATCCCGCGTACCCGGGGAGGGGATCCGGGGGCGAAGCCCGCCGGGCGGGGTGTGGGGGTTGCACCCCCACAAGAATGACGCAGCGAACCAGGCTCCCGCTTTCCGCGAGCAGGATTCGCCGATGAGCGAAGTGGGCGCAGAGGGGATCGAACCCCCGACCGCTGGTGTGTAAAACCAGTGCTCTACCGCTGAGCTATACGCCCCTGATCGTTACCGACCGGGTTATGAATCTAGCGCGGCGAGCGCTTTCTCCCAAGCCGCCTGGTCACGGGCCTCTCCGGGGCCGTTCATCTCCGAGAAACGGATGTAGCCCGCGCGGTCGACGACGAAGGTGCCGCGGTTGGGGTAACCGGATTTTTCGTTGAAGACCTCGTAGGCCTGAGCGACGGCGCCGTGCGGCCAGAAGTCGGACAGCAGCGGGAAGACGTAACCCTGTTCGGCCGCCCAGATCTTGTGGGTGGGGGGTGGGCCGACGGAGATGGCGAGGATCTCCGCGTTGTCGTTCTGGAACTTTGGGAGTTCATCGCGCACCTTGCACAGTTCACCTTGACAGATGCCGGTGAAGGCGAGCGGGTAGAAGACGATCAGGACGTTCTTCTTGCCGTGGTAGTCCGACAGGCTGACGTCCTGGTTGTTCTGATCCTTGAGCGTGAAATCCGGCGCGACAGTGCCAACTTCGAGCGGCATCGCAAATCCTCCATCGTGTCGGGTTTCCGCCGGGCGGCGCGATCACCGCCCGGCGACACCATAGCGAAAGGTGGGTCAGCGCTGCTTCGAGGGCGCCTTCGGTTGCACCAGGCGGCTGCCCGCCCAGCTACCCAGGGCGATCGCCGAGGTCTGAGTCAGACCGGCGGTCGGTGCGGATTCTGCGATTTCGCTTGGTTCAACATGTCCCGGATGTCCGGTCTTGGGCGTGAGTACCCAGACGAAGCCTTCGTCGGCGAGTGGACCGATCGCATCCATCAGTGCGTCGACCAGATCACCGTCCCCGTCGCGCCACCACAGCAGCACAACGTCGACTACTTCGTCGGAATCCTCATCGACTAGATCGCTGCCGATGGACTCCTCGACGTCGGCTCGCAAGTCGTCGTCGACGTCCTCGTCCCAGCCCAATTCCTGGACAACCAAGCCGTGTGTAATGCCAAGCTTCTGAGCGTAGTTCTGCGCGTCCGCCGCGGCGACCACGGTGGTGTCCTCCTCAACTCCCGACAATAGGTAGTTGCAAGCGAACATGGTTATGGCCTCCAGCGCAAGCCGATCCGAAGAAAATGGCCCGGAATGTCGCGTGACAATGTTGTGTCATGGACCGTTTCAGCGCTTCGGGCAGGCGTCTCGGACGGCGTTGCGCGCGTCGTTGACCCGCCTGCTTGCGTCGTTGAGCGGCCCGACAGGCGCGGAGTAGGTCATCTTGCGGGTCTCGGCGGAGAGCGCGCGTGCCGCTGTGACGTAGTCGGTGAATTTTCCGGCGAGATCCGCGGGGATCGAGTCCTTCGCGGTGTTGACTCCGGTCTCCACCTTGTTCGCGGCGTCATCCAGGGTTGACGCGGCGAGTTCGCGTTTGGCCGCGTAGTCGGCGGCGTTGGCGTCGTGCGCGTCGACGAACTCGTTGTACTTGGAGACCCCGACGCCGGTGGTGGTCGGGAACTGCGCGCAGTTGTCGGTGATCGCCTTGTCCTGCGCCGCGGCGCGTTTGGACGAGGTCGCGGCGGCCGACGAGGCGGCCGCCGCGGTCTTGTAGGCCGCTAGATCAGCGGCATTGGGATTCGCCGTGCCGACGACGCCGTTCGCGCAGCCGGCCACTACCACGCCGACAACGATCGCTCCGGTCGCGCACACCAATCCGAACCCGCGCGGGTCCAGCGTCTTCATCGTCCTCCCGTATGACGTGCGCCTCGCCGGGCGCTCGAAAACTACAGTGGCCTGGGCTCATGAGCGAGCGAATCGACGACACAGCGCCCATGGGCATGACGGAGCCGAGCGCCAGTGAGGCGCAGTCTTGCCCAGCGCACGGTACTGGACTTCCTGCTGACATGATGACCTGGGGCACACCATCGGCAAGGATGGAGGGTGCGCCCCGACCTTTCGTAAACGAGTGGTACGCAAACCCACGCGCCACCGCTCGGGGATATCGACGCTATCCGCATGTCCACCCCTGTACGAGGAGCAGATTTGACCGACCTGATCCACTCTTCCGCTCCAGCGCAACCCGCTGGATCCGAGTCCGCCGCTCCGGCTGGCCGCGATCCGGGCGGTTCGCAAGCCCAGCCGACCGAGCGCGTGCGGGTGATTCGCGAAGGGGTGGCGTCCTACCTACCGGACATCGACCCGGAGGAAACCAGCGAATGGCTCGAGTCATTCGATGAGATGCTCGACCGTGAAGGACCCGGCCGAGCGCGTTACCTCATGCTCCGTCTGCTGGAGCGGGCCGGTGAACGCCGTGTCGCCATCCCCGCGTTGACGTCTACCGACTACGTCAACACCATCCCCACCGAGAACGAGCCGTGGTTCCCCGGCGACGAAGAGGTGGAACGGCGCTTCCGCGCCTGGATCCGCTGGAATGCCGCGATCATGGTGCACCGCGCGCAGCGCCCGGGAATCGGTGTCGGCGGCCACATTTCGACCTACGCGTCCTCGGCGGCGCTGTACGAGGTCGGCTTCAACCACTTCTTCCGTGGCAAGGATCATTCCGGCGGCGGCGATTCGATCTTCATCCAGGGGCACGCCTCGCCTGGCATCTACGCGCGCGCCTTCCTCGAGGGCAGGCTCGGCACCGACCGGCTCGACGGCTTCCGGCAGGAGTACAGCCACGGCGGCCCCGGCCACGGGGTGCCGTCGTACCCGCATCCCCGGCTGATGTCGGACTTCTGGGAATTCCCGACGGTGTCCATGGGTCTCGGCCCGATGAACGCCATCTACCAGGCGCGGTTCAACCACTACCTGCACGATCGCGGCATCAAGGACACCTCCGATCAGCACGTGTGGGCGTTCCTCGGCGACGGTGAGATGGACGAGCCGGAGTCGCGCGGTCTCGCGCATGTCGCGGCGCTGGAGGGCCTGGACAACCTGACCTTCGTGGTCAACTGCAACCTGCAGCGGCTGGATGGCCCGGTGCGCGGCAACGGCAAGATCATTCAGGAGCTGGAGTCGTTCTTCCGCGGTGCGGGCTGGAACGTCATCAAGGTGATCTGGGGTCGGGAGTGGGACGCGCTGCTCGGCGCGGATCGCGATGGCGCACTGGTGAATCTGATGAACTCGACCCCGGACGGCGACTACCAGACCTACAAGGCCAACGACGGCGCCTACGTGCGCGACCACTTCTTCGGCCGCGACCCGCGCACCAAGGCGCTCGTGCAGGACCTGTCCGATCAGGACATCTGGAATCTCAAGCGCGGCGGCCACGACTACCGCAAGGTGTACGCCGCCTACGCGGCCGCGATGGCACACAAGGGTCAGCCGACGGTGATTTTGGCCAAGACCATCAAGGGCTACACCCTCGGCAAGCACTTCGAGGGCCGCAACGCCACGCACCAGATGAAGAAGCTGACCCTGCAGGACCTCAAGGATTTCCGTGACCTGCAACGGATTCCGATCACCGATGCCGAGTTGGAGAAGGATCCGTACCTGCCCCCGTACTACCACCCGGGCATGGAGTCGCGCGAGATCCAGTACATGCTGGATCGCCGCAAGGCGCTCGGCGGGTACCTGCCCGAACGGCGCACCACAGCTAAGCCGCTGCAACTTCCGGGCGACGAGGCGTACAAGTCGGTGCGCAAGGGCTCGGGCAAGCAGAGCGTGGCCACCACCATGGCGCTGGTGCGGCTGATGAAGGAGCTGCTGCGGGACAAGGAGATCGGCAAGCGGATCGTCCCGATCATCCCGGACGAGGCCCGTACCTTCGGTATGGACTCGTGGTTCCCTTCGTTGAAGATCTACAACCGCAACGGCCAGTTGTACACATCGGTCGACGCCGAGTTGATGCTTGCCTACAAAGAGAGCACCGTCGGGCAGATCCTGCACGAGGGCATCAACGAGGCCGGATCGACCGCGTCGTTCACCGCGGTTGGTACCTCGTACTCGACGCACGGCGAGCCGATGATCCCGCTGTACATCTTCTATTCGATGTTCGGTTTCCAGCGCACCGGCGACGGTCTGTGGGCCGCGGCGGATCAACTGGCCCGCGGTTTCGTGCTCGGAGCAACCGCCGGGCGAACCACGCTGACCGGTGAGGGGCTGCAGCACAACGACGGCCACTCGCTGCTGCTTGCCTCCACCAATCCGGCTGTGGTCACCTACGATCCGGCGTTTTCCTTCGAGATCGCGCACATCATCCGGGATGGCCTGCGCCGGATGTACGGCGGCGGCACCCCGGACCCGGTTCCGTACGCGGTGCCGGGCACCGATACCCGCAAGGCCGACGGCGGTTTCGGCGGCGAGGACATTTTCTACTACATCACCCTCTACAACGAGCCGTACCAGCAGCCTGCCGAGCCGGACGGCGTCGACATCGCCGGCCTGCTCAAGGGCATCTACCTGTACAAGCAGGGTGGCGAAGGTGAGGTGCGGGCCCAGATCCTGGTCTCCGGCGTCACCGTGCCGGACGGCCTGCGCGCGCAGGCGCTGCTCGCCGAGGACTGGGGTGTGCAGGCCGATGTCTGGTCGGTGACCTCGTGGGGCGAGCTCCGCAAGGAGGCACTGCACCGGGAGATCGCCGCACTGCGTTACCCGGACGAGGATCATGGCACTCCGTATGTCACCGAGGCGCTGTCGCGGGCCGAAGGCCCGTTCGTCGCCGCGACGGACTGGATGCGCGCGGTTCCGGATCAGGTGCGCAAGTGGGTGCCCGGCGATTTCATCACCCTCGGCACCGACGGCTTCGGCTTCTCCGACACCAGGGCCGCCGCCCGTCGCGTTTTCAATGTCGACGCGCAATCGATCGTGGTAGCCGCCCTGTCCGGCCTGGCGAAGGCCGGAAAGATCGACAACGCCAAGGTGATCGAGGCCGCGTCGAAGTACCGCATCGACGACGTCGACGCCGCGCCGAAGAACGCGTCGAGTTCCGATGGGGACGGCGAGTAGCGGACGATTGAATGGTGGACCGTAAACCGCCGCGGCCGCGTCGGATCTCCGAGGGCTCTTCCGAGCACGAGGTGTATCTGCCGACGGGCGCGCTCTCCCCGAACCGGCAAACCCGCGACCCACTACCGGACACGCTGCTCAAACGCGTGAAGCAGTTCTCTGGACGCCTCTCTACCGAGGCGGTCGGGTCGATGCAGGATCGGTTGCCGTTCTTCGCCGATCTGGACGCCGCGCAGCGCGCCGGTGTCCAGATGCTGGTGCAGACCGCGGTGGTGAACTTCCTGGAATGGCTACAGGACCCGGACAGCGATATCCGGTTCAGCCTCGACGCGTTCCAGGTGATCCCGCAGGATCTGGCGCGGCGGCTGACGCTGCGCCAGACCGTGGACATGGTCCGGGTGGCCATGGAGTTCTTCGAACAGTGGCTGCCCGCGCTCGCGCGCAACGACCGGCAGCTGGTCGCGCTCACCGAGGCGGTGCTGCGGTACGGGCGTGAGCTCGGCTTCGCGGCCGCCTCGGTGTACGCCAGCGCGGCCGAATCGCGTGGCGCGTGGGACACCAGGCTGGAGGCGCTCGTCGTCGACGCCGTGGTGCGTGGCGACACGGGCCCGGACATGCTGTCCAGGGCCGCCACCTTGAACTGGGATGCCACCGCACCGGCGACGGTGCTGGTCGGTACTCCGCCCGGCGAGCAGGGTGTGTCGTCGGTGGGCGCGGTGCACGCGATCGCGGCCAGGCACGGACGCGCCGCGCTGGCGGTAGTGCAGGGCACTCGCCTGGTGATGGTCGTGAGTGGCCATCTCGGTGAGTCCTCTTATATATCGCCGTTCCTGGCAGACCTGCTGGCCGACGTCTTCTCCGACGGTCCGGTGGTGATCGGCCCGACCACCCGCACGCTGGGTGCCGCGCACGCCAGCGCGGTCGAGGCGCTGGCCGGTATGGAGGCCGTGGTGGGCTGGCGAGGCGCGCCACGCCCGGTGCATGCGACCGAATTGCTGCCGGAACGCGCTTTGCTCGGCGATCGAGCTGCGGTCGACGCGTTGAACGAGTATCTTGTCCTTCCGTTGGCCTCGGCGGGATCGTCACTGGCGGACACGCTCGAGGCCTATCTGGATTGCGGTGGAGCCGTCGAGACGTGCGCGCGTCAGTTGTACGTCCATCCAAATACCGTTCGCTACCGCCTCAAACGGATTGCCGAAATCACGGGTCGTGATCCGATGAATCCGCGGGACGCGTATGTGCTCAGAATCGCCGCTACCGTGGGTCGTTTGACACGAACCCGTAACGAAACGTCAACACCTACCCCAGATGCCCCTCATTTCACACTTGGTGAAGAGGGCCTGTAACGGAATTCGTGGGACGTCCGATCCGGGTCGACCCACGTGGCCTTTTGTGGGACTCCCACAAAACGCGAGGGCAAGCTTCATTCGCGTCGACATCTCCGGCGAGGCACCTCACAGTGTTCTCTTAGGGAGTGATCGCGTTGTTCACCCCTGGACAGGGGTCCCAGACTCCCGGCATGCTCGCGCCTTGGCTCGACCTCCCTGGCGCGCGTGACCGGCTCATCCTCTGGTCCATGGCTTCCGGCCTGGACCTGGTTCGCCTCGGCACCACCGCGACGGCGGAGGAGATTACCGATACGGCAGTAACCCAGCCACTCGTCGTGGCCGCCGCGTTGCTCGCCTATGCGGAAATCCCCACGGATTCACTTCCGGCCGCTACCATCGTCGCCGGACACTCGGTCGGTGAACTCGCCGCCGCCGCTGTCGCCGGGGTCATCTCCCCGGACGACGCGGTGCGATTGGCCGCCATCCGTGGTTCGGAGATGGCCAAGGCGTGCGCGTTGGAACCGACCGGCATGTCCGCGGTGCTCGGTGGCGATGAGGCCGCCGTGCTCGCTCGGCTCGCCGAACTCGACCTCGTTCCGGCCAACCGCAATGCGGCGGGCCAGATCGTGGCCGCTGGTCGGTTGGACGCGCTGGCGGAGCTCGCCGCGAACCCGCCGGAGAAGGCACGGATTCGCGCGCTGCCCGTCGCCGGTGCTTTCCACACCGCGTACATGGCGCCGGCGCAGGACGCTGTGACCGATGCCATATCGCAGATCGTGCCGAACAACCCGAACCGGATCTTGCTGTCGAACTTCGACGGCAAGCCGGTGACCTCGGGTCGCGACGCGATCAACAAGCTTGCTGCCCAGGTCACCCGGCCCGTCCGGTGGGATCTGTGCACCCAAACCGTAAGGCAGGCAGAGGTTTCCATGGTGGCAGAGTTGCCACCGGCGGGCACCCTGGTCGGCATTGCGAAACGGGAGCTGAAGGGCACGCGCACCTTGGCCCTGAAGACCCCGGAAGACCTCCCCGCGTTGGCCGGGGTAAGCATCTCCGGCTAGCTTTCCTGCGCAGCCATGCATCGATATGCGTGGTTGTGACCGAGCGGACGTAACCTTCGGCCGTCTCGATCCGAAAAACCAGTACACGCCCTACAAAGAACAAGAAGGGAGCCACGAAGTGGCCGCTCTGACCCAGGAACAAATCGTCGAGGAACTCGGCAAGATCATCGAAGAGGTGACGGGTATCGAACCCTCCGAGGTGACGATCGAGAAGTCCTTCGTCGATGACCTGGACATCGACTCGCTGTCCATGGTCGAGATCGCGGTACAGACCGAGGACAAGTACGGCGTGAAGATCCCGGACGAGGATCTGGCCAGCCTGAAGACGGTCGGCGACGCTGTCGGCTACATCCAGAAGCTCGAGGCGGAGAACAGCGAAGCCGCCGCGGAGCTCAAGGCCAAGTTCGACGCCGAGTAGGGCTGACACTGTGACCACTCCTTCCACCTTGAACGGGAACTTCCCCAACGTCGTCGTCACTAGCCTGGCGGCGACCACGTCGATCGCTGGTGATGTCGATGCGACGTGGAAGGGACTCCTCAACGGCGAGAGCGGTATCGACGTTCTCGAGGATTCCTTCGTCGAGGAATACGACCTTCCGGTCCGCATCGGCGGTCACCTGAAGGTCCGGCCCGAGACCCTGCTGACCCGAGTCGAGTGCCGGCGCATGGCGTACGTCGAGCAGCTCGCGACCGTGCTCGGTCGCGAAGTCTGGCGTAACGCAGGCAGCCCGGAGGTCGACCCGGAACGGCTGGGTGTGGCCATCGGCACCGGGTTGGGTGGCGGCGACGCCCTCATCGACTCGGTCGACAAGCTGAAAAGCGGTGGCTATCGCAAGATTTCGCCGTTGGCTGTGCAGATGGTCATGCCGAACGGCCCTTCGGCCGTTGTCGGCCTCGAATTGAAGGCCAGGGCAGGAGTGGTCACTCCGGTCTCGGCATGCTCGTCAGGCTCCGAGGCCATCGCCAACGCATGGCGCATGATCGTGATGGGCGATGCCGACATGGTCGTCACCGGTGGTGTCGAGGGTTACATCGACGCGGTGCCGATCGCGGCGTTCAGCATGATGCGTGCCATGAGCACCCGCAACGACGATCCGAAGGGTGCCTCGCGTCCGTTCGACAAGGATCGCGACGGTTTCGTCTTCGGTGAGGCGGGCGCCCTGATGGTCGTCGAGACCGAGGAGCACGCCAAGGCGCGCGGTGCCACCATCCACGCCCGGCTGCTCGGTGCCGGTATCACCTCCGACGGCTTCCACCTCGTCGCTCCCGCGCCCGATGGCGTCGGCGCGGCTCGTGCGATGACCCGAGCGCTGCAGACCGCTGGTCTCACCGCGAAGGACATCACTCACGTCAACGCACACGCGACCGCGACGCCGATCGGTGATACCGCCGAGGCGAACGCGATCAACCTGGCGATCGGCAAGCACGCTTCGGTCTACGCCCCGAAATCCGCACTGGGACACTCGATCGGTGCCGTCGGCGCGCTCGAGTCCGTACTCACGGTGCTCAGCATCCGGGACGGCATCGTCCCGCCGACGCTGAACCTGGAAAACCAGGATCCGGCGATCGACCTGGATGTGGTGCACGGCGAAGCTCGCCGTCAGGAGATCGAGTACGCGATCAACAATTCCTTCGGTTTCGGTGGGCACAACGTCGCGCTCGCCTTCGGTCGGGCATAGCCGCTCGTATCGAATTTCGACTGCACGACGATCCCGGCGGGATCCGGCCACCAAGGCCTCATCCCGCCGGGATCGACATTTTTCAGCCGCGGTAGCGGCGCACTCACGAGGTGAGGAGAAAACGCGATGACGATTATCGCTCCCGCGCTGCACCAAGGAACGGACCTGGATCCGCGCGATCCGCTCGGCCGGCTGCAGCGCTTCTTCGATCCCGGCACGCTGCTTCCGCTGCACCCACGCGACAAGTCCGGTGTGCTCGCCGCGATCGGTGAGGTCGACGGGGTGCGCACCGTCGCATATTGCTCCGACGCCACCGTGATGGGCGGCGCGATGGGCGTCGAGGGGTGCAAGCACATCGTCGACGCGATCGACACCGCCATCGACTCCGGCGTCCCGATCGTCGGCATCTGGCATTCCGGTGGCGCCCGGCTCGCCGAGGGCGTCGAGGCATTGCATGCCGTCGGCTTGGTCTTCGAGGCAATGGTTCGAGCGTCCGGCCTGGTACCGCAGATTTCCGTGGTCGTCGGCTTCGCCGCGGGTGGCGCCGCGTACGGCCCCGCGCTCACCGACATCGTGATCATGGCCCCCGAGGGCCGCATCTTCGTCACCGGCCCCGACGTGGTGCGCAGCGTGACCGGCGAGCAGGTCGACATGGCGACCCTCGGCGGACCCGTCACCCACGGCAAGAAGTCCGGTGTCACCCACATCGTCGCCGATGACGAGGCCGACGCGGTGCATCGCGCGCGTCGTCTGGTGTCGATGTTCGCCGAACAAGGCGAGTTCGATCTGGTCGCGGCCGCGCACGGCGACGTCGATCTCAAGGCGATGCTGCCGGAATCGGCCAAGCGCGCCTACGACGTCAAGCCGATCATCCACGAACTGCTCGACAACGTCGACGGCGAAAGCTCGTTCGAGGAGCTGCAGGGCGGTTACGCGCGCAGCATCGTCACCGGCCTCGGCCGGCTGGCCGGGCGCACCGTCGGGGTGCTCGCCAACAACCCGATCCGCCTCGGTGGCTGCCTCAACTCCGAAAGTGCCGAGAAGGCAGCGCGTTTCGTGCGCCTGTGCAACTCCTTCGGCATTCCGCTCATCGTGCTCACCGACGTGCCCGGCTACCTGCCCGGCGTCAGCATGGAATGGGAAGGTGTCGTGCGCCGCGGCGCCAAGCTGCTGCACGCGTTCGCTGAGGCGCGCGTGCCCCGCGTCACCCTCGTCACCCGCAAGATCTATGGCGGCGCCTACATCGCGATGAACGCCCGTTCGCTCGGCGCGACCGCCGTCTACGCATGGCCCGGCTCCGAGGTCGCCGTCATGGGCGCCAAGGCCGCCGTCGGCATCCTGCACAAGAAGGCCCTCGCCGCCGCCCCCGAAGAGGAGCGCGAAGCACTGCACGAGCGCCTCACCGCCGAGCACGAGCGCATCGCGGGCGGCGTCGAACGCGCCATCGCCATCGGCGTAGTCGACCAGGTGATCGACCCGGCAAAAACCCGCAGCATCATCGCCGCCGCCCTAGCCGCCGCCCCCTCCCGCCCCAGCCACCTGAAGAACATTCCGCTCTGAACGCCCGCATTGACGTGAGTCAAATGGTCGCCAGTTGATCTTCAAAAGCGACCATTTGGCTCACGTCAACTCCGCCAACAGCCCTGGGGTGGTGTGCTGGGTAGCATCGAGAAGTGCGCTACGAAGAACTTGCTGACGTGCCGTGTTCGATTACGCGCCCGCTCGTGATCTTCGGGGATCGCTGGACTTTGCTGATCTTGAAGTTCGCGTTTTCCGGGATCCGCCGGTTCAACGGGTTTCAGAGCGCGCTTGGCATCTCGCGCAGCCGGCTGCAGGATCGGCTCGATCGGCTGATCGAGCATGAGATCCTGGTCAAGCGGAAGGCCGCGGTGGGTGCGCACGAGGAGTATCGGCTCACCCAGAAGGGGCATGACATCTATCCGATCCTCATGGCCATCCGGGAATGGGGCGACGCCTACATGGCGCCCGACGGCCCGCCCGCGCGCTACACCCACCAGGGCTGTACGGGCGAGGCGCATGCGAACCTCGAATGCGACGTATGCGGCACGGCGATGACCGCGCGCGACGTGCTGCCCGAGGCCGGGCCGGGGCTGCTTGCCGGTCAGTCGGTGAACCAGGTCGCTACCTGAGTCAGATCCTCGCGAGAGGTGCGGAACCCGTTTACCGGATGGTCGGTGTCCGGGTAGCCGAAGGAGATCCCGGCGACGACCCGGCGATTGTCCGGGATGCCGAAGTAGGCGCGGAGGAACGGCGCGTACGACGCGAGCGCCGCCTGCGGTGCCGCACCGAGGCCGAGGCTCTGCGCCGCCAGCAGGAAGTTACCGATGTAGGCGCCGCAGTCGACGGCACCGTAGACGCCGATGTCGGCCTCGGTGGTCACGATCGCCACATGCGGTGCGTCGAACAGTTCGAAGTTGCGCACGGCCTGCCGCATCGTCTTCTCGTGGTCGCCCTTGCTGATGCCGACACTGTCGTACAGCTGCATTCCACACTCGCGGCGACGGTCCCGGAACACCCCGGTGTACTGCGCGGGAAACGGGAAATCCGGTGCCGGCGTTGCGGTTTGGACGTGCGCGAGCAACTCCTGGCGGAACCGGTCGGTGCCCGCGCCCTCGGTGAGCACAACCTGCCACGGCTGGGTGTTGCACCAGGAGGCGGTGCGCTGCGCGAGTCGCAGCAGCGTCTCGGTGACCTCCCGCGGCACCGGATGGGCCAGGAACTGCCGACAGGTCCAGCGTTCGTCGAGCAGCTTGGCCAATGCCGTGTATTGGTCGGTCGACACATCCGCTGCCGTCATCCCCGCTCCTCCATTTGGTTCCATTATGAGACCGAACGTTAGCATCGAAAATGATGGTGCGAAACGCTCATGTGCCGGTCTGTGCGCGGGGTGTGGGGGCAGTGCTCGCATTGCCCTGAATGCCAGGCTCTGACAAGGCAGAATCCACCGCATGGCGTCCGGAGCCCCCGCCGCGCGAGATCGCAAGCGGCACGGCAGGCACTACACGCCGCCCGAGCTCGCGCGCTTTCTGGCCGGACGGCTGCTCACGCACGTGCCGCGCCCGCGATCCGGGGTGCTGCGGGTGCTCGACCCGGCGTGCGGCGACGGCGAACTGCTCTTCGCATTGCGGGACGAAGCCGCGATCCGGCTGCCGGGGGTTCGAGTCGAGCTGACCGGATACGACCTCGACGCCGCGGCACTCGCGGTGGCACGAGCCCGAAACGAGGGAGCCGGGGTCGACTGGCACATCGGCGACTTCCTCGCGGCATCCCAAGAACTCGCCGCCGGTTCATTCGATGCCGTGATCACGAACCCGCCCTACGTCCGAACCCAGCAGTTGGGCGGAACCACCGCCCAACTGCTCAGCAAGCAGTTCGGCTTACGCGGCCGAATCGACCTCACCCACCCATTCGTCGCGACACTACCCCGGCTGCTATGCCCAGACGGGGTGCTCGGATTGCTGTGCGCCAACCGGTTTCTGACGACCAAGGCGGGCGCGAACATTCGGCGATTGCTGCTGGCCGAACTGGCGCCGGTCGAGTTGTACGACCTGGGGGACACCAAGCTGTTCGAGGCAGCCGTGCTGCCCGCGATCACCATCGCGACTCGTCGCGGAAGTGGCGAATGCCGGTACGTCTCGGCGTACGAGGTCGAAGGCGGCGAAGTAGCCTCGGGGACCGACCTTTTCGGTGCACTGCTCGGTGGCCGCGGTTGTCTTGTCGCGCACACCGGTCGGACCTTCGCGGTCGAGGTCGGCACTCTGGTCACCGGGCATGCGACGCGTTCGGGACGGGAAACTTCAGCGGTGCATGAGGTTTCCGCGGTAGACGGTGCGGATGCTCCTGATGAGGCGAGCATCGATCTTCGGGCCGAAGGTGCGCGTCAATCCGATGGGCCGGGTGCCAATTTTTCGGTCGACGGTGCGCCGCAATCTGGTGGGCGGAGCGTGGGCCTTGGGCTCGTGGGGCCGCTGCCTGGTGAGCCGAGCGTCGACCTGCGGGCCGAGGGGGAACGGCAATCTGGTGTAGCGGGTATGAATCTGGGGGCTGAGGCGTCGCGGCAGTCTGATTGGGCGGGTGCGGATCTGGGGGTCGAAGGTTCACTGCGAGCTGGTGGGTCGGGGGCGGGATTGCGGGATGACGGGCCATTGCAATCTGATGGACTGAGCGCGAGCCAGGGGAATGCGGGTCCGCGACAACCTGATTGGTCGCGTGTGGATTTGCAGGCAGCGGGTTCGCGGCCAGCCGGATCGATTCTCGCGCGACATTTGGCGCCCGATCCGCCGTCCGGCCGTCCTGGGCATCGAAAGACCGTGCGGCGCATGGCGGAACCGGAAACCGCGTGGCGGATGTCGAACGCCGAGGTCGATGCCTGGCTCGCCGGTATCGCGGCGACGACATGGCGGACCTTCGGCGAGGTTGCTCGAATTCGGGTGGGTATCAAGACAACTGCCGACAAGGTGTTCATCTCGGATCGGTGGGCCGACGTCGAGCCGCCTCCCGAACCTGAGTTGCTGCTCGAGCTGATCACCCACCACGACCTCGAACCGTGGCGCATCGCTCGATCGCACGACACTCGCGTGCTGTATCCCTACGACTTGAATCGGCCTAGTCGCACGCCGATCGATCTTAATGAATTCCCCTGCGCCGCTGAGTATCTGCGCGCCCACAAGGACACCCTCGCCGCCCGTCACTACCTCGGGCCGAGCGGACGGGAATGGTTCGAGATATGGGTGCCGCAACGTCCACACCTCTGGCGTGAGCCGAAGCTGGTGTTTCCGGATATCAGTGAACGTCCGAGATTTGCCCTCGATCGATCGGGCGCGGTCGTGAACGGTGACTGCTATTGGATTTCGCTGCCCGATCTGGGGGAGCGCCCGGCCGAAGCGGACAGGCTCGCGTATCTGCTGATGGGCGTGGCGAATTCGGCACTCGGGCTGCGCTTCTACGACGCGGTCTGCGGTAACCGCCTGTACTCGGGCAGACGCCGATGGATCACCCAGTACGTGTCGCGGTTGCCGCTACCGAATCCGGCAACGCCTTGCGCGGCGTCGGTCATCGACCTGGCTCGTGCGCTCGTCGACGGCCAGGTGCCCGACGCGGCGGCGCGGGCCGACCTCGACGAACGGGTGGCCGCGGCGTTCGGCGTCACGCCGATCTGACTACGCGGTGACGTGCACGCCAACCATGGGCATCAGCGTCCGCCGGGCGAACTCGCGGGCGCCGTCCCGGTCGGCGACCGGAATGAGCCCGTCCGGGGTGAGCGCCAGCGACAGCGCGAGCCGCGCCATGATCTCGGCGACCAGGTCGGCGTCGAAATCGTGCGTGTTCTCGGTGTCCCGCAGCTCGCGCAGCTTTTCCGCCAGGTAGCTGCGGCCGACGGCCAGGATCGGGCCTGCGTCGGTGGTGAGCCGGGGCAGGATCAGGTCCGGTTCGGTGCGCAGCAGGCGGCGCAGTAGCTCGTTGTTCGCGATGGCGGTGATGAACGCGACGAAGATCTCCACCAGCTGGTCCTCGGAGCCGGAGACGGCCCGCACCTGCTTGTCGATCATCTCGACGAAGCGCTGCGCCTCCCGCACGCTCACCGCCTCTACCAGGTCGTTCTTCGATTCGAAGCGGCGGTAGAGGGTGGCGGGGCTGATGCCGGCCCGCCGGGCGATCTCGCCCATGCTCGTCCGTTTGATGCCGAAGTCCAGGAAGGCCGACAGCGCGCTTTCCAGGAGTTTCTCGCCGTCGGCGACGGGTTTGTCCAGGATGCGCTGCAGCATGGGCGGGACAGTTGGCATCTGGTCTCCAGTCGATTCGCGCGAGGGCCGAGCGTACGGGATGGCGCCGCGACGGTGCGGGTGATGGACCTTCATTATTTCACCGACGTGCGGCGGCCTGGTCGCGGATCGCCGGAATGGGGCACAGGTCGCGCGTCCAGCAGCAGGTGGTTAGCCTTTGTGGATATCCGATATGGATGTCGGATGATTGGAAAGGGTTGAGCCGTGGCGTATTTCGCTGACCGGGTGGTGGCGATCACGGGTGCAGGCGCCGGCATCGGCCGCGAACTGGCCCTGGCGCTGGCTCGCGACGGTGCGGTGCTCGCGCTGTCGGACAAGTCGGCCGACGCCGTCGCCGAGACCGGGCGGCTGTGTGCTGCCGTCGGCCATGCGCCGACGACCACCACGCTCGACGTCACCGATCGGGCGGCGATGCTCGACCATGCCGCGGCCACCGTCGTGCACTACGGGCGGGTCGAGGCGCTGTTCAACAATGCCGGGATCCTGCACGTCGGCGGGGTGGCGGAGTCGCGGTTCAGCGATTTCGAGCAGGTGATGGACGTGGACTTCTGGGGAGTCGTCAACGGGACCAAGGCCTTTCTGCCGCATCTGCTGACCGCCGAGCGAGCCAACGTGGTGAACATGTCCTCGGCATTCGGCCTGGTCGGGGTGGCGCAGCATGGGCCGTACAACGCCGCGAAGTTCGCGGTGCGCGGATTCACCGACTCGCTGCGCCAGGACATGCGGGCCGCGGGCGGCAAGGTCCGGGTCACCGCGGTGTATCCCGGTGGGGTGCTCACCTCCATCGCGCGGTCGGCGAGCGTGGCGCCCGGCATCGACGCGGCGGCGGTCGTGCGGCGTTTCGAGGGGCATGTCGCGCGCACCACCCCGGCCGCGGCGGCCAGCACGATTCTGCGCGGGGCGGCGCGCGGCGAGGCCAAGGTTCTGGTCGGACTGGACGCCCTTCTTGTGGACCTGATCACAAGGTTCGCGGGCTCGTACCACGAACGAGTGCTGGACATGGTATTTCGTTCCTGACCGCGCGGAACCGCGCGATCAGGAACGGGTGATGTTGAAATGTCAACTGGTCGAACGCTTCTCACGGCGGTAAACGATCGGGCGCGATCGATCGGACGCGGCTGATGGCGAAATGGATCCTGGTCGAATGCTTTTCGGGCACGCCGGGCACGGTGATCGCCCTCGGTGCCGCCCCGAAATCCTTCGTGCCGTTGAGCAATATCCTGCGTAACCCGCTGTCGCTCGCCGACGCGGAAGCCGCTCTCGCGCAGGTAAGCCGGACCTGCGCCCCGGTCGCGTACGTCTCGGCGGACGGCCGCCGCACCGTGCGGGCCGAGCCGCTGCTCATCACGCCCGAGCGGGCGCACGCCGTCCGACTGTGGGTGGGGCCGGTGGCGGAGCCGCTGCCGGAGCGAGAACCGGTGGGGGCGTGGTACTTCAACCTCACCACCAGCCGGTCGGTGCGCAGCGTGGACCTGCTCGATCTGTACGGCGTCGCGCCCGAGGACCGGGAGGCCGAGTTGGCCCTCGCGGGCGCGTTCACCCGGTTGGTCACCAATCGGGACGAGAGCGAGGCGCTGGCGAAGATCGTGAATTCCGCGCCGGGCACCGAACATCAGGCGGTGTGGACGATCCGGCGTGACGACGATGCGTTGCGCGCAGGGCATTTCGCCTGCCGGATCATCCGCGAGGTCGACGCGGACGGGCGTGCGGTGGTGCTGTTCCGCGGGGTGACCCAGGACATCGGTGCCGCGACCGCGGTGCCGGCCGCCCCGCCGCCGATGATTCTGGAATATCGACTACTGGAGGCGTCCACCGCGCCGGGGGAGTATCGCGCGATCGTGAATCTGCGCTCGCTGCAACTGATTCGCTGGATCGGGCCGCCGATGCCCGGTATCGCGTGGGCCGCTCTGCCCGGTGAGCCGCCGCCGCAGATCCATCCGGACGATCTGGCGGCGGCGCAGGAGATGTCACGGGAGTTGGCGCGTCATCGCACCGAAGGCGTCGTGCGGCTGCGGTGCACCGACGGTGGCTGGCAGCCGGTGCGGGTGCGGGCCGCGCTGATGGCCTTGGATCAGCACACCACGGCCGGACTTGCCACGGTCACCGCTGCCGAGTGACACGCGGTGACCGTGGGCTGATGTGTCAGTGGCGCGGTAAGTTCAGCGCCACCATTTCCTGTTCGATCGCATTCGCGGCGAAATCTACTCCGCTGGAACGTAATTCATGGACTCGCCGTTGTAGTGCCTCGACGCCGCCCGGCTGGGCCGCGATGTCGGCAATGCTGATCCGCCCCGTGGACCGGTGCACACTCGACTGTACGTAGACCATCACCGATACCTCCTGCCTGCACGCTCACGACTCGCCTCGCTAACGCTCGGCTACGTCGTGCGCGACCGCGCGCTGCGTCCTTGGTTCGCTCGCTACGCTCACTCACGACTACGCCTCGTAAGGCTCGTCGTCGGCGACCGCGCGCCGCGTCTTCAGTTGGCTCGCTACGCTCACTCACAACTTTGCCGCGCTCGGCTCCGTCGTGTGCGACCGTGCGCTGCGATTCGGCTCGCTCGCTACGCTCGCTTACGGACCCATCGACCCAATATGGGCTAACCACTGCGCTACAAGCCGCACGACTACCGTTTCGGCAGGAGACCCCGGGTCGCCGGGCACGCTGGCAAAATGTTATCAGCGATTCTTGCTGGTCGCTTGATCAGTGTGTGCTGTCTCACACCTCTTTTGCCGCACGGTGATTGGCCGTGTTGTGTAGGTACACAGCCCCATTCAGCCGGATGCCGTCTTGCTCGGCCTCGCTGAGTTCGCGCCGGACCTTGCCGGGCACTCCGGCGACGAGCGACCCCGGCGGAATCTGCGCGCCCTCCGGGATCAGCGCGTTGGCCGCGATCAGGCTGCCCGCGCCGATCACCGCGCCGTTGAGCACGGTGGCGCCCATGCCGACCAGCACATCGTCGCCGACCGTGCAGCCGTGCAAGATCGCGTTGTGCCCCACCGAAACTCCGCTGCCGACGGTGAGCGGGAAGCCCGGATCGGCGTGCAGCACACAGCCATCCTGGATATTGGTCCGTTCGCCGACGCTGATCTGTTCGAGGTCCCCACGCAGTACGGCGCTGTACCAAACACTCACCTCGGCCGCGAGCCGCACCCGGCCGATCACCGTCGCGTTGGGTGCGACCCAGGCGGTCTCGTCGATCTCCGGGGCGAATTCGCCGATCTGAATCCTCATACCGCTGAACCTAGCCGTGCTCCCTGGAACAACGCGCGGTGGGCGGCGGGGCTGGTGCCGAGGATGCGATGGAAGTGATGGCGCAGGCTGACCGCGGTGCCGAAGCCGGTGTCGGTGGCGATGCGCTCCATGGTGTCGTCGGTGGTTTCCAGCAGCAGCCTGGCCCGGTCGGCGCGCTGGTGCAGCAGCCACTGCTGTGGGCTGTTTCCGGTGCGGTCGCGGAAGCGGCGGGTGAAGGTGCGGCGCGACATCAGGGCGATCCGGGCCCAGCCGTCCAGGTCGATCGATTCGCCGAGATGCGTTCTGGCCCAGACCATCGCGCGTTCGATGGGGTCGTCGTCGGTGGCGTCGGGGACCGCGACGGGGATGTACTGGGCTTGCGAGCCGCTGCGGTGCGGCGCGGTGACCAGGTCTCTGGCCAGTTCGGTCGCGGCGCGGCTGCCGAGGTCGTTGCGCACCAGGTGCAGGCAGCAGTCGAGGGCGGCGGCGACGCCCGCCGAGGTGATCACGTCGCCGAGGTCCGACCACAGGGTGTCGGCACGGACCCGGACGGCGGGGCAGGCGCGGGCGAGCGCGGCGGCACCGGCCCAGTGGGTGGTCACCTCGCGGCCGTCGGCCAGTCCGCTGGCGGCGATCGCCCACGAGCCGAGGCACAGGCCGACGATCCGCGCGCCCGCCGCGTGCGCGTGATGCAGGGCGGCGCGCAGTTCCGCCGACAGCGGCATGTCGCGCTCCCAGCTGGGGATGATCACCGTGTCCGCGCGGACCAGGCGGTCGAGTCCATGGCGCACCTTGATGTCGAAACCCGCTGGGGTGCGCAGACTTCCGGGGCGCTCGGCGCAGACATCTACCTGGTAGGGCGCTTGTCCGCCGATGCCGACCCGGCCGAAGACGAGGCTCGGCACGGACAGATGGAACGGGCTCATGCCGTCATAGGCGAGAACAGCCACTGTATGCATGGCCCGATTTTAGCGATAGGCGGCTCTCGGGCCACTGTTGGGTGCCCCGGCGAGTTGACAAGCTCAACGGCATGACCGACACCATCGAACACTCCAACCAGCTCGAAGTACTGCATATCGGCGGACCCACGGTGCGTCTGCGGTACGCGGGCCAGACCTTCCTGACCGATCCCACCTTCGACCAGCCCGGTGATTACCCGGGGCCGGTCACCCTGCACAAGCTCATCGGTCCGGCGGTGCCCGCGGATCAGGTCGGCCCGGTGGACGTCGTGTTGCTTTCGCACGATGAACACGCCGACAACCTGGACAACGCCGGACGCGAATTCCTGCGGACGGCGGGCACGGTGCTGTCCACACCCGGAGCCGCGGAACGGATCAAGGGCGTTCGCGGACTGGAGAATTGGGAGACCGTGACGATCGGCGGCGTCCGGATCACCGGGGTGCCCGCGCTGCACGGTCCCGAGGGGTGCGAATCGCTGACCGGGATCGTCACCGGGTTCGTGCTGCAGGCCGACGGTCAGCCGACCGTGTACGTCTCGGGGGACAACGCCTCTGTCGATCGGGTCGCCAAGATCGTCGAGCGGATCGGGAAGATCGATGCCGCGGTGCTGTTCGTCGGCGCCGCGAATGTCGGTCACTTCGGCGACATCGACCTCACTTTGAACGCGCGCACCGCAGTACAGGCAGCCGAGGTGCTCGGCGATGCGGTGATCGTGCCGGTGCACGGCGAAGGGTGGGTGCATTTCAGCGAGACGCTGGATCGGTTGAGTCTGCTGTTCGAGTATGCGGGGCGGGACAAGCAGCTGCGGATTCCGCCGCTGGGTGTGGCGATGACGGTCTGACGTACAGACTGGACCCGGCCGGAGCGGACACTTTCGCGCTCAGCGCGGCATCTCGAGCGAATTAGCGCGAGAAATGTCCGCTCAGGCCGGGTCGGGTGTCTACTTCGAATCCAATGTCTGCGTCGAGCATCGACCGTGCGCGGGATCCCGATCGCTCGACGAGGAGATCAATGGGTGCTGCTGGGCGAGTCCGCGGAATCGGCTCCGAACAGCGCGGATTGTCTAGGCCGCCATCGAAGTGCTGATCAACTTGCGCAGAAATATCCGGTGCGCGGGCGGTCTCGTGATCATCGTGTGATACCCGCGCGTCGTTCGTGGCGTGCGCCCGGTGCGGGGTTCACGATGGCGTTATGAAGATCGGAGTGCCACGCGAGGTCAAGCAGCAGGAGTTCCGGGTTGCCCTGACACCGGCGGGAGCCGGGGAGCTGGTCGCGCACGGACATGAGGTGCTGATCCAGGCCGGGGCGGGCGTCGGATCCGGGTTCGCGGACACCGACTATGCCGGTGTCGGGGCGCGACTGGTGACCGTGGATCAGGTGTGGTGGGAGGCCGACCTGGTGTTGAAGGTGAAGGAGCCGATCGCCGAGGAGTATCCGCGGCTGCGACGCGGGCAGGTGCTGTTCACCTATCTGCACCTGGCGGCGTCCCGCGAATGCACGGACGCCATCCTGAGCTCCGGGATCACCGCCATCGCGTACGAAACCGTGCGCGCCGCGGACGGTTCGCTGCCGTTGCTCGCGCCGATGAGTGAGGTCGCGGGCAAGCTCGGAAGTCAGGTCGGCGCTTACCATTTGATGGCACCGCTGGGCGGTGCGGGCATGCTGCTCGGCGGCGTGCCTGGGGTGCGTCCGGCCGATGTGGTGGTGCTCGGCGGCGGTGTCGCCGGATCCAACGCGGCCTCGGTCGCCGACGGCATAGGTGCGCGAGTCACCGTGCTGGACACCAACTTGCATCGCCTGCGCGAGTTGGACGCCCGCTTCGACGGGCGGATCGCCACCGTCGCGTCCAACTCCGCCGAGGTCCAGCGCGCCGTGTCCGGCGCCGACTTGGTCATCGGCTCCGTCTTGGTGCCCGGCGCCCGCGCGCCGAAACTTGTCTCCGACGACCTTGTCGCCCAGATGCGCCCCGGTTCGGTCCTCGTCGACATCGCCATCGACCAGGGCGGCTGCTTCGCCGGTTCACACCCCACCACCCACGCGAATCCGACCTTCCGCGTACATAATTCGCTGTTCTACTGCGTGGCCAACATGCCAGGAGCAGTACCCAACACCGCCACCGTCGCCCTCACCAACGCCACGCTGCCCTACGTCCGCGCCATCGCAGACCTCGGTTGGGAAGAAGCGTGTGCCGCCAACCCCGACCTCGCCCACGGTGCAACCGCGGACGCGGGCCGGTTGCTGTCAGCGGAAGTGGCTGCGGCACACGGGTATACGACAGCGAAGCCCGTGGGCTTAGCAGGCTGAAGCCCGAGCGTCATCCCGGAGTTCGCGTACGGCTTTCGGCGAGTAGGCCCACGATGCGCCGTGGATCATCAAGGGGCCTCGGGATCTCGACCCTGCTCCGCGTTGCGGGAGCCGCGTTCAAGATCAAGTGGAACTGGTGCTGGCATCGCCCGAGAGGGCACTGACACCAGTGCCCCCTGATCTTGAACGCAACCGCGGACGGAGTGGGCGGCTGGCACAGGCGGTGTGCGGCTGGACTATTCGTCTTCGGGGGTGGTGGCGCCGAGGTACCAGTCGGGCTCGCCGGTGGTGGGGAGGTCGTGCAGCTTGTCGGGGTTGCGGACGACGTCGATGGCGACGATGCGGCCGTCATCGATGGTGAAGGCGAAGACGCCGATGTGGTTGCCGTCGAAGACAACCAGGCCGGGCGCGCCGTTGACCAGCACCGCGCGGCCCCACCCGTGCGCCGCCGACGGCGCGTGGTACCAACCGAGCAGCATCTTCGCGATGAGCTCGGCGCCGTGCACCGGCTGCCGGATCGCGGGGACCTTGCCGCCACCATCGGCGGTCAGGCTGACGTTGGCGTCGAGGACGCCGAGCAGCGCACTGAGATCGCCGGAGCGCCAGGCGACCGCGAAGGCGGAGACGACCCTCTCCTGCTCGTCGGGCGAGGCGGGGAAGCGCGGTGTGCCGTCCTCGACCCGCTTGCGGGCGCGGGAGGCGAGCTGGCGCACGGCGGCCGGGGTGCGCCCGACCACCTCGGCGACCTCCGGGCCGGTCATGCCGAATACGTCCTGAAGCACGAACGCGGTGCGCTCGGCGGGCGACAGTGATTCGAGCACCACGAGCAGTGCCGTGGTGACCCGCTCGTCCTGGGTGATTCGGTCCGCGGGATCGTCCCAGCTGGTGACCTCGGGTTCCGGCAGCCACTCGCCGACATACTGTTCACGGCGAGCACGGGCCGACCCGAGCTGATCCAGCGCGAGGCGGCCGGTGACGGTGCTGAGCCAGGCGCGCAGGTTCTCGATCTGCCCCGCGGTCCCGGCCTCGTGCTGGCGCTGCAGCCGCAGCCACGCCTCCTGCACCACGTCGTCGGCGTCGGTCAGACTGCCCAGCGTGCTGTAGGCGAGCCTGCGCAGATACGGCCGGTGCTCCTCGAACCGCCGAGCCAGTTCGGCCTGGTCGATGGGTTCGGGAGTGGAAGGCTGTTCGGTAGTCACTGCTGTTCGCCGTTCGGTCGTTCCGCCCCGCCGGGGCGCGAGTCCTATGAGTGCGTCACGAGGTAGACGACGCAGCGAATCAGAGTGTGACACGCCGACGCGCCACGCCCACCACCGGCGAGGTCCGCGTCACTGGCCCGCGCTGCCACCCATAATCGAATGCCTGAAAATGGCATGTTTCGCGTGCCGCGCGTGAATTGGCTCGGCGTGCGTGTAGCAGCTGGCAATTTCGTGCGCGGCTCGACGACGCGAGCGCGGCTCGACGACGCGTGACCCGCTCGAGGAATCTGCGCGCTCGCTTACGCACCTGAGTCGGTCCTCGCCGACGGTGCCCTGGCGCCGCGAGCGGGACGCGGTGCGGCATCGTTCGAGCGAGCGCCGCTCGACGGACCTGCGCGCTCGCTTACGCACCTGAGTCGGTCCTCGCCGACGGAGCCCTGACGCCGCAAGCAGGACACGGTGCGGCATCGTTCGAGCGAGCGCACTGTCATGGCCGTTCGGGGTGCGAGGCGAGGGTTGTTCGGGTGGCGGTACCGGATAGGCTCGGTGGGTGCAGAAGGGGACCTCGACCGCGGCTGGGTTGCTGCTCGGTTTTGCGTTGGATCGGGTGTTGGGGGATCCGCGGCGGTGGCATCCGGTGGCCGGGTTCGGTTCGGCGGCAAGCGCGCTCGAATCGGTGACGTATGCCGATCGGCGTAGTGCGGGGGCGTTGCACGCGGTGCTGTTGGTGGGTGGGGTGGTCGGGTTGGGTGTCGGGGTTCGCGGGCTCGGACTCCCGGTGACCGCGTTGGCTACCTGGACGGTGCTCGGCGGGCACAGCCTGGCGAAGGCGGGCAGCGAGATGGCCGACCGGCTCGAGGCAGGCGATCTGGCCGGCGCACGCGCGCTACTTCCTTCGCTGTGCGGGCGCGACCCCGAGGTGCTCGACGCCGACGGATTGGCCCGCGCCGCACTGGAATCCATCGCCGAGAACACCTCCGACGCAACGGTGGCCCCGCTGGTCTGGGGCGCGCTCGCCGGAATACCCGGCCTACTCGGCTACCGCGCGATCAACACCCTCGACGCCATGATCGGCTACCGCAACGACCGCTACCGCCACTTCGGTTGGGCCGCCGCCCGCACCGACGACCTGGCCAACCTGCTCCCCGCCCGGCTCACCGGCCTGCTCACCGTCGCCCTCGCCCCGCTCGTCGGCGGCCGCCGAACCGCCGCGCTGAACGCCTGGCGCCGCGACGCCGCAAAACACCCGAGCCCCAACGCCGGAGTAGTCGAGGCATCGATGGCAGGCGCCCTCGGCGTCCGCCTCGGCGGCCGCACCCAATACCGCCACGGCACCGAACTCCGCCCCACCCTCGGCGACGGCCCCGCCCCGACAGTCGCCGACCTGCATCGCGCCGTACACCTGTCGAAAATCGTGCAACTGGCATCGGCATTCGTGGCTGCACTGTGGGCCGTCATCAGGCGCTAGCAGCAGCTGATCAAGAAGTGTGTTGGAGCAGGACGTCTCGAGCGTCGCGGCACCCGGCGTCAGTCGCGCCCGCGGCCGTAGCGGTCTGCTAGGCGCGCTTCGGTGTTCGGTGCGGGGGTGGCCGGAGGTGGTGTGGCGGTGGTGGATTCGGATGCGGGGGATTCCGCGGGCGGGCTCGTTGGCACGGGTTCGGCTGGGGTGCTTGCTTTTTCCCTGCGGCGCTCGCGGAGCTCGGCGTAGAGGAAGTAGCCGAGGCCGAGGGGGGCCATGACGCCGAAGGCGAGCCATTGGAGGCCGTAGGAGAGGTAGGGTCCGGCGTCGAGTTGGGGGAGGGGGGTGGGGGTGAAGACGCCGGGCTGGTTTTCGTCGAGCTGGAGGTAGCCGCCGCGCTCGCCGGTGGGGATCGGGGTCAGCGGTTGTTGCAGGAACGCCGCTTCCTGGGTGGTGTCGATCGAGTAGACCTGCCGGTAGCCGTCTTGGATGGACGGGTCCTTGCCCGGCGTGATGCCCTCGGACATCCGGACTCTGGCCTCGAGGCGCTGCGGTCCGGCGGGCGGGTCGGGGATCTGCGGTGGGCGGGAACCGTCTACCGCCGCGACCAGTCCGCGGTCGATGAGCAGGAGGCGGCCGTCGTCCAGCCGGAACGTGGTGAGCACGGAATAGCCTGGGGCACCGTCGAGATGGCGCAGCCGGACCAGCACCGTCGAGTCCGGCAGGTAGCTGCCGGAGGCGGTGACCTTACGCCATTCGGTGTGCGAGTCGTCGGTGGCCGGAGTGCCGAGGACGGTGGTGATGTCGATCGGCGCGGCGCCGACCGAGTCGGTGATGAGCTGGTTGCGGTGCGAGGTGCTGGTGTTCTTGCCGAGCTGCCATGGCGCGAGCACCGTGAAGCACAGGTAGGCGAACACGGCGACCACCGCGGCGAGGATCACCCAGCCCGGCCGCAGCAGGAAGGTCAGCTTGCGCATCAGGGGCGCCCGTCGAGCGCGGACTGCTCGGCGGGCAGGCCGAGCGCGGCACGCACCCAGTCGAGCAGGCCGGGCATCGCCGCCTCGATCTGGTCGCGCACCAGCTCGAAGTCGGCGTCGTCGCCGTAGTAGGGGTCGGGCACGTCGGGCCCATCGGCGGCCGGGTCGAAAGCGCGCAGCAGCCTGCGCCGGTCCGACGGCACACCGAGCCGAGCCAGCGCACGTTCGTGCGAGGTGTCCAGCGCGATCAGCAGATCGGCGTCGTGATGGTCGGGGCCGAGGGCGGCCGCGACATGGCCGGTCGGATAGCCGTACCTGCGCAACGTCGCGGTGGTGCGGCGGTCCGCGTCGTCGCCGACGTGCCACGCACCGGTGCCCGCGCTGCTCACCCGCACCCGATCGGCCAGTCCCGCGCGGGACAGATGCGTCGCGAAAATCTTCTCCGCCATCGGCGAACGGCAAATGTTGCCGGTACAGACGAACGACACATGCAGCTCACCCACGACAGCCATTCTGGCCGGTCGACCTGCGGGCTCGCCACGTAGGGTGTGATCTCGTGCCCGAGGACAGCGTCGATCACGCGAAACTGCGCCACCACGGCGACGTGGACGCGCGCCCCGGGATGCTCGATTTCGCGGTGAACGTGCAGGGCAGCGCGCCGCCGGACTGGCTGCGGCAGCGGCTCGCGGCCCGGCTGGACACGCTCGGCCGGTACCCGAGCATCGAGGAAGATCACACCGCGCGGCGTGCGGTGGCGACGCGGCACGGCCGCGGCCCGGACGAGGTGCTGCTGCTGGCCGGCGCCGCCGAGGGGTTCGCGATGCTGCCGCGACTCGCGCCGCGCTTGGCCGCCGTGGTCCACCCGTCGTTCACCGAGCCGGAGCTCGCATTGCGCGCGGCGGGTGTCGCGGTGACCAGGGTGCTGCTCGAGCCGCCGTACACCCTCGACCCGACGGCGGTTCCCGCCGACGCCGACTTGGTGGTGCTCGGCAACCCGACCAACCCCACCTCGGTACTGCACCCGGCCGAAACTTTGCGCGCACTGCGCGCACCAGGCCGGATCATCGTGGTGGACGAGGCTTTCGCCGACGCGGTGCCGGGAGAACCGGCGTCACTCGCCGGTTGCACCGCCCCCGACCTGCTGGTCCTGCGCAGCCTCACCAAATCCTGGGCCCTCGCCGGGCTCCGCTGCGGCTACTTCCTCGGCGCTCCCGAACTTCTGGCACGCCTGAATCGCGGCCGGGCCCACTGGCCACTCGGCACGCTGCAACTGGAGGCGATCACCGCCACCGCCGAGCCTGCCGCGGTCGCGGAGGAACAGCGGCGCGCGCAGGTCATCGCTGTCGAACGCGACGCGATGATCCATCGGCTGACCGAGCTCGGCGTACACGTGCACACCCCGGCCGAGGCCCCATTCCTGTTGCTCCGCGTCCCCGACGGTGAACTGCTCCGGAAACACTTGGCGGGCAAGGGCATTGCCGTCCGCCGCGCGGACACCTTTCCCGGTCTCGGGCCGGATCACCTGCGCGTGGCGGTGCGGGGTGCGGCCGAGGTCGATCAGCTGATCACCGCGATTCGGACGGCGGAGCTGTGGTAATCGAGGCTCGGCAACCCTTGCGACAGTCCATGATCGATTCTGAGGAGGGCGAACGATGACTACGCTGGCGGATCTCATCGAGGTGCTCGACGCGGCCTATCCGCCGAAGCTGGCCGAGTCGTGGGACTCGGTGGGGCTTGTTGCCGGTGACCCGGACGAGGTGGTCACCAGGGTGCTCTTCGCGGTCGATGCGACGGCGGGGGTCGTCGATGAGGCGATCGATTGGCGGGCACAGGCTTTGGTGGTGCATCACCCGCTGCTGCTGCGCGGCGTCGATACGGTCGCGGCCGATACTCCGAAAGGCGCACTGCTGCACCGGCTGATCCGTTCCGGGTGCGCGTTGTTCACCGCGCATACCAACGCGGACTCCGCCGACCCCGGCGTCTCCGATGCGCTGGCTGCCGCGCTCGGCCTCGCCGTCATCGGTCCGATCGATGCGAAACCAGAAGCTCCCGTGGATAACTGGGTGGTGCAGGTGCCTCCGTCGCATACCGAGGCGGTATTGGTCGCGCTGTTCATGGCGGGGGCCGGCGGCAGTGGCGACTATCGCGATTGCGCACTCCGGGTTCCCGCGAAGAGCCAGTTCCGGCCGATGTCGGAGGCCAAGCCCGCGCTCGGCGTGGTCGGTGAACTCCAGCATGTCGACGAGGACCGCCTGGAGCTCGTCGCCCCGCCCTCGGCCCGCGCCGCCATCCTGTCCGCGCTGCGCGCCGCGCACCCGTATGAGGACCCGGCCTACCACATCACCGAACGGGCGCTGTTGCCCTCGGCGGTTGGCATCGGCCGCGTCGGCACCTTGACGGAACCAGAGTCGTTGCGCGCCTTCACCGACCGGGTCGCCGCCGCCTTGCCGCCGACCGCGTGGGGTGTCCGCGCGGCAGGCGATCCGGACCGCAGCATCTACACGGTCGCCGTCTGCGGCGGTGCGGGCGATTCCTATCTGGACGCGGTCACCCGCCGCGGCGTCGACGCCTACGTCACCGCAGACCTGCGCCACCATCCGGTCGACGAACATCTCCGCAAGGGCGGCCCCGCCCTCATCGACGCCGCCCACTGGGCCACCGAATTCCCCTGGTGCGCACAGGCGGAACGGGTTGTCCGCGCGGGTCTGCCCGACCTGGAGACCCGTGTCTCGACCCAGCGAACCGATCCATGGACGGTCAGCGCATCCCGCTGACCCGCGTCAGTAGCTCCCCGGCTGCTGTCCCTGCCACGACGGATTCATCGGCTGCTGCGCGGCCCGCATGTTCTCCGCCTGCGCTTGACCGAGCAACTCGGTGACCTGCTGCTGCACCAGGTTCGACTCGGCGCCGCACCAGGTGCACTGCAGGGTGTGCTTGGTGCTCAACGGAATCAGCGGCACGAAGAACAGCGTGAACTTGGTGACCAGCTTGTGCAGCACGTGCGCCGCCGGATTTCCGCACCGCCCGCACACCAGGGTGAGCACGGCGAGCCGCGTCACATACTGACGCCAACCCCAGATCAACATGGAAACCCCCGAAGAATCGAATTCTGACCACGCAGACGATACCTCCACTACGGCGTGTCGGGGCGTGTCCGCTGGATTGGTTTGCGCGGTCGGCTGTTTCCGCGAGTCGACCGGCGTTCCGGGGGTACAACTACCGCATGAATTTCCCGGTGAACTTCGGCTTCGTTCAGGTCGGGTTGATCTTGATCATCCTGATCGGAGTCGCGCTGCTCATCTCCGGGCTGTTGCGGGCGCGCCGGGTCGGGATGCGGGCGCTGATCGCGCGCGGCGGCAGCGGACTGGTGGTGCTGCTGGTCGCGGTGCTGCTGCTATGGCTGGCCACATTGCTGCAGACCTATCTCGGATTGACCGGAGAAATCAAAGCGGCGCACGTGGTGGCGAAGCCGGTGGCAGGCCAGGAGCACCTGCTAGATGTCGACCTCACCCTCTACGGCGACGACCAACACGACGACCAGCACCTGAAGTACCAGGTCGAGGGCGACATGTGGGTGCTGCAGGCGGGCATCGTCGAATTGGAGCCCTGGGTGAACGCGCTCGGCTTCCATTCCGGCTACAAGATCAGCCGGTTGTTCGGCCAGCGCTTGGACGGCGTGTCGCCGACCCAGCACCAGATCTTCCTCAACGACGGCGACCAGGACTTCTTCAACGACATGACGAAGGGCCGCTGGTGGACCGAGCCGTTCGTGCGCTCCGCCTACGGCAACGCGGTGGTCGCGGTACCCGGCGAATACGACGTCTTCATCTCCAGGGACGCCATCAAAACCCGCGCGCCCGCATAACCCACTCCCGACCGGGCCGACAGCACGGGCACGCCCGGGCAACCACCCCGTCCACACCGATTGGTGCGGCGTCGGTCAATGCGGGCGGGCCGGCGGGGTACGGTTGAACACCGACCCCAATCCATAGCGTTCAGGAGTTTGTCCGCGTTGAATGTCGAACCACCGATCCAGGCCAAGCTGCTACAGCTCGCCGCTGTCGACGCCGAGCTGAATCGGATCGCGCACCGCCGCACCGTGCTGCCCGAACAGCAGGAGGTGGCCCGGCTCGAGGCCGAGCGCAACGCGCACAAGGATGCCGCCGTCGCCGTGCAGATCATGCTCGACGACCTCGACCGCGACATCCGCAAGCTGGAAGGCGAGGTCGAGGCCGTCCGTAAGCGCGAGGAGCGCGACAAGGGCATGCTGACCGCCGGAACGGTGAACGCCAAACAGCTTTCGGAGATCCAGCACGAACTCGGCAGCCTGGAGCGCAGGCGCTCGGTGCTGGAGGACGAGCTGCTCGAAGTGATGGAAAAGCGCGAGGCCTCCGCCGACGACTACCAGCACGCGGGCGCCAGACTGGACAAGACCGAGCAGGAACTGGCCGACGCGCAAACCCAGCGCGACGAGGCCCTCGCGGATCTTCAGGTGGCACAGGGCCGTTGCGACGCCGACCGGTCCAAGCTGATCTCGCTGTTCCCGGCCGATCTGATGGCGATCTACGACCGGCAGAGCGCACAGCACGGTGTCGGTGCGGCACTGCTGCAGGCCCGTCGCTGTGGCGCGTGCCGGATCGAGCTGGACCGCGGCGAGATCGCCAGGATCGCGAAGACCGCCCCGGAGCTGGTCGTGCGCTGCCCGGAATGCGGCGCGATCCTGGTGCGCACCAAGGAATCGGGGCTGTGATCGCCGCGCGGCGGGCACTGCGGTGACCGAGCGCGAGGTGATCGTCGAGGCCGACGGCGGTTCGCGGGGCAACCCGGGACCGGCGGGTTACGGCTCCGTCGTCTTCGCCGCCGACCATGTGCGGGTGCTCGCCGAACGTCGCGAGTTCATCGGCATCGCCACCAACAATGTCGCCGAATACCGTGGCCTCATCGCCGGTTTGGAAGCGGCTGCCGAACTCGGGGCCGAGATCGTCACCGTGCGAATGGATTCCAAGCTGGTCGTCGAGCAGATGTCCGGCCGCTGGAAGGTCAAGCACGCGGCCATGATTCCGCTCGCCGACCGGGCGCGCAGGCTCGTCGCGGGTTTCGAGCGGGTGAGCTTCACCTGGATCCCGCGCGCCGAGAACTCGCACGCCGACCGCCTCGCCAACGAGGCAATGGACGACGGCACCATGGTCGATGAGGTGCGCACCGCCCGCGAGGCCGAAAAGCCAACGGCCGCACCGGTTCGGCTGGATCCGGTCGTCTCGGCCGTCGCCGCGCAACCCGCACCGGGCTGGACCGGCGCCACCGGTCGCCCGACCCGGCTGCTGCTCCTGCGCCACGGTCAGACCGAACTCTCTGTGCAACGCCGCTATTCGGGCCGCGGCAACCCGCCACTGACCGACCTGGGTCGGGAGCAGGCCGCGCGTGCCGCGAAAATGCTTGCCGCCAAAGGCAATATCGCCGCCGTGCTGACATCGCCGCTGAGCCGGGCCCGCGACACCGCCGAGGCCGCGGCCACCGCGCTGGACGCGCCGCTCACCGTCCTGGACGGGCTCATCGAGACCGACTTCGGCGAGTGGGAGGGGCTGAGCTTCGCCGAGGCGGCCGAACGCGACCCGGAGCTGCATGCCCGCTGGCTGGGCGATCCTTCGTTGCCCGCCCCGGGTGGGGAGAGCTTCGACCAGGTCCGGGAGCGGGTGGACGCGGTTCGCCGCGATTTGGTCGGGCTGTATCCGGGCGCGAACCTGGTGGTGGTCAGCCATGTGACCCCGATCAAGACGCTGCTGCAACTGGCGCTCGGTGTCGGGCCGTCACTGCTGTATCGGCTGCATCTGGATCTGGCGTCGCTGTCGATCGCGGAGTTCTATCCGGACGGCGGCTCGTCCGTGCGTCTGGTGAACGACACCTCCTACCTGTAGCAGGCGGATCACCTACTGCTTCAATGCATTTAAGGCCGACTTACAGTCGGCTATTCGACCAGCTGTGTTCACCTGCCCGTCGCCGGATGCTCGGCGACGGTCATCATGCTCTGTCACCATCTGCCCAGGATGAGTGGTTGTCACTCGCGAGCTCGGGACCTGGATGTTCCGTCCGGCTTCGCGTGCGGTGGTATAACAGTTGAGTCTCGTCGGCCAGGCAAAACGGCCGCAGCTGGGGGTTGGGTGAGGGTGAAAGTCAGTTCGGGCGAACGCTTTTCAGGGTCGACGCGGAGCCTTGTGGCTCAGGTCTCAATTGCTGATCCGTTGTGGCACAGCGCACAGATGTGTTGTGGACCCACCCATCACCTGTCCATGCTGAGTTAGCTGACGGATAACCAGCGTCGATGAAATTCCTCTGCGCAGGCGTTTTCGCTTGCCTATCCGGCGACCGCAGATTGTCTCGGGGGCGGTTCCCTCCCCGGTTTTTCGAATAAGGAGAGAAGTGACAACGAAATTCAGATCGATGGCGCTCGCGACAGCGGCCATCGCGTCGGTAATCGTCGGTGCCGCGGGCACCGCGTCGGCGGCGCCCACCGCGGTGCTCGGCGGCAGCTCCGGCATCGCGTTCGACAACGACTCCGTCTGCTCGCTGACCGCGATCGGTCACGACGGCGCGGGCAGGCTCGTCGGCATCACCGCGGGCCACTGCGCGCCCACCGGCGCACGGCTGGTTTCCGAGCGTACGCCGCAGGCCGGCGTGCTCGGCACCGTCGCGTACTCCGATGACGGCAAGGGCCTGGATTACGCGGTCCTGGAACTCGATCCGGCGAAGATCACCCCGGTGCGCACCGTCGGACCGACCACCATCGCGGGCGTCGCCGATGCCCCCGGCCCCGGCGCCACCGTGTGCTCCAGCGGACGCACCACCGGCACCGACTGCGGCGTGGTGTGGGGCGAGCTGGAGGGCACCAGCATCAACCAATACTGCTCGAAGCCAGGCGATTCCGGCGGCCCGGTCGTCGTCGGCGACCGGCTGGTCGGCATGAATCAGGGACGGCTCACCGGGCTCGGCCCGATCGGCTTCGACGTGCCGTGCACCAACGCCGCCAACCCCGTCCACTCGCCTGCCTTCTTCCAGCCGATCGTGGTGATCCTCGCCGCGATCAACGCCCAGGGCGGCGTCGGAGCCGGATTCCAGCCCATCTAGTTCGACCTCAGGAATTCGCCGCGGCCGCCAGCCCACGCAGCGCGGCCGCGGTGAATTCGTCCAGCGGGTAGAACAATTCGATCGCCAGCTCGGACAGCGTGACGTCGGCGGGTGCGCCGAAGGTCGCCATCGTGGCGAACATCGACATCTCGCCCATCGGTGTCCGGATCCGGATCGGCACCTCGAACGGACTCGGTTGCGCCGCAACATTTTTCGGCTCGTCCGGCGGATCGGGTAGTACTGGATACCGGCTCACCTCGCCGTACAGCGCCGTCAGCTGCGGATCACCGCTCGCGCCGACCTGCCTGGCGAGCCGCTCCAGGAACAACTCGCGCACCTGGCCGTGGTTGGCCAGCCGCGCGGCCAGCCCCTCCGGATGCAGCACCAGGCGATACACATTCGGCCGCGGCAGCAGCAGATGTTCCGGGATCCCGTGCATCAGCACACCCATGGCCGCATTGCCGGTAACCACATTCCACCACCGATCGACGACGACGGCCGGATACGGCTCGTGCGCGGTCAGCATCGTCTCCAGTGCGGTCCGCACCGAGGTCAGGCTCGCGTCGTCGAGGCTGCTCTCCCGATAGGCCGGGGCGTAATCGGCGGCCAGCAGCAGCGTATTGCGGTCGCGCAGCGGCACCTCCAGCGCCGCGCACAGACGCAGCACCATCGCTCGGCTCGGCTTGGCGCGTCCGGTCTCCATATACGACAGATGCCGAGCCGAGGTGTCCGCCAACAGCGCCAGGTCGAGCTGGCTGAGCCTGCGCCGCTGCCGCCATTCGCGCAATAGCCCGCCGATCAGCGATCGCGTTTCTCCTCGAGTTTGTGCCACCTGAGCAGGCTAATCACCGGCCGCGTCGCGCGGCCATGACCTCTGAGGTTATTGAGACGCTCACCTCATCTCGGCAGGGTGAGGGGCACGGGAGCCGATCGGCCCCGCCGTCTCGACCAACAGGAGCTGGACATGAGCACGACCTTTCTGGCGACCCAGCCGACGCTGAGCACCGACTTCTTGCGCACCGCCCTGCGAATGGATGGGTGGAGCACCGGCTCGTTCGGCGTCGTCATGCTGGCCGGTGCCACAGTGCTGCGTGACCCGCTCGGCCTGCCCACCTCCTGGTCGATTCCGTTCGGCGTCGCCATGCTCGGTGGTGCGCTTGCGCTGCTGCTCATCGCCGCGTCGCCGGAGATTCCGTTCCGTCAGGCGGTCGGCGTCGTCGCGGTGAACGCGCTGTCGGCGGTCGGCATGGTGGTGCTCACGGTGTCCGGCCTGATCGCGCTGACCGGTCTCGGCGTGGCGTTCATGTTCGTCGGCGCGACGGTTGTCGCGGTGTTCGCCGCGGTCGAGTTCAGCGGCATCCGCCGGGCCGGATTCTGATTGCGCGACAACGGTTGTCGCGGCACCGAGCCCGGCCGGTGCCAAAAGCGTTTGCGCAGGTAGGCGCCCGGCAAGTAGAAAACTCGGGTGAACATATCGACGATCGACATCCGGCTGTTGACCGCCGACGAATGGAAAGTGTTCCGGCGGGTTCGCTTACGGGCGCTGGCCGACACTCCGCAGTTCTTCGGGACGACGCTGGCCGAAGCGCAGGCACGCACCGAAAGTGATTGGCGGGCGGCGCTCACGGATCGGGCGCAGTTCGTCGCCAGCGCCGACGGCGCTGAACTCGGCACGGTCGCCGGTATGCCCGACCCCGAACGTGGTGGTGTGCACCTGATTTCGATGTGGGTGGCGCCCGAGGCGCGTGGCACCGGGGTGGCGGATCTGCTGGTGCGTGCTGTCCTCGACTGGTCTGCCGCGGGCGGGCACAGCGTGGTCTGGTTGGAGTTCGCCGACGGGAATGTCGTGGCCGAACGGCTTTACCTGCGTAACGGTTTCGTGCGAACCGGGGAGAGCGGGCTCGTCCGGCCGGGAGATCCCCGGGTGGAATTCGTGATGGCGCGCAAGCTGTAGCGCGTCGAGTTTGCCAGTGCGGCGGCCGGGTATTCGCTCCCCGATCGAGAGGTGACGGGTATGTCGAAGCAGGGCGCGGCGCGGCGCGTACACCGGCTGGTGGACTGGTCGAGCGGGCCGTCGGTGCTGCACTGGCGGTCGTGGTGGGGAGTGCTGCGGCGGACCGTGACGGAGCTACTGGACGACAACCTCACGGATTGGGCTGCGGCGCTTACCTATTACAGCGTGCTGTCGATCTTTCCCGGTCTCATCGTGCTCACCGCGATACTGGGGGCGCTCGGCCCGTCCGCCACGCAGTCGCTGGTCGACACCATTCAGGAGATCGGACCCGGCAGCGGCACCGCGTTGCTCGTCGACTCGATCAAGCAGCTGCAAGGATCGCCGCAATTGGCTGGGCCGTTGGCGCTCCTCGGCCTTGCCACCGCCTTGTGGACGGCCTCGGGCTACATCGGGGCCTTCATGCGAGCGTCCAACGCGATCTATGACACCACTGAGGGACGGCCGATCTGGAAGACCATTCCGGTGCGCATCGGCTTGACCGCCGCGCTGGTGGTGCTGCTCGCGGTATGCGCCATCGGCGTCGTCGCGACGGGCTCGATCGCCGAACGTCTCGGGCGCTGGCTCGGTGTCGGATCGGCCGGTGTGCTGGTGTGGGACATCGCGAAATGGCCGGTGCTCGCGGTGCTGGTCAGTTTGTTGTTCGCGTTGCTGTACTGGGCCGCGCCGAACGCGCAGCAGCCCGGCTTCCGCTGGCTCAGTCCGGGCAGCGTGCTCGCCGTGCTGCTGTGGATCGCGGCTTCGGCCGGATTCGCCGTCTATGTCGCCAATTTCGGCTCCTACAACAAGGTGTACGGATCGCTCGGCGGCGTCGCCGTCTTTCTGGTCTGGCTGTGGATCTCCAATGTCGCGGTGCTGCTCGGTGCCGAATTCGATGCCGAGCTCGCCCGCGGGCGGCGCATCGAGCAGGGTTTCCCGCCCGACGAGGAACCCTTCCTGCCACCACGCGACACCAGCGCGATGCCCGACGAGGACGCCGAAAAGCACCGGGACGCTGGAGAACACGCGACGTCAGCGGACAACTCCGCGGCGGAAAGGAGGACATGATGAGTCGACCAGAACCCCCCGAACGCGACAGATTCCACGAGGTAACCGACGCGGCGCGCGAAAAGGCCGCCGAAGCCGAGCAACTCGCGCAGGAGAAGACCGCGCAGCTGCGCCGGATCGCGGAGGAGAAGGCTGCCGAAGTGGCGCGACGGGCAGAAGAGAAGGCCGCTGAAGAATCACGCAACGCCGCGGCCGCGACGGCCGAGGCGCAGCGGGTGACCGAGGAAAAGGCCGCGGCGGCAAGGGAAAAGGCCGCAGCGGCGATCCGGAAAGCCACCGAGCGAACCGATCAGGCGACGGCAACGGCTCGCGTCGCCACCGAACGGGTCGGTTCCCCCGAACCCGTTGCGGGACAAAGTCGCTCGCTGGTCGACACGGCGCGCAGCCAGCCAGTGCCTGCCGCTGCCCTCGTCGCGCTCGGCGTGTTCGTCCTCTGGCGGGTGGTGCGCCATCGCTGAGAACGCATGGGACCGCGATTCTTAACGTCTGCGCGGCCTACCGGCATCCATCGAGCAGCAGACGGATGGTGAGCCTCGGGTCGTATTGCGCGTCAACCATTTCCGCGCCCGCGCAGATGTCGCCGATCGCTCGGAGCAGCTGGTAGGCGGTGCAGTCGGCGGTGACCTCGCCCGCGTCCCGCGCGGCGGTGAGCAGGTTGTCGAGCACTGGCACGAGGCGATCGACGAACAGTGCGTGCAGGGTGGCGAAGGCCTCGGCGTCGTTGCGCATCGTGGCGGCGAGGCCGTGCTTAGTTGCCAGGAAGTCGGCGAACAGATCCACCCATCGGCCCAGCGCGGTGAACGGTGACGGCGCGGTCGTGAGCAGGGCGGGCCCGGCTTCGGCGCAGGCGTCGACCTGATGCCGGAAGACGGCGACGACGAGGTCCGCGCGGGTGGGGAAGTGGCGGTAGATCGTGCCCATGCCGACGCCAGCCGCGGCGGCGATCCGGCGTACGGGTGCGTCCACCCCGTCGGTGACGAAGACCGATGCCGCGGCATCGAGCAGGGCCTTTTCGTTCCGTTGGGCGTCCGCGCGCTTCGTGGTCGTCGGCAGTGGCTGGTTGCCTGCGCTCACGCGGCGCTCCCTTCCTATGGTTCTGCGTCTGGTATCGGCCGCAGATTCGGAGCGGTGCTCCGAATGTGAGTCTATCCGGTGTTGATGCCATTGGAACCTGCGCCAGGATCCCGCCCGCCGACTCCCCACGTTGAGGTCCAGCCCCGGGCAACGCGGGGAACATACGATACGAGCGTGCAGAGCCGCGAAATAAGCTGGTCGCTCGGTCCGACCACCGTATACGGGACGCTGGTGCGGCCCGACGGCCCCGGCCCGTTCCCCGGTGTGGTGCTGGTGGCCGGTAGTGGCCCCACCGATCGGGACTGGAATTCGCCCCTGCTTCCCGGGTCCAACGGAAGCGGCCGCCTACTGGCGCAGGCCCTCGCGCAGGCTGGCATTGCCTCGCTGCGCTACGACAAGCGCGCGGCGGGACCCCATGTGCGAGAGACCATTCCGCTGCTGATCGGCAAGTTGAGCATGCAGAGCCACCTCGACGAGCTCACCGGCGCGGTGCGCGCCCTCGCGGCCGAGGACTACGTCCGGGCCGACCGGATTTTCGGACTCGGCAACAGTGAGGGGACGGTGCACGTTCTCAACTACGCGCTGAGTGAACCTGAAATCCCTTTCGCCGGGCTGATTCTCACCGGGCCTCCTGGGCGCGCCGTCGGCGACGTGGCCCGGTCGCAGTTGGCCGGGCAGGCGGCGGCGATCCCCGACGGGGCGGCGTTGCTCGAGCTGTACGACGCGTCGATCGCGCGTTTCATGGCCGGAGCGCCGGTTGCCCCGGATCCCGCTCTGCCCGAAGATGTTACGAATCTCCTGCGCTCCCTGGAAAGCCCGGCCAACCTGCCCTCGCCCGCGAGTTGTGGACGGCGGATGCGGCAGCTCCGCTTGGCCGGGTGCGCGTGCCCGTCCTCGTCGTCATCGGCAAGAAGGACGTCCAGGTGGACTGGCAGGCCGACGGCGAGCCGCTGCGGCATGCGGCCACGGGACGCGAGAACGTGACGTTCCTGTTCCCCGATGATGCGAACCACGTGCTCAAGCATGAGCCGCGACCTCGTTCCGAGCTGGTTCAGGCCCAGGTCATGGTGGGTTACAACGCCGATGACGCCCGCCTGGATCCGGAGGTTGTCGCTGCCATCGTGGCCTGGCTGCAAGCCCGGTAGTGGTGTCGGATTCACTCTGCTAGCGTGAAACTTTGCCAGATAATTGCTGAGTCGCAGGCATGGCACGAGAACCCCACTGCGGATCCGCACGAGGATGGGAGTCATCATGCGAGGCATTCTGAAGTTTGCGGCAGTATCGACCCTTCCGCTGGTCGCGTTCGCCATATCCGCTGGTCCAGCAGGCGCGGTGGACCCGGTGCGATTCGAACCCGCGCACATCGACGGCGGGCCGGGGTGTGTGGGAACGGTCTCGGCCGAGGTGTCGGCCAGTCAGGGACAGCAAGCCCGTGAGTTCGCGGATTTCATCGACAGCATGGCGCGGGTGACGGTGAATTTCACGCCCGACGCCACCAATAATCCGTTCGGCTCGATGTCCGCCGCGCCCGGCGGCACAAACAACTGCGCCATCTCCACGACGGTCACCATGCGCAATCTGAATACCGGCGCGACCGTGACCGATACCCGCACAACCCAATACGACGGCCATTACGGATGGAACGCCGCCTTCTTCACGCTCGACGGCTCGGGCCCCGTCGCCGTCCAGGTGAGCACCAACCCCACTCCATCCGAGCTGACCATCGACGTACCCGCTCCTTACTGACAGCGGGGCCGGCCGACCACGGTCCGAGTCTCGGTGCGAGATCGGGAAATTCGGATGACAGTGATCGGGCAGGCGGGTTAGCTTCGCCGGGTGAATCGCCAGTGGATCCTCGTCGAGCGACCGGCAGGCCCGGTCGATGACAGCAACTTCGAGCTCAGGAGCAGCGCCGTCCCGACGCCCGGTCCGGACGAGGCGCTTGTCGAAGTGGTCTGGCTGGCCTTCGACCCGACGCAGCGGGGCTGGCTCAACGACGGCCCGAACTACATGGATCCGGTGCCACTGGGCACGGTGATGCGGGCCGGCGGTGTCGGCCGGGTGGTGGCCTCGCACAGCGCCGATTACGCAGTGGGAGACTGGGTTTGCGGGATGGTCGGGTGGCAGGACTACGCGATCGCCTCGGGTCCGGGCTTGCTCGGGATGAATGTCGTTCCGCCGGGCGTTGATTCGAAGGCGATGCTCAGCATCTTCGGCGCGACCGGGCTGACCGCCTACTTCGGCATGATCGATATCGGCAGGCCGGCGGCGGGGGAGACCGTGCTGGTGTCCGGGGCCGCCGGCGCGACCGGGTCCGTCGCGGGCCAGATCGCTAAGGCGTTGGGGTGCAAGGTGGTCGGGATCGCGGGCGGCACCGCCAAGTGCGCTTGGGTCACCGACGTCGCCCGGTTCGATGCCTGCATCGATTACAAGTCCGACGATGTCGAGGCGCGGCTGCGCGACCTGGCTCCCGAGGGTATCGACGTGTTCTTCGACAACGTCGGCGGCGCTGTCCTCGACGCCGGACTGGCGAATATCGCCGAGCGTGCCCGAATTGTGGTCTGCGGCGGCATCTCTTCCGGTTATGCGGCCGGTGAACCGCCTCCCGGACCGCGGCACTACATGCAGCTCGGTATCAAGCGGGCACGGATGGAGGGGTTCATTTTTCTGGACTACCTCGACCGATTCCCGGAGGCATTCGGCCGACTACAGGAATGGATGTCCCAGGGCCTGCTCGTGTATGCCGAAGATATCCAGGAAGGGCTCGAACTCGCGCCGGCCATGCTGCGCGGCCTCTTCGAAGGACGCAACCTCGGCAAGCAACTGCTCCGCATCGCACCCGATCCGCTGCCATAGCCCTGACGCAGGCCGCACACCGTGTCAGGCCAGCGTCAGGTCGATGACAGCGGGGCTGGCGACAGTGGTGCACATGAACAACGCAGCCAGCAACTCGACCGCCTCGACCTGGACCGGCATGGTGCCCGTCGACGACACCGCACTGTCGGTGACCGACACCCGTGGTTCCGGCCGTCCGGTCCTCTACCTCAACGGCTCTTATGCCGACCGGCGGCCGTGGCGGCCGGTGATCGCCGAACTCGGTGACGGCTACCGGCACATCAGCTTCGACGAGCGGGCCCGCGGCAAGTCGCGCCGGTCGGCCGACTACTCCTTCGAGGCGTGCCTGCGCGACATCGATGCCGTCCTCGCGGCGACCGGTGCGGACCGGCCGATCCTGGTGGGCTGGTCCTACGGCGCCTTGCTCGCGGCGCACTGGGCCCAGCGCAATCCCGGCCGTGTCGTCGGGGTGGTGTCGGTGGACGGTGCGATGCCGTACGGCTTGACCGGCGAGGAAGGCCGCGAGCGGATCCGAAAGTTGTTCCACCGGATGCGATTTCTGCTGCCGGTGGCTCGTCCGCTCGGCCTGGCCGCGCGGATGAGCGCCGCCGAGCACGCCGACATCAACATCGAGGCCAACGAACTGCACGCCGCGCTCGCGCCGGTCCTCGGCAACGTGACCTGCCCGATGCGCTACGTCCTGGCCACCGGCGCCAACCTCGGCGGCGGCGCCGAGGAGATGGAAGCGGTGCGCGCCTCGCTCGAGCCCGTCCTCGCCGGCAACCCGAACATCCAGGTCAGCGCCAAGGTCGCGAGCAACCATTCGCACATCCTGCGCAAGGACTTTCGCGCCGTCGCCGCCGCCGTGCGGGAGATCGCGGCGGCCCAGCAGAGTTCGTCAAGCCGGTGACCCGCGTGCGATGAGTTTCCGGCTCGCCGTGGGTCATTACTGTCGTGTGCACCAAAACGCACGGTGGGCTTGCCGATAAAGGAGATAGGGCTGTGGCGATTCAGCGGATGGACAACGTGCTCATCGTTGTCGAGGACCTCGACGCTGTTATTGCGTTCTTCGTCGAACTCGGCTTGGAGCTGGAGAACAGGGGGCCGGTCGAGGGACGGTGGGTGGAACGGGTGATCGGGGTCGACGACGTCCGCCAGGAGGTCGCGATGCTGCGGATTCCGGGCCAACTCGGTGGGGTCGAGTTGGCAATGTTCCACGCGCCGAAGGTGATCACCCCCGAGCCGAAGAACGCGCCGGCGAACACGCTCGGCATTCGTCGCATCATGTTCGCCGTCGATGACGTCGACGACGTCGTCGCCCGCCTGCGCGCCCACGGCGCCGAACTCGTCGGCACGATCGAGGAGTACGAGCAGATCTTCCGGCTCTGCTACGTCCGTGGGCCCGAGGGCATTGTCGTCGGGTTGGCCCAGGAGCTGAGCTGACGCGCCGCCCGGTGCGAAGGCCAACTCAGCGCACGCGCTGGTAGCGAAGATAGACCACGCGGGAGCTGACGATTCGGGACTCGATCAGCCGCAGGTCGAGTGGTTGGGCGAGCGGCGGAAAATAGGGGGTGCCGTTGCCGAGGATGGACGGGCAAACGAATTGGCGATATTCGTCGATCAGGTCCTCGGCGATGGCCGCCGCGGCCAGACCCGCCCCGCCGACGGACACCACCCCCTCGCCCGGCTGGCGGCGCAGCCGGTCGACCTCGGTGGCGAGGTCGCCGGTGGCCAAGCGCGCATTGCCGGTCACCGAATGCAGCGTGCGGGAGAACACCACCTTCGGGATAGCCCGCCAGATCCGGGCGAACTCCAGTTCCGCCTCCCCAGGCATGGTCTGTTCGGCGGTCTCCCACACCAGCATGTCCTGATACACGCCGCGGCCGGCCACATACGCGGCGATGTCGCGGGTCTGCTCGATGTGTAAGCGAAACTGTTCGGCGTCCGGCGCCCCCCAGCTGATGTCGCCATCGGGTCCGGCGATGAAACCGTCCAGCGACACACTCATCGAGTAGATCACCGGCAACATCAGGTCCTCCTCTGCGGCTGGATCCCCCGGTCATATCGTGCCGCACCGCATCGCGATCCGCGTCGACTTGCGTCTCCATCAGGGGGAGACGCCAAGCTTGGGGCATGGACGACGAGACACTCTTCCCGATCGGAGCGCTGGCCGAGCGGACCGGTGTGACGGTCAAGACGATTCGGTTCTACTCCGACACGGGGATCGTCCCGCCGACCAGCCACAGCCCCGCCGGCTACCGCCTCTACGACATCGACGCACTAGCGCGTCTGGAACTCGTCCGGACACTGCGCGAACTGGATATCGATCTGCCGACGGTGCGCCGCGTTCTCGCCCGCGAAACCTCGCTCGCCGAGGTCGCCGCGGCACACGCGGCCGCGCTCGACGCGCAGATCCGGGTGCTGCGGCTGCGGCGCGCGTTGTTCGGCGCCGCCGACGCCAATCCGGCCATGGTGGAGCTGCTGCGCACGAGCATGCCCGACCTGCCCGAGGAGCCGGCCGCCGAGCAGGTCGAGGCGTGGATGGAACTGGTACAGCTGGTGCAGGACAACGACTTTCGGGCCGCGGTGCGGCGGATGGCCGAATACCAGGAGCGGCAACGAGCCGACGGAGACAGCACAGGACTGCATCATGACCTGACCGAGGCCGTGCGTGCGGAAGTCGGCCGAGCGCTGGCCGCGGGCATGGCACCGGATGCGGTCGAAGCGGCGGCCGTCGTCAACACATTGACCGCGCGCTACGCCGAAACCTTCGCCAGACCCGACGACGCCGACCTGCGGCGTTGGATCGCCGAGCGGCTGGAGGTCGCCAACGACGCTCGGGTGACGCGATATTGGCAGCTGGTGTCGACCATCAACAACTGGCCGCCGATGCCGGACCTGGCACCGATCTTCGCCTGGTTCGGCCGGGCGCTCGAAATCCAGCCGCACGGGCATCCCGCCCTCGGCCTGACCATCGCGCCCGGCGATCCCGATTGATTCGAGTGCTGGCTACGGCCTGGCCGACGAGGTGATCAGCGGTTCGGCCGTAGCCCTGGAGTCCGGCAGTCCCGCGTAATCGGGCAGCTCGACGCCGTTGAGCGCACGGTCGATCAGCTCGAGGTCCCATTCGACGGCGGGCTCGGTGCCCGGCTCGGCCGCGGGCGCGGGGTTGGTGAGGGTGTGCGCGTGCAACCGGCCGATCTCCTGGTTCGCCTCGACGAACGGGCGCATCCGCGACTCGAAGGCGGCGAACCCGGCCGCCGGGTCCCAGCCGGCGGCGGCCAGCTCGCCGGCCAGCAGGTAGGCGCCGACCAGGGCCAGCCCGGTGCCCTGCCCGGACATCGGCGACGCGCTGAACGCCGCGTCCCCGAACAGCCCGACCCGGCCGCTCGACCAGCGGTCCATGACCACCTGGGCGACCTGGTCGAGGTAGAAGTCCGGGGTGTCGTCCAGGTGCGCGAGGATGTCCGAAGTCAACCAACCCAGGTCGGCCACCCGCTCGCGCAGCAGCCGCTTCTGGGCCGCGATGTCGCGGTAGTCGACCTCGAAGTCGGCCGAGGGGAAGGAGAACATGGCCATCGCCCGGGTGGCGTCCCGGATGGGCCGCAGCATGGCCGAGCGCCCGGCCTCCTGGTAGTCGAGCAGCCAGCGGTCCAGCCCGAATTCGTTGGGCACGCTGTAGAAGGCAAGCACCAGCCCGAGATGGCGGACGTACTGCTCGCGCGGCCCGAAAACCATGGTGCGCAGGGCCGAGTGCAGGCCGTCGGCCCCGATCACCAGGTCGAAGCGCCGGCGGTCGCCGCCTTCGAAGGTCACGTCCACCCCGTCCGCGTCCTGGGTGAGCTCGGTGATCCGGTCGCCGAAGAGGTACTCGACAGCGTCGCGGGTGTCGTCGTAGAGCACCTGGGACAGGTCGCCGCGCAGGATCTCGATATCCGCGATGTATCCGTCGCCGCCGTCGTCGTCCACGCGGAAGGTCTCCAGCACGTTCCCGTCCGCGTCCACGGTGTGCGCGCCCGCGGTGTCGGTGCAGGCCGCGCGCACCGCGGCGTCCAGCCCCATGCGCCGGATTACCTCCTTGGTCACCCCGCGCGCGTCCACCGCCTGCCCACCCGGACGCAGCTCGGGGGCTCGCTCTACCACGGTGACCTCGGCTCCGCGCCGGTGCAGCCAGTGGGCCAGCGCGGGCCCAGCGATGCTCGCCCCCGCCAAGAGCACCTTGGGACCGCTCACCGCGCCCACCTGCGCACCCGTCCGGCCCGACTGCTCGTGTGCGGGATTGTCGACGCTCATCTTTGCCTCCATGTGTTTCTTTCCGTGCTGGACGATCCCAGCACGGCCCGCCGCTGTCGGTCGGTGTATTCAGAGGTATCGACGGCGGATTCTCCCGAAATTCATCGGTGGCCAAGATTGTGCGGACGCCCGGACTTGGTGCGGACCACCTGTTCGGTGGGCAGACAGGCCTCGGGCAACGCGAAACCCCCTGTCGGACGGGTTATCCGACAGGGGGTTCAGGTTCGATCGGGCGATTACTTCTCGCCGTGCCGTCCCGGTGCGGCGCTACCGCTGTATTCGCCGAGATCGGAGACCAGCTTGGTCAGTTCCGCGTCGTTGTCGTAGCGACGCTGGTGCAGTTCGGCGATCTTCTCGCCCATCGCCGGGTCCGCGTCGTCGGTGATGTCGAAGGAGGCGAACTTGTCGACCAGCGGCAGACCGACGCGGTCGGTGTTGCGGTGCGCCGGGTGAATCAGGTACTCCCAGTAGCCTGCCAGGTCCTCGATGACGAACACCGCGCCCCACTGGTATTCGCCGCCGAAATCGGGGCCGACCACGAAGGACTTCACCGAGGGGATGGTCCGTCCCTGGTTGCGCAGGCTCTCGAGGGCTGCTTCGACGGCTTCGGGGGTGGCGTCGGCGCGGAGGGTGAAGCGGTTGCCGTGGTAGATCATTTCTTTCATCCTTCATTCGGGCGAGCCGCAGGTGTGCTGACTCGGTGGTTGTTGCGGAATTCGCGTGCGTTACTTGGTCTTACGGAGCAGTGGCAGTGCGATCACCGCGCCTACGGTCATGGCGATCCCGGTCCAGAGGAACGCGCCGCCGATGCTGGTGAGCTGGATGAGTGGCGCGACGATCAGCGGAGAAACGAACTGGCCGAGGAAGATTCCGGTAACCAGGCCGCTGAGGATCCGGCCGCGACTGGCTGACGGTGCGAGGTCGCTCAATCGCAGGTTCAGGTTCGGGACCGCGAGGCCGACGCCGAAGCCACCCACGAGCAGTCCGGCCACCACCTGCACCACCGTGCTCGCGGTGCCGACCAGCATCCAGCCGATGCCGAGCAGCCCGATGCTGGCGGCCGTGAGGACACTCGGCGACCAGCGGCCGCGCAGCGACGGAAAGGCAAGTGCGCCACCGACACTGCTGAGCGTTGTCGCGGCTATCACCGCACCGACCAGGGCTGGACCGATGTGCAGTTCCGCCAGCAGGAAGGGCAATTGGGTGGGGGCCATGTAGAAGGCGAGCGTCACCAAGAAGGCGAGCAGGTAGAGTCCGGCGATCGGCCGGAAGATCGGTGACCGCGGACCGGCGGCGTCGAGAGCCGGTCCGGATACCTTGTCGCGCCGCTGTTCTCGCAGCGCGAGCAGCGCGAACGGCAGGATCACGGCGGAGACACCGTAGATCCAGAACGGCAACTTCCAGTTCGACGCGGCAAGCAGACCGGCCAGCGGCAGGAAGACGACGCCGCCGATGCTGGCGAAAGCCTGTTGCAGCCCAAGGAAAGTCGCCCGTTTAGGCCCCTCGAACCAGTCGGTGATGATGGCGCTGATCGCCGTCATGATGCCGCCGACCGCGACACCAACCAGGGCTCTGGTCACCAGCAGAACACCGATGCTGTCGACGAAGAACCCGGCCGCTCCCGCCACGGCGTACAGCGCGAGACTGCCAACCAGCAGCGGTTTACGCCCGATCCGGTCGGCGGCCATGCCCGCAAGCGGCGCGCTGAGGCCGATCGCCAGCGACGTGACGGTCAGCACCAGCCGCACCAGCACATCCGCGCCCGCCACCGCCGAGAACGCCTCGCGCATGGCGGGCAGGCTCGGCGCGATGACGGCCGGACCCATCACCGTCAGCGTCGCGGCGGCCAGCACTGTGGCGCGGGCGATGCGCGCCGGCGTGGCGCTCTCTCGCTCCACCGCCTCGTAAGGTGCCGCGCTCATGGTGTCCTCCTCGTGTCCGGCAAGTCGTGCTCGCTTGCTGACATCGAGATTTCCATCCGCGCACCGGCATTCGCGTCGGTGATTTTCACCTAGATACGTAGTCGAGCGGCGGTTAGGTAGGTGGCGAGTGCCCCAGGCGGGAGTCGAACCCGCTTAAGGCCGCTTTAGAGGCGGCTGCTCGGCCGTCGAGCATCTGGGACTGAGAGGTGACCGGCGGCTGCCGGTCACCCCATGATGACCGATCAGGCCGCGTCCGGATCGTCGATCCGGTCCCGCAGCTCGGCGTTCGCGGTCCCGGCCCTGGCGGCTCGGTACTCCTCGGCCGTCAGGGATCGCCCGAGCTCGTCGAGCGTCCGCAGCACGAACCGTTGCGTGACGACGCGGCGGTTCAGCACGTCGAGCGCGGCCGCCTGCCGCCACACCTTGCGCTGCAGCCAGCGGGTGGCCGTTGGGAAGTCCCCGATGAGTTGGGCGCGCAGCGCGTCCCGCTCGGCGGCGAGCTCGACGAGTTGGTCGCGCGCGGCGCTCAGCTGAGCATGGATGGAATCAGTCATTTTTCACCTCCCCTCGTTCAGCGAAGGCGAGAGGGAGGTGGGCGACCAGCCGACGGGCGGCCGGTTCGAACGCGGCGGCTGTCAGCGCACCGTCGAGGTCGGGCTCGTTGACCCGGATCAGTCGGTGGCCCGCAGCGGCGGCGTCGGTACACAACCAGCCGAGAGACAGCTCGTCAGCTGCGGCGAGCACCACCAACACGTTCGAAGTGGCGTGCCAGTCATCGACTACGTCGGGATGCGCGACGGCAAAGTCGAAAGCGGCGTGTGACGCCTGCGCGACCTGCGTCCCCGGCGCCAGATCGGCGCGAGTCACCAGGTAGAGGCGGAGAGGAACCTAACGATGTGGCACGAGATCGATAGTAGCCCAACGGGGTTCTGCGGCACACAGGAATTTTCCCTGGGTGCCGGATGTGCCGACCGCGAGCGCGCTCGTCGGCGGTAACGGATGTTCAGTGCGGCGGTCGATCAGCTCGTCGAGCACTGGCGTTTCGTCGGCGCCATCGTGCGGCAGCGAGCCGGTCAACGGAGCCCTTGCTGATCCAGGCGTTCGAAGGTGTCGGCGTTGGTCAATGCGGCGTGGGCCCAGGGCAATTCGATCAACTGTGGTGGGGCGTCGGGGCGTGGCGACTTGACCGCCTGGTCGTTGATGACATGCCACAGCGTTTCCAGCTTGCCGTTTCGGAGCAGGCCGGTGAACGAGGCGATGGAATCGCCGGTGGCGGAACGGCGAACGAAGGTGAAGTTGATGCAGTTGCCGAGGTGCAGGCCGGTCACCGGGACCTGGACACCGGCGAAGGAGCTGTCGCCTAACGCCGTCTCGAACGTGCCCGTAATCGCGCCGCCACTGTCGTCGGTGACGATGAGGGTGCTGCCGTATTGGTTACGCCATTTACCGATCCAGCTGTGCCCCGAGTTGACCATGTTTGTGCCAACGGTTCCGGGTTCGATGGCATTCCACGGTGACCGCGGCTCGAACCGGCCCGGAGCCGCTGGCAGTCGTGAAGGGTTGCGGGACACGGAATCTCCACACGACAACCGCAGGCTCCCCACAGTGGATGGTTATTGTCTGACGCCATGATCAAGAACCGGCCGTTGTTGTTTGCAGTGATCTACATAGTCGGCTCGATCTTTATTGGACCGGCGATCGCCGTGGCCGGATACGTGATCACTCCGGCCAACGGCGACTATTGCGATGTGGGCCCGCACGGCAGCGCTGGGCAGCGAGACCGGGATTACGCGTTACTCGAGGGCATTCAGACCACGGGCTCGATAATCATGCTCGCGCTCGGAGTGCTCCTGCTGATCTATCTGTTGGCGAATCTCCGCCGCATGCACTGGTCATCACTCCTACTGGCCACCACCGGGATCCTCGTCATGGCGGCCGGGTATTGCCTCGTTCTCATGGTGGGCATGGCCCCGGACACGGGCTGCTCACCACCGGCGCCAGGGTCTTGATTCATGTCCCGCGACTGATCAGGTTGTCGCGAACTGTCATGTGACCGTTCGAAATCCGAGCAGTCTGCCGAAGCGGACCGTTGAGATCGGCGGGAAGCGGCTACCGATCTTCGGATATTTTGCGCCGCAACATATCTCGCCCCGACTACGACGTGCGCGGGTGTGTCGGTCAGGTGCGGTTGTGCCTTGCTTCCTTCGCCGTGGTTGCCCATCCGGCGTCGAGGAGGGCGAAGATTCGGTCGAGTGCGGCGTCGGGGTCGTCTCGTCCATGCACGAGGCTCGAGGCTTCGAGGGCGAAGTGGGCCAGCGCCTGGGCGGCGGGGTCGTTCTCGGGCAGTCCGGTGTCGGTGGCGATCGCTGCGGCCAGGGCGTTCTCGTGGCGCAGCCACATGCGGCGAGCGTGTTCGCGCAGCACCGGAGTGGTGTCGATCAAGCGGAGAAAGTCGGGGAAGCGGGGGTCGGTGCGGACCTGTCGGGCGCGTTCGTCATGCAGTAGCTGCCGTAGCGCCTGGGGGATGGACTGGTCGGCGGGGCGTTCGCGGACGGCGGCGACCAGCCAAGCCTCCCGGTCGGCGTCTTGGTCGAAGACCAGTGCTTCCTTGCCGTCGGGAAAGTGCTTGAACAGGGTGGCCACCGAGACATCCGCCGCCTCGGCGATCTCCCGGACGCCGACCGCGTCGTAGCCGCGCTCGAGGAACAGGTTCACCGCCGCGTCCGCCAGGGCTTGGCGGTTGGCGGCCTTCTTGCGCTCGCGGCGTCCTGGTTCGGTCACCTGCCCACCTTAGCGCACGGGTAGAACAGATTGAAAAATAGAACCGCTATACTTTTCGAACGGATTCACCTATGCTGGTCGGGGTGAGGCCCTCCGGCCTCAGCCCGGCGGCGACAACTCCACCGCCGCAACAACTTCGGAAGGATCCACTCATGACTACACCCCGAATCGCTATCGTCGGCGGCGGTCCCGCGGGCTTGATGTGCGCACGCGTCCTACAGGGATATGACATCCAGCCCACGGTGTACGACGCTGACGCCGCCGTGGACGCCCGTGACCTGGGCGGCACGCTCGACATGCACGCCGACTCGGGCCAGATCGCGTTGGAGGACGCTGGCCTGATGGACGCCTTCCGCGCGTTGGCCCGAGTTGAAGGCCAGGCCAAAAGCCGCCGCGACCAGCACGGCACCGTACTGGCCGAGTTCGTTCCCGCCGAGGGTGACGAGGCGGCTCCCGAGATCGACCGCGGCCAACTGCGGACCATGCTCTACGACCACCTGCGTCCCGGCACGGTCGCCTGGGGACACAAACTCCTGCAAGCGATCCCGATCGACGGCGGGGCGTATCGACTGGAGTTCGCCAACGGCGCCAGCGCCGAAGCCGACCTCGTCATCGGCGCCGACGGCGCATGGTCGCCGGTTCGCAGGCTGCTCACCGATGCGGTGCCGCAGTACCTCGGAGTCTGCTTCCTCGACGCCCGATTCGACGACGTCGACACCAAACACCCCGAGATCGCCGCGATCGTCGGCGACGGCCACATGTTCTCCACCGACGGCGACGGCCGCGCGGTGATCGTCCAGCGCAACAGCAACGGCGTCGTCCGCGGCTACGTGGCCTTCCGCGCCGAGCTCGACTGGTATGTCACCGCGGGCGTCGACATCACCGACAGCGATGCCGTCCGGTCCTATCTGTTGCGCGAATTCAGCGGATGGTCCGCGCTGATGCACCCACTGATCACCGACATCGACAGCGATTACGTGCAACGCAGCTTCTGGGCACTGCCCGCTCCGCTGACCTGGAACCACGTCCCCGGTGTCACCTTGATCGGCGACGCGGCCCACCTGATGGCACCCTTCGGCGGCCACGGCACAAACCTCGCGTTACTCGACGGCGCGGAACTCGCGCACGCCATCAATGAAGAGAACAACCTCGACGACGCGATCACCCGCTATGAGACAACAATGTTCCAACGTTCCGGAGAACTCGCCGTGAGCTCGAACACCGCACTCACTCGGTTCTTCGCCACGACATCCCCTGACGCGCCGCACCTTCCCCCCGACCACGCGCAGGAACACAAGAACTATCAGGCCAGGGCGGCCGAATATCGACGCAGGCACACCTCGAGTCGATAGGTGGGTCCGGCGGCTCTTGGGTACATTCGGGGCGCGCGCTCGGCGCAAGGAGGGGACAGTGATGGACATTCCTGACACGGTTGTCGATGAGCTCGGATCGCTTGTGGTGCAGACGATGTGGTCGGTGCGGCCACGGATACCGGCGCCACCCGCGGCGGCGCTGGGCCGGTTACGGCTGTCGAGCGATGAGTTCGGTTCGTATGCGGTGGGCGAGGAGGGAATTCGCGCTGAGCTGTCCCGGCTCGGGCAATTGCTGCCGGAACGGATACTCGGCGCCCTCGAGTTGCTGGTCGCCGAACTCGCCGTGCCGGAGGTGCCGAGTCTGGCCGCGCTGCTGCCCGTGCCGGAGGACGGCAGGGCCGTCATGTTCGCGTACCTCACGGGCTCTGGTGCGACGACGACGGCGATAGACAAACTCGAGGCCTTCCGGCCTGGCGCGCTGGCGTTGGTCGTCGAACTGACCGTCCGGCTGAGCGAGCACTCCGATGTTGCCGCACAACTACATTCGGCTGTTGCGTCCGATTCCGCCGGCGCGCTCGACGAGGCCGGCGTCGCGGCGGCTCATGGCGCGGCCTACTTGGCGCTCGGGGTGGCGGTGGCGACAATCGTGCTGCGGAATCTGGGCGACGGCGATGATCCGGCGACGGTGGTCGGTGCCGCCTTGACCGCGGCGAGTCCGTTGCTGCGGGCCGCCCCGATGCCGGCAGAGTACGCTGCCGCGCGTATCGCGCAGCTCCGCGACGGGTATCTGTATCCGAGGTATTCGTCGGGCAACGTGCGAGCCTGTGAACATCGTTTCGCGTTGAGCGAATCGGACTTTCCCGCCACCGCCGACTTCGGCGACAACGGTCTGGTGGCCGTAGTACCTGGGGGAATAGCGGTGCGGACCGGCACGGCGGACGCCACGGTTCAGGTGACGGTCGAGGTGCTGGAAGCCGCGCCGTCCGACGTCGACGTGAGCGGATGGGACGAGGTGGTCGAGGTCGCTTGGACCGCGAGCCACGGCCTGGCGTCGATACTCGGTGCACCACAGTCCGAGGGTCGTGGCGGACATGGTTCGCTCGCGGAACAGACGCCGCCGTGGCCGGGTAACTACCGCGTCCGGGTCTACGCCACGGGACGCGACGAAGGCGACGGTCAGGAGTCCTACAAGCTGACTGTTTGGCAGTCACCGGCCACCGACACGGTGGTGCACAAGCGAACCGATCGACTCGGTCACCGTTTACGCGGCGAAGCCGAACCGCTCGTCGCGGCCAAGCCCGAGGACGCCTATCGCTGGGTGGAGCAGTCCGCGCTCGCGGAGGCCGGGACGATCACCGTTGTCGCCGCGGGTAATCCCGACACGGTGGTGCGCGCCTTCGGTGCTGACCCTGCCACCCCCGAGCGGATGGACGAACTCGAGGAACGGGCCATGGAGCGTAATGATCCGTGGATCGCGGTGGCGTCCATCGCGGACGGGGTGATGGCGGTCGAGTACAACGGCTATCAGGGGAGCCACGGCCCGGAGCTGCGCGCGCTGTCGAGTGGTACCCGCGCCGCGTCGCTGTACTGGAATGTCAACGGGCTGACCCGGCTGTCTTTCGCGGAAGACGGCCGGATCGTCGCGGCATTCGAACTCGGTGAGCAGCAGCAGGATCCCGCGCTGGCGCCGATCCTGCGCGACCTGGATTTCGATGACTATCGCAACCGGATCGCCAAAGGGCTTGTCGCAGTGGAGCGTTTCACCGGCAGCGCGTGCACCGAAAGCGATCTCGCACGGGTGGAGTCCGCCGGGATCGGCTTCGCCGTACTTCCGTTGCTCGGTGAGCTCCACCCGGTGTGGCGCGAATCCGACGGCTCCCGAGCGCAACAGGGGCACGGTCCCTTGGGAGCCGACACTGACCTGCTCGCGGACCTACCCGCCGAACGACAGCAAGCGATGGCGTGGTGGGTTGTTCGCCGAACCGCCGAATACGTGCACCTGGCCGAGGACCCGGATGTGCTTGCGTGCATCGAAATACGGGAGCTGACACCGGAAGCCGAACTGCGCGTACGTCAATCGTCCATCGGTGACCAGACGAACTACTGGTTCTGGTTCGCGCTGCACCAAGCCACCAATCCGGACTCACTGGCCGCCGCGATCGGCGCCCTCGACGCCGCGCGTTACGCCTGGGGGCCCGCAGCGGCCGACCTCGTCGACGAAGCCCGGACTGTCCTGGCTGATCTGCGCTAGCCGACCGCCGGTCGGGCGTCAGGTTATCGAACGGCCGGCGCTGCGCGCGTAGTGCCCGGGCGTCGTGCCGAGGATGCGTTTGAAGTGCCGGATCAGATGTGGCTGATCATGAAAACCGGTGGCGGCGGCCACATCTCGGGCAGGCATGCCGCCGAGCAACAGCGGGCGGGCATGATCGACCCGGCGCGAGATCAGGTACTGGTGTGGTGGCATCCCGAACTCGCGGGTGAACGCGCGAATGAGGTGGGTGGAGTCGGCGTGCAGCACGGCCGCGGCGTCGGTGAGGGAAATGCCTTCGGTGGTATGGGCATCGAGCAGTTCTCGCAGGCGGTGCGCCAGCCCCGGATCCGCGCGCCGAGGCGGCGGGCCGGTGCCGCGCAGCAGGTCTCGGAGGCGATCGTGCACCAGGGCGAGCCGACTTGCGGCCTCGAACTCATCGCCGGGGTGGATGAGGACCGCGTGCAACTGGCGGACGCGGCGGTGCAGCAGCGGGTCGGCGAAGGTGGGAGTGTCTACGGCACAACCGATCATCGCCTCAGGCAGCTGGGCGTCATCGAGGTACAGCACCCGCTTACGGAACCCGTGTGCGGTCGCGGCCTGGCCGTTGTGCGGAACATGCGGCGGCAGTAGCGAAACCATCGAGCCGAGAATTCCGTGCTCGTGACGATCGAGGTGGTAGCGCACCGCCCCGTCGTCGACGATCAGCAGCGTCCAGAAGTCGTGGGCGTGCATCGGGTAGACGTGCCCGATGAAACGGGCGTGAAAAACCTCGACGACACCCGGTACCCGCGGCTGCCAGGCCCTGATCTGCTCGACCGCGCCAACCATGCCAGGATCGTACAAGCCTCGGCGGGCTCGATCGCGGCAGAGTCGTCCGCATGGAGAACATGCGATTCGACACCAAGATCGCGGTATTGCTGCGCGACGACTTACCGACCTGGCAGCGGCTGAACGTGACGGCGTTTCTGGTCAGCGGGCTGGGGACGGCCCAGCCGGAGGTGATCGGGGAACCGTACGAGGACGCCGACGCGACGAGCTATCTTTCGATGTTCCGCCAGCCCGTACTCGTCTTCGAAGGCAGCAAGGAGGTGCTGCGCGGCGCACACGGCAAGGCACTGGCGCGGGGCATCCGGACGGCGGTGTTCACCTCCGACCTGTTCACCACCGGCAACGACCGGGACAACCGCGCCGCGGTGCGCGCGGTCGGCACCGACCACCTCGACCTCGTCGGTATCGCGGTGTACGGGCCGCGCAACATCGTGGACAAGACGCTCAAAGGTGCGCGGATGCATCCGTGAACCGACGGATGCATCCGCTACCCGATGTCACCGCCCGGCGGAATCCTCGGCTCGGCCGTTCGCGCGCCGGGGCAGGCAGAACATGAAGGCCCACATCACGGCCAAGACGCCACCTACCCACCACAGCACGCCGGTGAACGAGTCGCGGTTGGGTGCGCCGCCGGTGGCGGAGAAGAACACCGGGCCGGTCAGCGCGATCCCGAGGGCGTAGCCCAGCTGGAGTGCCGTGTTGAACAGACCGGAGGCCGAACCGGCGCTCTCGTGCGGAACCTTCGCGAGCGTCAGGTCGGCGATCGGCCCGCCGATCAGGCCTAGGCCGAACCCGAGCAGCAGAACAGGGGCCGTCATCGCGAGCAGGGTCAAATCGGCTCGCGCGCTGTTGATCTGGATCCCGTAGGCCGTGATCGCGGCAAGAGCGGTCAGGGCGCCGATTTGGGGCAGGCGACGTGCGAAGCGTCCGGCGGTCTTCGTCGCGGTCATCGCACCGGCCAGCTCGCCGACGGCGAGCGTCACGAAGGCCAGCGCCGCCAGCAGCGGGCTCATCCCCAGGCCGTGCTGCAGATACAGACTCCAGGTCATGAAGAACAACCCGCACAGCACGCCCAGCGTCAGCTGCGCGGCCAGACCGCCGGCGAACTGGTTGCTCTTGAACAGCGACAGTGCCACCAGCGGGGCATCGTTTTTCCGGTGCTGCTGGTGGCGTAGGAAAACGCCGAGCAGGAGCAGACCGCTGGCGAGCATGGCGAAACACCACAGCGGCCAGCCGTGGGCTTGACCTTCGGTGAGCGGGAAGACGATCAGCAGCATCGCGGTCGCGGACAACAGCATGCCGGCGAGGTCGAGACGGTCGGCCTTCGCCGCGGTCGACTCGATGACGAACTTGCGTCCGAGGATGAGCACGACAAGCCCGACCGGCACGTTGATCAGGAAGATCGGCCGCCAGGACAGCCCGAACAGGTCGGCCTCGGTGAGCACGCCACCCAGCACCGGACCCGCGACGCTACCCAGCGACAGGACGGCACCGTAGAGGCCGAATGCCCTGCTGCGGTTTTCGCCGGCGAAGGTGACGTGCAGGGTGGCCAGGACCTGCGGGATCATCACGGCGGCGGCACCGCCTTGGAGCACCCGGGCAGCGATCAGCATGCCGGGCCCGGCCGCGATGCCGCACAGCAGCGAGGCGAGGGTGAACCCCACGGTGCCGAGCAGGAAGGTCTTGCGTCGGCCGTAGAGGTCGCCGAGCCTGCCGCCGGTGATCAGCCCGAGCGCGAAGGTCAGCACGTAGCCCGCGGTCAGCCACTGCAACGCCGCCGGTCCGGCGCCTAATGACCGCTGGATGGTAGGCATGGCCGTCATGACGACCGCATCGTCGAGGATGCTCATGAGTTCGCCGGTCAGCACGACCGCGAGTGCGATCCTGGCGGCCGTCGTCATCTTCGACGCCGCGCCGGAGGAGGCACGGTCGGAGAGTTCTGGGGTGTGCTCGGGCTCGTTGTCGAGCGCGGAGGAATTCACGGTAGGACTCCTGGTTCAGGAATCGGGGAGCTCGCCGTCAACAACGCCAGGGTCGGACAACACCACACCCGGAGCAGTCGGCAGAGCTGCACCCGGGAAATGAAGAGAACAGGGATGGGGTGACGCAACTCAGGCCAGCGCGACGTCCGCCCCCGGCACGTCTAGAAATCAGGACGTGGGGGCACACGGACGGCTACATGGCCTGGGATATAAGTCACCACCTCGAATCCGCTACAGAAGCAACAAGAAGTCCACGCCTGCCGCCGAAGGAATCTTCGGTGCAAGACTCGACCACGATACGGCATCCCGGGGGTTCCACGCACGCCATATACGCGGCCGCCCGCCGCAGCCTGGGTTCGACCGCGGCTCGTGATGGAATTGGGGTATGGACGAGATCATCTTCAGGTCCGCGACGATCGATGACCTTTCAGCGCTGGTGGCGATGCTGGCCGATGACACACTCGGCAGCGCCCGCGAGTCCGCGGACGATCTGAGCCGGTATCGCGCGGCCTTTGCCGTGATCGACGACGATCCGCGGCAGGAGTTACTGGTTGCCGAATACCGCGGTGCCGTGGTGGGAACCGCGCAGCTGAGCTTCTTGCCCGGACTGGCCCGAAAGGGAGCGGTACGAGCGCAGATCGAGTCGGTACGGGTGGATCGACCACTGCGCGGCAACGGTCTTGGATCGCGACTGATCGAGGAGTGTGTGCGGCGCGCCCGCGAACGTGGTTGCGCCCTGGTGCAATTGACCTCGCACGGCAGTCGGGTGGACGCGCATCGCTTCTACGGAAAGCTCGGATTCGAAGCCAGTCACGTGGGTTTCAAGCTGACGCTGCCCGACAGTTCGGATCGATGACCTAGCCGCGTGCTCCGGACCTGAACCGCGGATCGTGTCAATCGGCGGCCGCCATCTGGACGACGATCCCGCCGAAGCGGGCCTCCGCCATCGTCGCGGGTTGCCCGTCGATAAAACACACCCCGGTTCGGGTGACTTCGACGCATTCTTCGTACGGAGAGCCGTCCGAATGCTCGACCGTGTCGGTGTAGTAGGCGATCATGCCGCCACTGAGATGGGTGTTGTAGCCGGTGACCTGGCGCCCAGCTCGGTCGGTGGTTCGGTCCCGGCAGTGATCGCAGACCAGGCGCGGATAGCGTTCGGCGTAGACCGCTGGCCGGCCGCAGTGCGGGCAGGGTTGGGTGTAGCGGCGTCCCGGGTCGGGCGGTCGCAACAGGGAATCGTTGCGGGCGAGGATATTTCGTCCAGAGTCGCCCGGGGTGCGGTTGCGCCACAGCATGAGGAGAATGAACTCGGCATAGTCGGCGGCCTCGGCATCGATCGCCGCGCGCTCGGGCGTCTCGTCGATGCGCGTGCGGCCTGCCTCGAAGGCCGCGAGCGCCACTCGGTGTGCCAGCGTGAGTTCGCTGTCGGGGATGTCTCTGTTGGCATGTTCGGCTCGGGCCAGGTGTTCGGCGATCACCGTGTCGATGTGCCGGTCCGCCGACAGAATTCCGCTCCCGTAACCACCCGCGGTCACCAGGACATAGCCGTCCATCTCGCCGCGTTCGCTTCGGAACGTCTGCAAAAAGGCGAAACCGCGGCCGTAGCGCGCATTCTCGAGCCCCTGGTGGCGGTAGGGGACGAGAGTGCCGGGATCCTGCGCCTCGTCGCGCGCGAATCGCAGCGCCTCGTCGTAGGTCGGCGGAGAGCTCAGGTCGGGCCGTTTCATGAATCTCAGCCTATCGAGCCGGGCTGCTGTTCCTAGCCGCGCGGCGGGATCGGTTGGGGGTCAAACGATTCCGAGGGACGCGGCGGTTGGGCGCCAGAGTCGTTCGGCGGCCTGATCGGGGGAGGGGAGCGGGGTGCTGCGGAGTTGCTGGGCGATTCCGTGACGTAGTCCGCCGATGACGAAGGCGCCCGCGCTGTCGGGGTCGACGTCGGTGGGGAGCTGGCCGAGGGTCTGGCCGTGGCGGATGTTGGCGGCGGCGTTGTCGCTCATGTGCTGGATGTAGACCGCTTCGAGCTCGGTGAGCTGCGGGTCGAGGGCGGTGCGGTCGAGCAGGACGGGGGCCAGGGGGTCGGCGAAGTGGTAAGCCACGAAGCGGTAGGTGCGGTCGCGTTCGCGGGTGGCCCAGTCGGCGTCGGCGGGTAGCTGCGCGTCGGCCGTGGCGTGCCTGAGGCCTTTATAGAACGCGTCGTAAATCGCCGCCAGCAGACCACTTTTCGAGCCGAAGTGGTGATAAAGCGCGCCGGTGCTCAAGCCCGCTCGGCGGGTGAGCGCGCTGAGTTCCATCACGCCGTTGCCACGGACCAGTTCGTCGCGGGCGGCGTCGAGCAGTTGTTGACGTCCGAGCGGTGCGCGTGCCACAGTCAGAATCATAACCGAACTCAGTTATGTCTCCGGAGGAGCCGCCATGAGTACCGAAGTGTCGTCGTTCGCGGACCTGGGCGGCGATCTGGCCGGGACCTACCGTCGGACCGCGAGCAGCGGCGAAAGCATCGACGCGGCGGTCTGTGCAGCCGATCTGGCCGCGCTCCAGCGTGACGGATACGTGATCCTGCCCGATCTGCTCACCCCGCAGGAGCTCGACGACATCCGCGAAGCGGTGGCACCGCTGTTGAATCACCACGGCCGCAACATGTTCGAGGGACAATCCACCCAGCGGGTATACAGCGTGTTGAACAAGACCCGCAGTTGCGATCGGATCGCGGACCATCCGCGGGTGCTGGCGCTGCTCGATCGGTTGTTCCTGCCGAACTATCTGCTGTCGATGCTGCAGGTGATCAACATCCTGCCCGGCGAGCAGGCGCAGATGCTGCACACCGACGACGGCTTCTATCCGCTGCCGCGCCCACGCACGGCACTCGGCGCGGCGACGATCTGGGCGATCGACGATTTCACCGCCGACAACGGCGCCACCGAGATCATTCCGGGTAGTCATCTGTGGGGTCACCGCATGCCCGAGGAGAGCGAGCGAGAACCGGTGGTGATGAAGGCGGGCTCGTGTGTGTTCTTCGTCGGCACCCTCTGGCATGGAGGCGGTGCCAATCGCACCCAGACTTCGCGCCTGGCCGTCACCGCCCAATATTGCGAGCCGTGGCTGCGGCCCCAGGAAGCGTTCACGCTGTCGATTACCCGCGACACCGTGCGCGCCGTGTCGGAGGACATCCGCCGCATGCTCGGCTACAGCATCCATCCGCCGTTCATCGGCCAGGTCGACGGCATGCACCCGAAACGACTGCTGGAACCCGGCGCGCAACCGTTGTGACAGGTCAGACTTCCGCGCTCAGCGTGGCTTCCAGTTTGGCGAGGAAGCGGCCGAAATGCGGGTCGGCGTCGAGAACCGCGAATTGGTCTATGTCCCACCAGTGTTCGGCGCTGAACTCACGAGGGTCGAGCCGATAATGTTGGGATCGGGCGCCGCGGATGAGGTACCAGAGGCTGACGTCGTCGTGGCTGTCCGCACCGACCGTGCTGGTGATCGTCAGGAACAGGGGATCGGTACCGGTGACGGTGAAATCGGCCGGGATGCCGATCTCCTCGACCACCTCGCGCCGCGCCGCCTCCAGCGGATGCTCGCCAGGATCGACATGCCCACCGGTCGGCAGCCACAATCCGGCGAGCCGATGGCGGCCGAGTAGCACCGCCCGCGCGTCGGGGTCGACCAGCACGACATAGCTGACCAGATGTCGTGGTGGCGTCGCGGGCTTGACGCGGCGAAACACATCATCGGTCGATGCGAGCCAAGCCAATGCCTCGTCGAGGTGTTCCTGTTCCAGCGCATCGAATGGTTCGATCCCGCTGACGATCTCGGCGACGACGGCAGTCGCGGTGTTCATAACCGGGCACAGTAGCGACAACCACCGACAGGATTCGACCGTCCTCAGTCCAGGACGACCGAACGAATCCGTGTCGTATACATACCCGCCCGGTCGAGGGCATCGACGGCAGCGTCGAGTTCGATCGTCGCCTCCTCGAAAACCTCGCGAGCCCCCGCCACACAGTAGGCGGGCGTCGTCAGGGCACCGATGCCCTCGGTATCGATCAGCAGCCCCGAGGCAGGCAGCGCGCCATACCCCTCAGCCAACTCGGCCACCCCCCACCGCAACTCACGCAGTTGGTCGAGCAAGTAGACGCGCCGAGCCTCCAGGATCGATGGATCTATCATCGCGGCTCCCTCAATTCCGGACGGTCCGTCCGACCGCAATCTACCGCCGCGCGGGATATCTTGTCGCACACATACTCTGGCAGCCACGCGGCATGCCGCCTGCCTCGGATCTGCCAATATTTTTCCTCCGAGGTCCGAATCGCTCTACCGCAGTCCAGATCTGAACGTCGGCGAACTCAACGATGTTTCGACCTGAGAAAGCGGAACATCGAGTTTTGCCGCGATGATGGTCCGCGCCTCAGAGTCGACGGCGGTGAGGTGTGGTGCTTGCCCGCACGGATCATCTCCGTAGATGTCAGGGATGGTGATCTCCCACCATCGGCCGACGCGGTTCGCGTGAATCTCGTAGGTGATTGCTTCGGTCATCGGTCCTCCTTCATGGGTCCTTTCGTCAACACAGGCCCGCTAACTTGTACAGCACCAGGGAGCCGGCGACGGCTACGTTGAGGCTGTTTCCGGTGCCTATCATGGGGATTTCGACGGCTAGGTCGAGTAGTTCTAGTCCTTCGGGTGGGATGCCGGTGGATTCGTGGCCGAGGACGATTACGGTGCGGCGCCGGGCGGTGGGGAGGTCGGCGAGGCGGATGGATTCGTCGGTGAGTTCTACGCCGACGATGGCGGAGCCGCCGATGCGCTGGCGGGCCAGCCAGCGGTCGACGCGGCCGTTGATCCAGTGCACGCATTGGGGTTTGCGCAGGGTGTTGCCGTGGGCCAGGGCGTCGGGGATCCATGGGCGGCGCGGCACGGCCATGCAGGCGCCGACGGCGTCGCAGGTGCGCAGCATGGTGCCGAGGTTGACGCCGTGTTTGGGCCACAGCGGCGCGATGATGAGGTGATTCCAGCAGCCGTGGGCGCGTTGGCGGCGTTCGCGGCGCAGGTCGGGGCGGGACTTGGCCCGCGCGGTCGTCACCGGTGGACGGGAAGGGCCTTCCCGTGGGGCAGAGCGAGTTTCATGAGAATGATGCTTCGCGGCGCATCGAAGCCATCGACGGGAGCAAGAGATGCTCGGGAACTGAGCTGATCTCCACGATACGGCACGGGCTGATTCGGCCGACACCAGCGGGTGACCGGCGCCGTCAACGACTCACGGCCGCAAAATCGAGACCAGAAACTCCGTCTGGTCATACACCGCCTTCTCGAACACGTCATCGAAGTAGATATCGAAATGCCCTGCCTGGTAACGCTTCACGACGGCGTGCTTGGTGCGTTCCGCCGCCCGCAGCGCGGACTTGATCGGGGTGATCGAATCGTCGTCGCATAACGCGTACAGCACCGGCATCTTCAGCGACTTGGCCCGCTTGCCGGGCGAATCGAACAGCGCCGAAAACGCAACGCGCGCAGCCACCTTCGGCTTGTAATGCTCGCTCTCCTCGGCCAGCCTGCCGTTACCCTCCGGCACGTCGGCCGCGCTCATCAGCGCCGCCGACCGCTTGCGCCCGGCCAACCGGATGCCGACGTGCTTGCGCCGTAGCGGCCCGATCAGCAAGTCGGTGGCGGCGATCGCGGTCACCTTGGTCATGCTGATCGGCCCCTTCGCCATCGCGCAGGACCACCCGCTGGTGAACGGGACCTGCGCGACCACCGCGGCCAGGTAGTCGTCGTGCGGCGCAACCGCGAGCACGTGTCCGCCGCTGAACGAGGTGCCCCACAACGCGATCCGGGTCGCGTCGATGCCGCGGATGGTGCGCGCGTAGGCGATGGCGGACTGCCAGTCCTCGCGCTGGCGCCCGATCCGGATCACCTGACGCGGCTCACCTTGGCTCGCTCCGAAATGCCGGTAGTCGAACACCAGGACCGCCATGCCCGCGGCGGCGAAGCGCCGCGCGTACCGGTCGAGTCCCATTTCCCGATTTGCCCCAAGGCCATGTCCCATGACGACGAGCGGACGGGGCTTCGCCGCACCATCCGGACGGTAGAGCCAGGCGGCGCACTGCTCGCTTCCGGAGGGGAAGCCGACCTCGACACGTTCCATGGCAGCCAACCGTACTGCGTAGGTGGGGCCCGCGTCCTGGCGGAGTGCGCGGCGACCAGTACGCTGATACGGCGGACGAGTTGGCCGGGCGACCGCGGCATCGGGAACGGGCACGGTTGTGCCGCCGCTCGACGCCGAGGAAAGTCCGGACTCCACAGAGCAGGGCGGTTGCTAACGGCAACCCGGGGCAACCCGCGGGACAGTGCCACAGAGAACAGACCGCCCACGGCCTTCGGGTCGTGTGGTGAGGGTGAAACGGTGCGGTAAGAGCGCACCAGCGCCCCGGGTGACCGGGGCGGCTAGGTAAACCCCGCCCGGAGCAAGGTCAAAGGTCGCACCGTTCGCGGTGCGGCTGCGCAGGTGTTCGAGGGCTGCTCGCCCGAGCCTGCGGGTGGACCGCTCGAGGCACCCGGCAACGGTGTGTCCAGATGGATGGTCGCCCCCCGGTGCGAACCGGGGACAGGATCCGGCTTACAGGCCAACTCGTCCGCCCTTTCGAGTGCGGATCCGCCGGTGTTCGCCGGGCGAACTGCGCGTTAACGGCTGAGATCGGCTCTGTGGCCAGCTGATTGGGTCGACCGGAGCGGGCCGGATACCAGTACATTGTCGGTCGAGGTTTTGTGCGGTGTGTCCGATTCGGGGCTGCCGCAGGATCGACTGCTAGGAGATCGTCATCAACGTTCACACCATGCTGCGTCGCGCGGGAACCCTCGCATCCGCAACCGCTCTGGCCGCGGTGGCCTGCGCCGGTGTCGCCGCCGCCGCTCCGACCACCACCCCCGCGACGCCACCCACCGTCAACAACGTCGACATCACCGCAGCCGCGTTGAGCGGCAGCGGGTTGGCTGTCTCGGTGAGCTACACCTGCGAGGCGACCGACAAGCCCGTGACGCTCCAGGTGTTCGTCCGCAGCACCGGCGAGGGCGCGGAGCAGACGATCGGTGCCAAGACCAAGGCGACGTGCAATGCCGAACGCCAGACGGTATCCGTCACCGCCACGAAGATCGCGGAGTCCGAACCGTTCACGCCCGCGGTGGGCGATACCGTGCGCGTCTTCAGCGCATTGGTGTGGGGTGACAACCAGCAGAGCCTCGAGAGCGGCACGGCCGTCAAGCGGCTGACCCTCAAATAGGACGCTCTGATCTTCTGTCGCAGCCGGTTCCGCGGTGCCATCATGGAGGTAGCCGCGGGGCCGCAGCGCCCAGGTACCCGCTCCTGTTGCCGCCGGGCGCGATTCGGGGGCCGGGCATGGACATACTCGCGATTCTCAGCAGCATCGTTGGCGCGGGGGTGGTTGTCGGCGGCGTGCTGACGGCCGCGAGCACGCGGGTGGTCACGCAGTTCGAGAAGGGGCTGATCTTCCGGTTCGGCCGCGTGGTCGGGACGCGAGATCCCGGGCTGCGCATGATGATTCCGTTCGTCGACCGGATGCGTAAGGTGTCGACGCAGATCGTCACCATGCCGGTGCCCGCCCAGGAGGGCATCACCCGCGACAACGTGACGGTGCGGGTGGACGCCGTCGTGTACTTCCGGGTGTTCGACCCGGTGCTCGCGGTCGTCGAGGTGCAGAACTATTTGTTCGCCGTCGGCCAGGTGGCGCAGACGTCGCTGCGCTCGATCATCGGCAAGAGCGACCTGGACAGCCTGCTGTCCAATCGCGAGGAGCTGAACAAGGGCCTGGAAATCATGATCGACAGTCCGGCGCTCGGCTGGGGCGTGCACATCGACCGGGTGGAGATCAAGGATGTGGCACTGCCGGATTCGCTGAAACGCTCGATGTCGCGCCAGGCCGAGGCGGAACGTGAACGCCGCGCCAGGGTGATCTCCGCCGAGGGTGAATTGCAGGCCTCGAAGATGCTGGCGCAGGCGGGCGCGCAGATGTCGGAGTCGCCAGCCGCGCTGCAGCTGCGCCTGCTGGAAACCGTGGTTCAGGTTGCGGCGGAAAAGAATTCGACGTTGGTGCTGCCGTTCCCGGTGGAGCTGCTTCGCTTCCTGGAGCGCAGTACGCCGCAGGCGCCTGCCAATCCGCAAGCGCCGCAACAGGCGACGGTGGCCCAAGAACCCGCGGCGGTAGCCGAACAGCCCGCGGCGATAGCAGAACGAGCCGACGAGCCCGCGGCGATCACCCCGGGCCCCGAGCAGCGTCAGCTCGATCCGCCGGACGAAGCGCCGGCTACCTACCGTGGCTGAGGCGATAGCTCAGCACATCATCTTGGCCATCTGGTAGATGGCCTTGGCCTCCTCGGGGGTCGCCTCGGCCTTGCCGGACGCGCGCTTGGTGATGCTCTTGACGACGTCGTCCTCGGACTTGCTCGCCTTGATCTCCTTGCAGGTGTCGCTGAGGATGGTGGCGATCTTCGCGTCGTCCTTGCCGTCGGCCAGTTTCGGGAACGCGCCGCGGAAGCTGACGACGAACGCGCCCGCCTTCACATTGTCGACGACTTGCGCGTCACCGCTCGATTGCGCGGCGGGAGCTGAAGAGGAGGGGGTGTTGCTGGCTTTGTCGTCCCCGCAGCCGGTGAGCAGCAGGGCAAAGAGGGTCGCGCTGGCCGCGAGAGCGGCGGTAGTTCTGATCACGGAGCGGGATGCTAGCGGTCCGAGACCAAAGTCGCCTCCCGTCCGGTGAACGGGAGGCGACTTGGTGTGGCAGAAGGCTTGTGGGTCAGACCGGTGCGATGACGAAAACCTGGGCCCAATACGCTGCCTGGTCCGCCCCGAGCAGCGGCAACAGGTAGTCGTACAGAATCGATGACATAGCTGTGGAACTCCCAATTGTCGACGTACAGGACATTTCAGAATGTGCGGGCACAGTGTGAGACCCGCTACTGCGGCCCACGTTAGCAGCCACGTCGCGGCCATGTCGGCGCGGTGAACTCGCCGTGTGTATCTGCCGGTAACTAGCCGGACCGTGATCGACGTCATAAAGTAGTCCGCGTTGGCACGGCCCGTTGCGTGGCCGCAACGAGCCCTTCACACTTCGAATGCGGGAAAGCAGGTCTCAACTCTATGCGGATTGTTCGCTCACTGGTCGCCGGCGCGTTGATCGCCGGGGCTGCTTCGGTTTTCGCCATGATGGGTGCTGGCTCCGCCAGTGCCGTAGCGGTGACGCCGCTGCCGGGTGGGGTGCAGGTAGACCTCAGCCCGGCTGACACGGTCTGGGTCGCCCAGAACCGTTTCGGACAGACCCTCGGTGGTCTGCCTCATCCTTCGGCGGCTTCGTTCGGCGAAGCGTTGGACGCGGCGGCCGCGGTGTCGGCCGCGGTCCCGGGCGGACATGTCACCTTCACCGTCTATGGGCCGCTCGATTCGTTGAACGGCACCATGCTGGCGCTGCAGTAGGTCTGGCACCCTAGTGCCATTGCATCAGCGGATCGTCTCGGCGCCGGTAGATTTCGGCGCCATCCGTTCCGAATTCGGCCTGGCCTCGGCGTATCCCGCCGAGGCCAGCACGGAAGCCCGCGACGCGTCCGACGCGTTCGCGGGCGACCGGGCCGATCGCACCGACATCCCGTTCGTGACGATCGACCCGCCGGGGGCCATGGATCTGGACCAGGCCCTGCATCTCGAACGCACCGACACCGGCTTTGTCCTGCATTACGCCATCGCCGACGTCGGCGCCGTGATCGATCCGCACGGCGCGCTCGCCAAGGAGTCGAGCGCCAGGGGGCAAACCTTCTACCTACCCGACGGCACCGTGCCGCTGCACCCGCCGGTGCTGTCGGAAGGCACCGCGAGCCTGCTGCCCGAGCAGCCAAGGCCCGCCGCGCTGTGGACCATCGAGCTCGACGAAAAGGCTGAACCGCAACGGTTTGCGGTGCAGCGGGCGCTGGTACGTTCGCGCGCCAGGCTGGACTACGCAGGCGTGCAGGCCGATGCCGACGCGGGCCGACTGCATCCGTCGATAGCCGCCCTGCCGGAATTCGGCACGCGGCGCATCGAACTGGGGTTGCTGCGCGGCGCGATCGGGCTGCGGCTGCCCGCGCAGAGCATTGTGCGCGATGGTAACTCGGACGGGCATTGGCGGCTGATCGTCGAGCCGCGGACCGCCGCCGACGACTGGAACGAGCAGGTTTCACTGCTGACCGGAATGTGCGCGGCGCGCATCATGATCGACGCCGGGGCGCCAGCGCTGTTGCGCACCATGCCCCCGCCCGCCGAGTCGGCGATAGCGTCCATGCATCGCACGGCGGCCGCGTTGGGTGTCGAGTGGCCCGCGGAACTGTCGGTCGGGCAGCTGCTGGCCGGGTTGGATCCGAACACGCCTGCCGCGCTGGTACTCATGTCGGAGGCCACGAGTCTGTTGCGTGGCGCGTCCTACACCGTGCTGAACGGCGATGCCAAGGTCAGCACCCCGGAAAGCTTGGAGCACAGCGCGATCCGCGCACCCTACGCGCACGTCACCGCGCCGCTGCGCCGCCTGAGCGACCGCTTCAGCACCGAGATCTGCCTAGCGCGTTGCGCGGGAACCGAAGTCCCGCAATGGGTCCAGGACGGACTGGCCGACACCGCCGACAGCATGCGCCGCAGCGACGCGATCGCGGGCAAGGTAGAACGAGCCTGCATCGACCTGGCCGAGTCCACGTTGCTCGCCGAACGAGCGGGCACCGAGTTCGACGCGGTGGTCGTCCGCGAAGCCAACGGCAACCGCGCCGCAGAAATCTTCATCGCCGACCCACCTGTTCTCGGCCCCTGCGTGGGCGAACCCCCCGAAGGCGCCTCCGTCCGAGTGCGCCTCGTATCCGCCGACCCCACCACCCGCAAGATCAGCTTCGCCTACCCTGCGTAGCCCGTCCCGCAGCCGTTGAGCACATCAGCCGCACCACTCCTGATCTGCCGCACCGAAATTCGCATGCGATTCTCGGTGCCGGAAATCAAGAATGGTGCGGCTGCGTGGCTTGCCTGAGGGGGAGGGCGGAAGTTGGGGTTACTCGCCGGAGATGGCGGCTGCGGCGTCGGGGTAGCGGGTGAGGGCTTGGCGGGCGGCGGTGTCTTCGGCGCCTGCCAGGATGCGGTAGAGGGCCGTGTCTTCGCCTGCGGCACCGGCATCGGCGGCTATGCCGTAGATGGCGTGTTGTGATTCGACGGCGTCGCGGTGGTCGCCCAACACCGTTTGTAGTCGTTTGGCGCGGCTGCCGAGGTCGCTGGCGTCGGTGCCGAGGACCGTCTCGGCGGCCTCGCAGGAGTACCGTAATCGCTTGGCGCTCTTGCGGATATCGTGCAGCAACTCGACGCGCTCAGCGGGGGTGACGGTGGTTTCCCGCTCGATCAGTGCCAGCATGCGCTCGCGGTCGCGTTCCAGCACCACGGTGAAGAATTCCTCGGCGGGCACCGCGGCGCGCGAGGAACGCAACGGCGGTTCGGTGCGCCACTCGGTGAGTTCGTCGCGCAACTCGCGGTAGCGCACGCTGTCCAAGGTCTGTAGCACGTCGGCGTGCGCGACGGAGTACTTGGCGTTTTCGGCGGTGACCAGACGGGCGGTCACCAATTCGAGGTCGGTCTTCGAATGCTCGGACTGCTGACCATGTTTCGTCAGCAACGTCTCGAAGCGTTCGGCCCGCACCTCGGCGTCGCGCGCGACGCCGAGGACACCGGCCAGCCATTTGAGCTCCTCGCCCATTGTCCTGGCCGGTGTCCGTTCGAACAGTCCGCGATAGGACCGCAGCACACTGCGCAGCCTGCGGGTGGCCACCCGCATCTGGTGGACCGAATCCGGTTCGTCCCCGCGTACCTCGGGTTCAGCGGCCAGCAGCCGGTCCACGTTGTCGCTGAGTGCCGCGACGATGGCCTTGCCTGCGGTGGCCGTCATGGTTACCCCGTTTTCGCGAATCTATCGGTGGCCTCGATCAAATGATGCGTGATGCCGGGCTCGAAGGAGGCATGTCCGGCGTCCTCGACGATGTGCAGCTCCGAACCGGGCAAGGCCTTGTGCAGATCCCAGGCGCTCACGGTGGGGCAGACGATGTCGTGGCGGCCCTGCACGATGACGGTGGGAATGTGCGCGATGGTGTCGGCGTCGCGCAGCAGCTGGCCCTCGTCGAGGAAGGCGTGATTGCGGAAGTAGTGGTTCTCGATCCGCGCGAAGGCGAGCGCGAACCGCGGATCGGCGGATTCGGCGACCCGATCCGGTTGCGGCAGCAGCGAACTCGTCGCTCCCTCCCACGTGGACCAGGCGACGGCGGCCGCGAGCGCGACCTCCTCGTCGGCCGAGTGCAGCAGTCGGTGATAGACCTCGACCAGGTCCTCGCCTCGCTCGGCTTCCGGCACCGGCGCGAGGTATTTCTCCCACTCGTCGGGATACACGTAGCCCGCGGCGCCGTTGTAGTACCAGTCGATTTCTTTGCGGCGCAACAGGAAGATGCCGCGCAGCACCAGTTCGGTGACCCGATCCGGATAGGTCTCGGCGTAGGCGAGCGCGAGGGTCGAACCCCACGAGCCGCCGAACACCTGCCAGCGCTCGATGCCGAGATGGATTCGCAGCGCCTCGATGTCGGCGATCAGATGCTGGGTGGTGTTGGTCGCCAAGCTCGGATCGTCGGCGAGGTGCGGCGTGGAGCGCCCGCAGCCGCGCTGATCGAACAGCACGATCCGGTAGGCCGCCGGGTCGAAGAACCGCCGCTGGGCCGGTGCGGTGCCGCCGCCGGGGCCGCCGTGCAGAAAGACCACCGGCTTGCCGTCCGGGTTGCCGCTGACCTCCCAGTACATCGACTGGCCGTCGCCGACGTCGAGCTTGCCGGAGTCGTAGGCCTCGATCTCGGGGTACAGCGTCCCTAACTGTGTGCCGCCCATCAGAACGCCAGTCCCGAGGCCAGATCGGGGAGCTCCAGCGCCTGGATTGCCTCCTGGTGCACGTCGGGGCAGCTCTTGGTGGTGAGACGATCGACGATCGGCTTGTCGGCCAGCACCGCGCCGTTGATGCCGCCGTTGCGCAGCGCCCACTCGTGCACCAGCGCGTTGAGCCCGATCTTGCCGAGCGTTGGACCCTGCACCCGCCAGTTCGACAGCTCGGGCTTGATCATGTCGCAGAGCTGGGCGGAGGCCGCATCGGAGATCACCGGCGGGGCAGGCTTGTTCGTGCCTGCGGTGCCACCCGGCTTGGTGGTCGCCGTCGCCGAGCCCGTTGTCGAGCTCGAGCTCCCGGTCGGAGCCGGGTTCGACTCGCTTCCGCATGCGGTCAGTGCTGCGGCGGCGAAAACGCCCGCCAGCAGCAGCGTGCTGCGTGAAATCCAACGGCTGTGCCGCATCTGTACCTCAACTTCTATCGCGAATGTCCGCATCGAGTCTGCCATTGATTCGCGGCAACGGCCCGGACTGTGTGTCTATCGGAACGCGACGCGCAGTTCGTCCAGCAGTGCTTCGACGCAGCGGGCGAAGCGAGGGATGGAGGTGTCGATGGTGCGCCATGGGTTGAGCGCGATCAACGGGGCGAGGCGTTCGGCGAGGGCGATCTCGGCGGCGGAAATCGGGCCCCAGTGCGCGAAGTAGGCGTCGCGATGCGGGTTGTGCAGGATGCGATGGGAGAGGAAGGGGTGGGTGATCACGGCATCGCCCCAGTCGAACAGTCGTCCGGTGCCCGCGAAGACGTTGCCGGGGTGGACGTCGTTGTGTTCGATGGTGAGCCTGCCGTAGTCGGCCAGTTCGGCGGCGGCCTCCTCGATGCGGCGGCCGAGGCGGGGGACGCGCGGCTCGAAGTGGCGGTAGATCGTGCCGAGCCGGGTGGGCGGCAGGTAAGGGGTGCCGGTGGCGATCAGGTCGTCGATGTGCCCAGCGAGGGACTGCTGGAGGCCGGCGTAGGAGCGGAGCAGCCCGGACCATTCGGCGTCGGTGTCGCGCGCGGTGTCCCCGCCGTGCGGACTCAGCAGCCAGCCGTGCTCCTGTTGCACCGCAAGGGGTTCCAGCACGCTACCGGGACGAAGACGGGCGAGCAGCTGGATCAGAGGTCCCTCGTGGGCGAAGGCGCGGGCGTTGGCCTTCGCCCACACCGGGCCGGTCTCGGTCGGGATGCGGACGGTCAGCGACCAGGCGCGACGGCGGGTGATCGTCGGTGTGCCGGTGACTTCGACCTCTTGTGCCTTGAGCACGCTCGCCGCCCAATCGAGCAACGGTTCGACCGGCTGGCCGAGCAGTGCGGCGGGGGCGTGCACTGCTCGGCCGGTCATCGTTACTCCATGGCGTCGATCTAAAAGCTGTGTTCGGGCCCGGGGTAGGTGCCCCGGGCTACCTCATCAGCGTAGGCCGCCGCGGCGGTGCGCAGTTCATCACCGACATTGCCGAACCGCTTGACGAACTTAGCGGTCTTGCCGCTGGTGTATCCGGCCATGTCCTGCCAGACCAGCACCTGCGCATCGGTTTCCACGCCGGCGCCGATGCCGACGGTGGGGATGGTCAGCTTGCGGGTGGCCTGCGCGGCCAGCTCGGCCGGCACCATCTCCATGACCACGGCGAACGCACCGGCCTCCTGGACCGCGATGGCGTCGGCGATGAGCTGCTCGGCGCCGTCGCCGCGACCCTGCACGCGGAACCCGCCGAGGGTGTTGACGCTCTGCGGGGTGAACCCGATGTGCGCCATCACCGGAATGCCCGCGGCGGTGATCAGCGCGATCTGCTCGGCGACCCGCTCACCGCCCTCGAACTTCACCGCCTGCGCCTGGCCCTCCTTCATGAAGCGGGTCGCGGTGGCCAGCGCCTGCTGCGCGGAGGACTCGTAGGTGCCGAACGGCAGGTCGGCCACCACCAGCGCGTGCGGTGCGCCGCGCACCACGCCGCGGACCAGCGGGAGCAGCTCGTCCACGGTGATCGGCACGGTGGTGTCGTAGCCGTAGACCACGTTGGCGGCCGAGTCGCCGACGAGCAGCACCGGGATGCCCGCCTCCTCGAATATCCGGGCCGAGGAATAGTCGTACGCGGTGAGCATCGCCCAGCGCTGCCCGTCGGCCTTCATCTGCTGCAGGTGCTGCACCCGGGTCTTACGCATAGCCTTCTTGGCCTGGCTGGGTGCCGCACCGTAGGCAGGGGTTTCCGAATCGGATACGGACATCTTCGTCCCTTTCGTCTGCTGTCTCCTCGGGGCCCATCCGGGTCCCCGGGTTCATCTGACAAACCCCAGTCTGCCACCCCCCACCAGGCCGAATTAACCCTTTCCCACGATGCGATTGCTCACATCCCAGCCGCACTTGACGCACGGTTCGTCCTCTTGACGCAGGTTGCAACCTGCGTCAGGTGCACGCTCGCTACGTCGAGTGGACGGAGGAATGGGTTTGTGACCGGTGCGTTGTCTGTGGCGGGGAGGGGAGGTGTCAGTATCTGTGGATGGGTTTGGTTCGGAGTGGGCGCGGGGCGCTGATGGTTGCGGTGCTGGCGTTGGTGGCGGCGGGGTGCACGGTGGACGGGCATCCGACGGGGCCGATGCCTGCGGCGCCCGCGGAGTTGGCGAAGTTCTACTCGCAGACCGTCCAGTGGGGGAGCTGCACCGGGTTCGGTTCACCGGACGATCGCTTCGCACCGAGCGCGCAGTGTGCGCGGATCACCGTGCCGGTCGACTATTCGGCGCCGGACGGGCCGACCGCCCAGATCGCCCTCTCACGGATCAAGGCGTCCGGCAAGAAGATCGGCTCGCTGCTGATGAATCCGGGCGGGCCGGGGGAATCGGGCCTGACCATGTCGTCGCTTGGCAACAAGACACCCCTTGCCGAGCGCTTCGACCGGGTCGGCTTCGACCCGCGCGGCGTCGGCTCCTCGACTCCGGCGATCGTCTGCGAGACCGCACAGGAGCAGGACGCCCAGCGGGCCGAGCCGCAGAAGGACAACACGCCCGAGGGCATCGCCGCGGCGGAAAACGAGAATCGGGAGTACGCGGACCGCTGCACGGAGCACACCGGCAAGGATTTCCTCAGCCGCGTCGGCACCCGCGAGGTGGTGCAGGACATGGATGTGCTGCGCGCCGCGCTCGGTGACGCGAAGCTCAGCTACCTGGGCTACTCCTACGGCACCAAGATCGGTTCGGCCTACGCCGAGAAGTTCCCGGACCATGTGCGCGCCCTCGTCCTGGACGGTGCCGTCGACTCCGCGCAGGATCCGGTGCAGGAGTCGCTGCGGCAGGCGGCGGGCTTCCAGAAGGTGTTCGACGCCTATGCCGCGGACTGCGCGGGCAAGGCGGACTGCCCGCTCGGCACCGACAAGACGCAGGCGGTGCAGCGCTTCCGCGCACTGGTGAATCCGTTGTGGGACAAGACCGTACCGACCACCGACCCGCGCGGCCTCAACTACGGTGACGCGCTCACCGGCGTACGCCAAGCCCTCTATACCAATGATCTGTGGCCGGTACTCACCCTCGGCCTGTCCGAACTGCGCGACGGCCGCGGCGACACCCTGCTGCAACTGGCCGACCTGTACGACGGCCGCCGCGACGACGGCAGCTACAACAACACCTCCGACGCGTTCACCGCCATTCGCTGCGTGGACGATCCGCGCATCAGCGACCGAGGCATCACCGCCGAGCAGGACATCGAATACCGCAAGGCGGCGCCGTTTCTCGACGACGGTCGCGGCACCGGCGCGGCCCCGCTGGACCAGTGCACGGTCTGGCCGGTACCGAATACCAGTGAGCCGCACCGGATCACGGTGACCGGCTTGCCGAAGACGGTGGTCGTGTCGACCACCGAGGACCCGGCGACGCCGTATCAGGCCGGCGTGGACCTGGCCGCCCAGCTGGGTGCCTCGCTGCTGACCTACAAGGGCAACAGGCACACGGTCGCGCTCTCGGGTGGATCGTCGTGCGTGGACAACGCGGTCATCGACTATCTGGTCGACCTGACCGACCCGGCGCCGGGACTTACCTGCTGATCGGACCTGCGGTGATGTCATATTCGCACAACAAGGTCAGCACACTCAGCGTGTATGTAACACGGATTTAACGCCGGGTGCTTACTCTCGCGGACATGGATCGCCAGAAGGAATTCGTGCTGCGGACGCTCGAAGAGCGGGATATCCGCTTCGTGCGGCTCTGGTTCACCGACGTGCTTGGTTACCTCAAGTCCGTCGCCATCGCTCCCGCCGAGCTAGAGGGCGCTTTCGAGGAGGGCATCGGCTTCGACGGCTCTGCCATCGAGGGCTTTGCCCGGGTGTCGGAGGCCGACATGGTCGCCCGCCCGGATCCGTCCACCTTCCAGGTCTTGCCGTGGGCGACGAGCAAGGGCCACCAGCATTCCGCGCGGATGTTCTGCGACATCACCATGCCCGACGGCTCGCCGTCCTGGGCCGACCCGCGGCACGTACTGCGCCGCCAGCTGAACAAGGCCGCCGACGTCGGCTTCAGCTGCTACGTGCACCCCGAGATCGAGTTCTTCCTGCTGGAAAACGGCCCGGTGGACGGCTCGCAGCCGATCCCGGCCGACTCCGGCGGCTTCTTCGACCAGGCCGTGCACGACTCGGCGCCCAACTTCCGCAGGCACGCGATCGACGCGCTGGAGTCGATGGGCATCTCGGTCGAGTTCAGCCACCACGAGGGCGCGCCCGGTCAGCAGGAGATCGACCTGCGCTACGCCGACGCGCTGTCCATGGCCGACAACGTGATGACCTTCCGCTACCTGATCAAGGAAGTCGGCATCGACGAGGGCGTGCGCGCGACGTTCATGCCCAAGCCGTTCGCCCAGTACCCGGGCTCGGCGATGCACACGCACATGAGCCTGTTCGAGGGCGAGGCGAACGCCTTCCACGATCCGGACGACCCGATCAATCTGTCCAGTACCGCGCGGGCGTTCATCGCGGGCATCCTGGAGCACGCGCCGGAGATCAGCGCGATCACCAACCAGTGGGTGAACTCCTACAAGCGGCTCATCCACGGCGGCGAGGCGCCGACCGCGGCCTCGTGGGGCCGGTCGAACCGGTCCGCGCTGGTGCGGGTGCCGATGTACACGCCGAACAAGTCCTCCTCGCGTCGCGTCGAGATCCGCAGCCCAGATTCGGCATGCAACCCCTACCTGACCTTCGCGGTGCTGCTCGCGGCCGGTCTGCGCGGCATCGAGAAGGGTTACACGCTGCCGCCGGAGGCCGAGGACGACGTGTGGTCGCTGACCGTCGCCGAGCGGCGCGCGATGGGCTTCCGTGAATTGCCCGGCACGCTGGACGAGGCGCTGCAGGCGATGGAGCGGTCCGAACTGGTCGCCGAGACCCTCGGTGAGCACGTGTTCGACTTCTTCCTGCGCAACAAGCGCCGGGAGTGGGCCGACTACCGCAGCCAGGTGACGCCGTACGAGCTCAAGGAATATCTCGGCCTGTAGCGAGCGCCGCCTTTCCGCAACCGAATGTATGTCCAGGGACGGGCGGGTCGTTAGCCGCGACCATGTAATTTGAGACCTATGGTCCGCCCTCCGACTGCCCGCTCCGCGGTCCCCGGTGTCGGTCGGCTCGGTCTGCTCGAGCCCTCCGCCGCCGCCTCGCTGCACGAATTGGGCTGGGACAACGTCGAAAGTATCCCCGTGCTGTGGGCGCTGTCGCGCGCACCCGACGCCGACCTGGCGTTGAATACGCTGGTCAAATTGCGCGAGCGGATGGAAAACGATTGGGCCGCACTGGATTCGGCGATTCGTGCGGAAACGGCGTTGCGCGGCAGGCTGTTCGCGTTGCTCGGCTCGTCCAGCGCGTTCGCCGACCATCTCGTCGTCGACCCGGCGGCCTGGCAGATCTTGCGCCGCAAGGAGCTGCCGAGTCGCGACGAACTGATCGCCGACCTGCTCGACGCGGTGCGCGCGGTGCCGGAGGAAGGGCCCAATGCGGGTCCACTGCTGTTCCGGGCCGGTGAGTCCGGACCCGAGGTGGTCGCGTTGCTGCGCAAGCGGTATCGCGATCAGCTGCTGCTGCTCGCTGCGCTCGACCTCGCGGCCACCGTCGAGAATGAACCGGTACTTGCGTACCAGGTGGTCGGCCGTCATCTGACCGCGCTGGCCGATGCCGCGCTCACCGCGGCACTGTCGGTGGCGGTGGCCCGGGTGTGCAAGGACGGCCCGGTACCGGTGCGGCTCGCGGTGATCGCCATGGGCAAGAGCGGTGCGTGCGAGCTCAATTACGTCAGCGATGTCGACGTGGTGTTCGTCGCGGAACCCGCCGACGCCACCGCGACCCGGCTGGCTGCCGAGATGATGAGCGTCGCCAGCGCGGCCTACTTCGAGGTCGACGCGGCGCTGCGGCCGGAGGGCAAGGCGGGCGCGCTGGTGCGCACGCTGGATTCCCATGTCGCCTACTACAAGCGGTGGGCGCGGACCTGGGAGTTCCAGGCGCTGCTGAAGAACCGGCCGATGACCGGCGACCTCGAACTCGGTCAGCAGTACAAAGACGCGCTGATGCCGATGGTGTGGACCGCTTCCGAGCGCCCCGACTTCGTCGCCGACGTGCAGGCGATGCGGCGCCGGGTGGAAGACCTGGTGCCCGCCGACATGCGGGAGCGCGAGCTGAAATTGGGGCACGGCAGCCTGCGCGACGTCGAATTCGCCGTCCAGCTCCTGCAATTGGTGCACGGCAGGGTGGACGAGTCGCTGCACGTGCAGGGCACCGTCGAGGCGCTGACGGCATTGGCCGCCGGTGGCTATATCGGCCGCGACGATGCCGCGAATCTCACTGCGTCGTACGAGTTTCTGCGACTACTCGAACACCGCCTGCAACTGCAGCGATTGCGGCGCACGCACACCTTGCCGGCCTCCGATGACGAGGAGGGCATGCGCTGGCTGGCCCGCGCCGCGCACATCCGGCCGGACGGCAGGCAGGACGCCGTCGGCGTGCTGGCCGCCGAGATCCGCCGGAATGCCGTGCGGGTGCGGCGATTACACGCCAAGCTGTTCTACCGGCCGCTGCTCGAATCGGTGGTCAAGCTGGAACCAGAGGCGCTGCGGCTCAGCCCCGACGCGGCGGTCCGGCAGTTGGCCGCGCTCGGCTACCAGGCCCCCGAACACGCACTCGGGCACCTCGAGGCGCTCACCAGGGGGGTGTCGCGCAAGGGCCGGATCCAGGCGCTGCTGCTGCCGACCCTGCTCGAATGGCTCGGCGAGACACCGAATCCCGACGCGGGCCTGCTCGCCTACCGGCGGGTGTCGGAGGGGCTCGGCGACCAGACCTGGTTCCTGCGCGAGCTGCGCGACGAGGGCGCCATCGCGCAGCGGCTGATGATCGTGCTCGGCTCCTCGGAGTACCTGCCAGATCTGCTGATCAACGCGCCGGACACCATCCGCATGTACGCCGACGGGCCGGGCGGTCCGTTGCTGCTCAGCCCGCAGCCCGAAGATGTCGCCCGCGGCATCATGACGGCCGCGGCCCGCTACAACGACCCGAAACGTGCTGTTGGCGCGGCACGTTCGCTGCGCAGGCACGAGCTGGCCCGCGTCGCCTCGGCCGATCTGCTCGGCATGCTCGACGTCGAACAGGTCTGCCGTGCGCTGTCCTCGGTGTGGGTCGCGGTGCTGGAAGCCTCACTCGCGGCGGTGATTCGGGCCAGCGAGGCGGAGCTGGGCGCGCCCGCGCCCGCCGACTTCGCGGTGATCGGCATGGGCAGGCTCGGCGGCAAGGAACTCGGCTACGGATCCGACGCCGACGTGCTGTTCGTCTGCGATCCCCGCCCCGGCGAGGACGAGACCAAGGCCGTGAAGTGGGCGATCAGCGTCGCCGACAAGGTGCAGAAGCTGCTCGGCGCGCCGAGCACCGACCCGCCGCTGCTGGTGGACGCCGGGCTGCGACCCGAGGGACGCAACGGCGCGCTGGTCCGCACGCTGGCCGCCTACGACGCCTACTACCAGCAGTGGGCGCAGTCGTGGGAGGTGCAGGCGCTGCTGCGGGCCCATCAGGTCGCCGGCGACCAGCGGCTCGGCGTGCGCTTCCTGCACGTCATCGACAAGGTGCGCTACCCGGCGGGCGGGGTGTCGGCCGAAGCGGTGCGCGAGATCCGCCGGATCAAGGCCCGCATCGACGCCGAACGACTACCCCGCAACGCCAACCCGGCCACCCACACCAAGCTTGGCCGCGGCGGTCTCGCCGATATCGAGTGGACCGTTCAGCTGATGCAGCTGCGTTACGCGCACGATGTGCTCGGCCTGCACAACACGTCGACGTTGGAGTCGCTCAACGTCATCGAGGAGACCAAGCTGCTCGACCCCTCCGATGTCGCGCTGCTGCGTGACGCGTGGCTCACCGCGACCAAGGCCCGCAACGCACTGGTTTTGGTGCGCGGCAAACCCGCCGACCAGCTACCCGGTCCTGGCCGGTTGTTGTCCGCGGTCGCCAGGGTGGCAGGCTGGCCCAACGACGACGGCAGCGAGTTCCTCGACCACTACATGCGCGTGACCCGTCGCGCGAAAGCGGTGGTGGAGCGCGTCTTCGGCCAGTAGGGCGGGCCGCGCTCAGTTCGCGATCGACGGCGCGGGCTCGATCAGTAGACCTGTTCGTTCAGCGCGTTTTTCGCCCCACTCGTAGAGGGCGGTGAGGGCCGGGACGAGGGTCCAGCCTTCGTCGGTGAGGTCGTATTCGACCTGCGGTGGCACGGTGTCGAAGACGGTGCGGCGGACCAGTCCGTCGGCCGCCAGTTCACGTAACTGCTGGACGAGCATCTTCTCGCTGGTCGTCGGCATCAGCCTGCGCAGCTCGCCGTAGCGGCGCACACCCTCCTTGAGGTGGGCGAGGATTACCGGCTTCCACTTGCCGCCGATGAGGTCGACGGTCACCTCCACCGCGCAGTGGTAGCGCTTCTCGACCATCGCTCACCTCCGGGTACTCACTAAAAAGTGCGTTCTTGTAACACTGTAATCATCGCGATTCCATGGACGGGAGTCCTTACTCCCTACCGCAGACATGGAGTCCGAATCCCTATGAAGGTCATTGTTTTCGACCGTTTCAAGCCCGGCGTGACCTTGGCAACGATCAACCCGTACCTGCCCGAGGAGGTCGCCAACGTGTGGCGGCTGTGGAAGGCGGGCATCGTGCGGGAGAACTACGCGCGCGCCGACGAGCCGGGGGTGGTGATCGTGTTCGAGGTGGACAGCGTCGAGGAGGCGCAGCGGTACGTCGCCGACTTCCCGCTCACCAAGGCCGGTTATCTGGAGTGGACCTACGTTCCGGTGCAGGCCCCGCTGCCGCTGGAGGCGCTGATGGACCCGAAGGTCGACGTCGCCGAGCCCTACGACCGGACCAAGTGAGGCGCTACCATGCGAAACGCCTTCGGACTCCGCATTCCGCAAACCGTCGCGGATGCCTGCGATCCCACCCGGATGGCGGTGCTGATCTACGACATGCAGGTCGGCATCGTCGGTCAGGTTGCCGACGGCGACAAGATCGTGCAAGCGTGCGTGCGGCTGCGAGATGCTGCTCGGGCCAACGGGTTTCGGGTCTTCTATACCCGGCACGTGTCGCTGCCGATCGCCGCCTCCGGCGTTTCGCAACTGCGTACCGCCATGCAATGGCAGCGGGTGGACGACCTGGACGAGTTGCACGCCAGCTTTCCGCAGGGATCGCCGCAATACCAGCTCGTACCTGAACTGACCCCCAGCTCGGACGAGGTCGTTTTCGACAAGATCACCATGTCCGCCTTCGCCGCGACACCCCTTGATATCGCGTTGCGCGACTGCGGCATCGACTCCTACGCGATCGCGGGTATCGCCATGGAGGTCGGCATCGAACCCACCGTCCGGCACAGCCTCGACCTCGGCTACCTGCCGATCATGGTCACCGACGCGTGCGGTGCGGGACATCCGATGGCCGCGCAAAGGTCCTACGCCACTTTGGAATTCGCGGGTGGCTCGTTGATCACCGACACCGCGGCTCTGATCGATCTGATGACCGGGCCCTGATTTCCCTGGCGCACAGGCACCCCACGGACAGGTATCCGTCGTGGGGACGAGGGATGTGCCTGTGCGCTAGGGGATTTGCCCACCGGTGAGCGCCTGGAAGCGGTCGGCGAACTCGCGCAGCGCCAGGCGGTCTTCGTCGATTTCGGGGCGGTGCCCGTGCTCGACGGTCACCGTCACCACGCTGCCCGTCCGCAGTCGCAGCACGTCCAAGCAGGTCGGCAGTAGGGGCGCGTTTACGCTGCGTCCATTGCTACTTACCGTGATCCGCGAGGTATACCCGATCATGGCCAGCAGAAGTTCTTCGGCGCAGTCGGCGGTAAGCGGTCCAGCCACGCGAAACTCTTCGACGTACATCCGGCCCTCCTCCGACGCCTGCGGTGCATTCTAGGCGGCGGACTTCAGGAAGACGACAGATCCTGGATCGGCAGAGCTGTGGTCCGCTGATCAGGGCTTCCGGTGCGATCGCCCGGGACCTCCACGGTCGGCGCACAGCATCTCCACATCCGCCACCTAGGGTCATGGCATGCCGAAATGGTTGAAGCGAGTGGTGCTCGGGGTGGGTTGGTGCGCGCTGGCGGTTGGGGTCGTCGGGGTCGTACTGCATTTCGGAGCTTGGCAAGATCGGTCGTTGGTCCTGTTGCAGTCGGGGGCCTCGTACCTGATGATCGGTGCGCTGGTCGGGTTGGTGATCTTCCTGGCCGCGCGTGGTTGGCGCAGCGCGGGCGCGGCCGGGGTGCTGGTGGGTGTCGTGCTGTGGACGCTGGTGCCCACGTTCGTCCCGGAGAGCCGGGCGGCCAGTGGTCCCGAGGTGATGGTGATGCAGTCGAACCTGCTGTTCGGGCAGGCGGATGTCGATGCGGTGGTGCGGGCGGTGCGGGACAACCGGATCGACGTGCTCACCGTGGACGAACTGACGAAGAGCGCGGTCGATCGGCTGGCCGCCGCGCAACTCGGCGAGCAGCTGCCGTACTCCTACCTTCAGCCGACCGCCGACGGCGGTGGCGGCACCGGCATCTACAGCCGATATCCGTTGCGGGACACCAAGAAATATGACGGCTTCGTGCTGAATCAGGTGTCCGCGATCATGGATCACCCTGAGCGAGGGCCGATCACCGTGTTCGCCTTCCACCCGATTCCGCCCCCGTTCAACTTTTCCGACTGGCTCGTCGAGATGCCCAGGATTCGCGAAATCCTTGACGCGCAACAGGGTCCGGCGATCGTCGGTGCGGACTTCAACGCGACCCGCGATCACGCGGCCTATCGCGAACTGCTGCACGGCCGCTTCGAGTCGGCGGCCGACCAGGTGGGGGCGGGCTTACTGCCGACGTTCCCCAACGACCGCTCCTGGGGGCCGATCATCGGCATCGACCACATCCTGCTCGCCGACGCGACCGCGCAGCAGGTGCGCACGTTGAGTGTTCCCGGGTCCGATCACCGCGCGTTGATCGCCAGGGTGCGGTTGAATTGATCTCGCAGGCACGGTGCTGTACGGGTCAGCGCGCGTAGGTCTTTCGACCGTTGGTGATGCGCGCGCGGGGTGCGCGGCGATTACCGTGAGAACGCTCGGCGGCCTCGCTCTCCGGGCCTGAGTGCGCGAAGTGCGCACCGTAGTCGGGGAGGCCCGTGGATGATGAGTACACAACGGCTGCGGTACGGGGTGGTGGCCGTGCTCGTGCTGTTCGGCGCGGCACTGGCCGGGTGCGGCAAGGGCGTGCAGAACCCGACCGCGCCGAATGCCAAGGCGCCCAGTGGCGAGACCATGTGGGAAGTCGCCGGGTCGATGACGGCCACCGGGCCGAACGGTCCGCGCAAGGGGGTGCCGGACGCGCCGCTCGCCGCGATCAACGGTGACGGCGGCAAGTACGACAAGCTCGCGCTGAACACCATCGCCGATCTACAGGAGTACTGGACCGCGGCCTACCCGAAGGACTTTCCCGGCACATTCACGCCGGTGTCTGTCTTCAACTCCTGGGACGCGGCCGCGCCAAAGCGACAGGCGATCCAGTTCTGCGGCGAGTCCACCTATCACGTGGTGAACGCGGCCTATTGCGGTCTCGACCACACCATCGGCTGGGACCGTGGCGTGCTGTTGCCCGCGGTGGTGCGGAAGTTCGGCGAGATGGCCGTGGTGATGGTGCTCGCGCATGAATACGGTCACGCCATTCAGGGGCAGGCCAGGCTCGCCGGTATGCGGACGCCGACGCTGGTGCTCGAGCAGCAGGCCGACTGTTTGGCCGGGGTGTTCTTACGGCATGTGGCAGAAGGGAATTCGGCGCACTTCACGTTGAACACCACCGATGGACTCAACGCGGTCCTCGGCGCCACGGTGGCCATTCGCGACCAGGATCCGAGCGATTCGAAGAACGCGCACGGTTCGGCGTTCGAGCGGGTGACCGCGGTACAGATCGGTTATTCGGACGGTGCGCAAGGCTGCAAGTCGATCACCACCCAGCAGATCGCGCAACGCCGCGGCACGCTGCCGGTGTCGTTCGAGCCGGGTGAGGAGTTCGAGCAGCTTCCGGTGACCGCCGAGTCGTTGAACAGCGTGAGCCAGGCGCTCACCACCATCTTCCCGACCGGAAGGAAGCCGCAGTTCGACTACACGGGCGTCCCGAAGAACTGCTCGAACGTCGCTGCTACCGAACCGGTTTCGTACTGTCCAAGCACGAATAAGATCGGTACCGACGTGCGGGCGCTGGCCAAGCGCGGCGCACCCGCCAAGGGCGAAGAGGATCCGCTCTCGGCGGCGGTGAACGGCGATTACAACGCGTTCATCATCTTCGTGTCGCGGTATGTCCTTGCGGTGCAGAACGATCGCAAGCTCGGCCTGACCGGTGCGGAGACCGCGGGACTGCGCACCGCCTGCCTGTCCGGCGTGGTGACGACCAAGCTGAGCGAGCCGCGTAGCGACCCCCGCCTGTCCGCCGGTGATCTCGACGAGGCCGTCTCCGAGCTGCTCAGCGACGGCCTCGCGGCCAGCGACGTGAACGGCAAGATGGTGCCGAGCGGCTATCAGCGCGTGGAGGCGTTCCGTACCGGCGTGCTGGAGGGCGAGCAGGCCTGCCTGTCCCGCTACAAGTAACCGCTACACCGGCAGCGACCGCAGGGAGGTAAGCGTCGTCGCCAGCGCGCGGGCGGCCTCGGCTCCCTTGGTCACGAAGTGCTCGGTGAAATACGAGACGTGCTCGCTGTGCTCGTGGAAGTGGTGCGGGGTCAGCACGACCGAGAACACCGGAACGTCGGTGTCCAGCTGCACCCGCATCAGGCCGTCGATCACCGCGGACGCGACGAAATCGTGCCGGTAGATGCCGCCGTCCACGACCAGTGCCGCCGCGACCACCGCCGCGTACCTGCCCGAGCGGGCGAGGCGCTGCGCGTGCAGCGGGATCTCGAACGCGCCAGGCACATCGAAGACCTCGACGGCGGCCCGGTCGTAGCCGAGACCGGCGTACTCGGCGGTGAAGCCCTCGTATGCCTTGTCGACGATGGCGCTGTGCCAGCTGGCGCGAATGAACGCGACGGATCCGGTGGTTCCCATCCCCGAATCTTACTTGCCGGTAACGTGCGCTTCCAGCCAGTCCACCACGTCGCCGAGCACCTTGTCCTGCTCGGGTTCGTTGAAGATCTCGTGGTAGAGGCCCTCGTAGCGGATCGCGGTCAGATCCTTCGAGCCCGCGCCGTGCTCGATGAGGTCGGTGCTCGACGGCGCGGCCAGTGCGTCGGCGGTGCCGTGCAGCACCAGCAGCGGGACGGTGAGCTCGGCCAGGCGGCCCTTCACCAGGACGGTGGTGTTGAGGATCTCGGTGGCGGTGCGGGCCGGAAGCTTGCCTCGGTACACCAGTGGGTCGTTGTCGTAGGCGCGCCTGACCGCGGGGTCACGGCTGATCTCTGAGGAATCCAGTTGCAGGACACCGAGATTCGGAGTGAGCCTGCTGAGCACCGGGGCGAGCGCGCGTTGCACGGCGTTGCCCGCGGAGATATCGAGCGGCGGTGCGGAGAGCACGATGCCGGTGACGTCGATCGGTGCGCGGGTGGCCAGGTGCAGCACGATGAGGCTGCCCATCGAATGGCCGATGAGGAAGCGCGGCACGCCGGGATGTTCGCGGGTCGCGATGTCGAGCATGGCGGCCACGTTGTCGGCGGCGCCGTCCATCGACTCGATATTGGCCTTGTTGCCCGCGGATTTGCCGTGGCCGATGTGATCGAGGGCGTAGACGGCGAAATCGGCGGCGGCAAGGCGCTGGCCGACGTGGACGTAGCGGCCGGAATGCTCGGCTACGCCGTGCACGAGGACGATCACGGCGCGGGCTGGTGAGTCAGGAAGCCATGCGCGCCAGGCGATTCCGCTACCGGTGCCGTCGAACCGGCCGGTTTCGGTGTGGATCTGCGGGGCGGCCGCGTCATCGCCGGTCGCTGATTCGACGGTGTCTGCCTGAGGCGCGGCGCTGGGTTGCGGCTGGGCGTCGTCGCTGGGCCTGGTGTCCGCTATGACGCTGCTCGGTTCGGTGTCGGTACTTGCTGTGGCGCTGCTTGGCTCGGCGTCGGTGCCTTCTGCGTTGCCGCTCAGCTCGGTGTCGGTAGCCGATGTGGCGTTGGTCGGTTCGGCGTCGGTGCCCGCTGAGGTTCTTCTCTGCTCGGCGTCGGTACCCGCTGTGGTGCTGCTGGGCGCGACGTCAGGTGACTGCGGCTCAGAATTTCCGGTCGCCTCGGGCTCGGCGGTCATGCATCGGCTCCTGACGTCTGCGGCGCGGTGTTCGGCGACTGCGCGAACTGCGCGATCAGCCTGCGGTTGAACTCGATGAGTCGAGCGTAGTTGAGACGGGACAGGCGCTCGTCGGTTCCGTGGATCGAGGCCAGATCGCGTTCGCAGAGCACGATCGGGGCAAAGTTGCAGCGGGTGCGCGCGAGGTCGTGATAGTGCCGCGAGTCGGTGGCGCCGGGGACAATGCCGGTGGTGACGAGGGTGCCAGGCACCATCGCCCTGGCGATATCCGCGATCAGTTCGAACTCGGGGCCGGGTTGGCTGTTCACCGTTGGTTCGGACGCCATCCCTTCCGCCTCGATGTGCACGCCGTTGTCGCGCACCACCTTCCGGCAGTGTGCCAGGACCGACCGGACCGAATCGCCGGGCAGGATGCGGAAATTGACGAAGGCCTCGGCATGCTGAGGGAGCACGTTGGTCTTCACGCCGCCGCGGATCACCGTGGGGGCCGTTGTCGTGCGCACCATCGCCTCGGTCTGCGGCCGCATGGCCATCACCCTGGTGATCAGCGGTGCGGCCAGGCCGGCCACGCCGAGCAGGTGGCGGCGCGACGCGGGCATCGCCTGGCGCAAGCGGGCCAGCATGTCGGCCGTCACCGGGGTCATCCGCAGCGGCATCGGATGGTCCTGGATGCGGCTCACCGCGCGGGCGATCCGGCCGACCGCGGTCTGCTTGCCAGGCATGGACGAATGGCCGCCCACCTCGCTGACCGACAGTTGCACTGTCGCATAACCCTTTTCGCCGAGCATAATGTTGGCCACCGGCTGGTCGACACCGTCGGCGACGCCCTCGGTGATCATGCCGCCCTCATCGAGCAGCAGGTCGGCGTGCACGCCGAGTTCGCGAAGGCGGTCAGCCATGCGCATCGCGCCTGCGTCGCCGAACACCTCCTCATCGTGACCGAAGGCGAGAAAGATGGTGCGCCGCGGGCGAATTCCGTCGGCGAGCGCCGATTCGACGGCCTCCAGGATCGCCAGCACCCGGCTCTTGTCGTCGATCGCGCCACGGCCCCAAATGAATTCGTCGTCGACCACGCCCGCGAACGGTGGCTGGGTCCAGCGGTGCGGGTCGTCGACCGGCACCACATCCTGATGTCCGAGCAGGATCGCGCAGACGCCCGCAGGCTCGATGCCTTGCCACCGGTAGAGCCTGCTGTGGCCGAATCGCTCCAGCTCGAGCTCGGCGTGCACCAGCGGGAAGGATTGCTCGAGGTGTGCCGAGAGTTGGGTGAAGGCCTGATCGTCGACCTCGTCCCGATTGTCGGTGGACACCGTCGCGCAGCGCAATGCGACGGCAAGGCGCTCGGCGGTGCGGTCGTCGACGGGGTCCGTCATCGATCACCGGTACGGTTCGGCAAATTCATGGACACCATCGCATTGTTCAGCATGCCGGGGCTTACCGGTATGGTCTTCTCGTTTCGCCACTTCACGATGCCCTCGGTGGCCCCACCCGGCAGGTCGGGCGTGCGTGGCGCGGTCAGCATCGGGAGTTCGAGGTGGGCCTCGGTCACGGTGACCGGGGCGAAGGCGGGGGAGTGCGACCACACGTCGTCGACAACGTCGGTGATGCGCACACCGATCCGGTGGCCCGCCGGGATCGGCCAATCCTGGGCGAGCAGGCGGACTTCGGCGGTGTCTGTGGTGATGGGCGCGATGCCGCGGGTGATGACGGTGGCCAGTTGGTCGGGCCCGATGTCGTAAAGCTCCACGGCGACCGTGGCATTGGCGGGTCCACGCACGTGCAGCGACACCGACGGCAGGCCGGACAGGTGTTGGTCCTGGGCCAAAGGTTCGGAGACGGACCAGAATTCGCGGTCCGGTCCGGGCAGCAGTCCGCGATCGGTGTAGCCGCCGGGGCGCAGCTCGACCGGCACCCGGGTGGCATCGGCAGGCGGCCAAGCGGTTTCGGCGCGCCAGCGACCGTCGAACTGGCCCACCGTGATTCGTGGTCCCGGTACCTGCACGTCACGGCCCGCGACATGCTTGTCGAAGAAGGCGAGCAGCTCGGTGTCGAAATTCGGTGTGTCGCACTTGTCGTGGCAGCTGCGGTGACCCCACTGACCGAACCAGGCTTTGTGCTCACCGGCGCCGAGACCGTTCCATAGGTCGAACACCCGGTACGGGCGAGTGTTGTAGTCGACGAAGCCTTGGCCGAGGAACAGCGGAATCGTGTTGCCGCGCAACCGGGGAATGAGGTCACGATCGCGCCAGAAGGGCGAATTACCGTCATGGTTGGTCATGTCGGTCAGATACCGCTGATAGCACTGCCACGGCAATTGCGCCGCGTCGGCCTGATATTCGGGCGAATCATCCGGGCGGCCCGGCGTCGACGCGATCAGCAAATGCTCCATCCCCGCGAAATCAGCTGGGCGCACACCACTCTCGGTGATCGGCTTCCCCGAGAACTTCCACGAGATCCCCTGCATATATAGATACGAGTACGGATCGACCACCGGTTCGAACGACGCCACCGCCGCCAACCCCTTCGGCTTGCCCGCCAACCCCATCAACCCGGTCCATGCCTCATAGGAGACACCGAACATGCCCACTTTCCCGGTGGACCAAGGCTGGCTCGCGGCCCATTCCACCGCGGTGGTGACATCGGACCGTTCGCCGGGCCCGCCGAAATCCGGACAGCCGGACGACCCGCCGAACCCTCGCAGATCAACGATGACGTAGGTATATCCCGCCCGCAGGAACATGTCCGCCTGCAAGTTGTCGGTAGACGGACCACCCGCCAGCCGTGGCTCACTCAGGTAGGCCAGGTGCGCGCGGTACGGGCTGACCGTGAGAATCACCGGCGTGCGCACGTCATCGGAGACACCGTCCGCTCGCAGAATGTCCGCGTGCAAGCGAGTGCCGTCCGGTGCGTCGATGAACGCCTGCTTCCACTGAAACGGCACACCGAGCGGCTCCGCCGCCGCACTCACCGGCGTGGCCACAGCCAGCAAGAGCAGCAGCCCGCACAGGACCCGCAGCATGACGTTTCGTTCGCTCACCATAGGACTATCGAGTGTGCCCGGACCACCGTCCAGCCCCCGGAACCGGGGTGGGGTGTCCGCGTGGTGCGGACGAGCCGAGCCGAACTGTTGCCCTCGGTTCAGCCGTCAGCCGTGATCGGCTGGCCTCGGCGGCGGCGGTGGCCGTTCGCTTGGTGATCGGCACCTGTCATCGGCGTCCGGGGCAGAGTGACCTGCCGAGCTGTTGCCGAGCCGCCGGGCGGATGCCATCCGGTGTTCATCCCGGCCCGCAAGCATGGGCGGTATGCCGGATGCCGCCGACATGCTCGGCAGCGCGCCCGCGGACGCGCTCGCGGTGGGGACGATCTCCCTCGCGCTGTTCGCCGCGCTCTTGTTCGCCGTCTCGGCGGCGCTGCAGCAGGGGGCGGCGCGGCAGGCCGCGACGGAGGCGGGGCACAGTCGGTTTCTGGTGATCGCGGGCATCGCTCGCCGGCTGCTCACCGATCGGCGCTGGTTGGCCGGGCAGGGTGCCAATGTGGCCGGGTTCGCCGTGCATGCCGTCGCGTTGCGGCTGGGGGCGATCGCGGTGGTGCAGGCGCTGCTTGTGGTGCAGTTGCTGTTCGCGTTGCCGTTCGCGGCGGCGCGGCGCAAGCGTTCGCTGCTCGGGCGGGATTGGGCGGGCACGGTTTTCGTGTGTGGCGGGCTGATACTGCTCGTCGGGCAGAGCGCTCCCGGTCACGCGGACGTGCGGGCGGAACTGCTGCCCGGTGTCGGTGCGGGAGTTTTCGCCGCGATCATCACCTTGATCGCCGTCTCCCGACTGACCCACTCGCCCCAACTGCGCTCGGCACTGGTCGCGGTGGCCGCGGGTTGCTGCTTCTCGACCACCGCGGTGTTGGTGGTCATAGCGACGTCGGCGCTGCCCACCCTGAGCTGGGCCCTGCTCGGCATCCCGATATCCACCGTGCTCGGCGGCCTCCTCACCCAGGAGGCTTACGCCCGCGGCTCTCTCCCCACCGCCCTCACCGCCATGACCATCACCGACCCGGTCCTCAGCTACACCGCCGGACTCACGTTGTTCGCCGTAACCATCCACCCACGCCCGTTCCTACTAGTCCTCGCGGCAGCCCTGGTGATCACCGGCATCGCACTCCTCGCGAATTCCCCAACTCTGCACGACGAACTCGACCAGACCCTTCTAGTCTCGCCGAATCCACCTGTGCCCGAAGGCGTTTCGCTGCGATCATAGTCGGGGGTGTTGATCTCGAGGAATGGCGCGGTTGTCTGTTACGGCGGGTCAGGCTGTGCGGGCGGGGGATTCGTAGTCGGCGTAGAGGGCGAGCATGCCTGCGACGGTGGCTGACCAGGGGAAGCGTTCGGCCGCTGAGCGGGCGGCGGTGCGGCGTCGGGGGGCGGGGACGGTGAGGAGTTCGCGGACGCCGTCGGCTAGGCCGTGGGGGGAGCCGTCGGAGACGATGCCGGAGCCTGGCGCGTCCACGAGCTCGCCCGCGGCGCCCGCGTCGGGGACGACGACAGGGGTGCCGCAAGCGAGGGATTCGAGGACGGCAAGGCCGAAAGTTTCGGCGGGGGAGGGGAATATCGCGATATCCGCCTCGGCGACCAAGGTGGCCATAGCGGTTCGATCGGTGAGGTGGCCGTGGAAGATCACCGGGAGTCCGGCGGCGAGGCGTTCGAGACGGGGACGTAGCGGGCCGTCGCCGATGACGGCCAGTTCGCACCGCAGACCGGACTCGACCAGGACGCGCACCGCCTCGATAGCGAGTTCGGCGCGTTTCTCCTTGGACAGCCTGCTCACCACCACAAGACGCGCGGGTTCGTCTGCGGCCCATCGAGTTTCGGCTACGGGTTCGACCGGGCGGAAGGTGGTCAGATCGACGCCGAGCGGGACGCGCCGCACATTGGTCGCTCCGATGCGGGCGAACTCCGCCGTCGCGAAACTCGAAGTCACCACGACCTTTTCGGCGCGGACGCAGAGGCGGCGGTTGGCCAGGTCGGCGGCGGTGGTCAACGGGAAGCCCGGTGGGACTCGGGTGCGCAGAATCGCGTCGATGCGTTCATGCGAGAACAACACCAGCGGCACCCCCGCTCCCCGCGCCCACGGAGCAAGCCACCGAACACTCAACTTGTCGCTGCACTCGAGCACATCAGGCCGCAACCGATCGAGGACCGCCCGGGTTCGTCGTGCCGTCAACACGTGATACCCACCGGCCCCGAACTTCGGACTGTGCACGGTAATTCGCCGCCCTGACCCGGTCAGCTCATCCCCATCGGCGGGTCCAGGAACCACAAGCACCCGACTGTGCCCCGCCGCGAGATATCCACGCCCGATCTCGTCGAGACACGTACGCAGCCCCCCGGAAGCGGGGGTATAGAAGTTCGCGATCTGCACGATGCGCATCAGCGGACCGCCGATCTGGTCAGCCCGGCAAACGTGCCAGTGTGCGCGGTGTCGAGCACAAGGATCGCGAGCGTTCGCCCATGTCCGGTCGCGCAGTGTCCGCGGCAGATCCCATCGAGGCGGGAGTGCAACCTCTCGGCCCGCCTGCATCGGGGGTAGGCATTCGCGCCGTGGGTTGCGGTGTGGCGGTTGGCAGGTTGCATCAGCTGTCCGCCGATTCGACGAGGTCGGCGTAGGTGGTGGCGCGCGCGCCTGCTCGCAGGGCGGCGTCGATGGCGCGGAGTGTGGCTTCGCGCAGGCCGGGGTGGTGCAGGTCGTCGGGATGCAGGGCGAGCCGGACGAGGCCACCTCGGGTGGCGTTGCGACGGGCCATGGTTTCCAGCATGGCGGCGCCGAAGCGTTCGGACCAGCCGCCGCCGGGACGGTGTGAGAGGGCGAACCCGCGATGCCTGCGGCCGGTGCGCAGGTCCTTCGCGCCGAAGTGGTCGGTGGTGTGGGAGAAGCCCGCCGCGCGCAACGCGCGTTCCGCGGCGGGTGAGGCCAACCAGCCCGGCGGGGTGAAACCCGTTGTCGACAGCCCGGATTCGGCCATCACCTGGTTGGCTGCCCGCAACTTGGCGGTGGCCGCGTCGACGTCGAGCGCCGCGAATTCGGCGGCACCGCGCGCCACCGCTCGACCGAGCGCACGCCGCGGCCACGCACCCTCGGGTCCCGCCCGATGCGACCATCCGTGCACCATGATCTCGTCTCCACCGCCACGGCGTTCCCGTAGGAAACTCGCATAATCCGGCTGCTCGGCCAGCGACGCACCACGCCACGGCCCGGGAATCACCAGCAGCGACACCGGAATCCCGAACCCGTCGGCATCAGCACACCACCGTGCCGTCTCAGCCGCACTCGCCGGTGCGACGTCATGGACGCTCACCACCAACCGCGCACACACGCACCGCAAACTAACACCGCCCCGTGACCACCAGCTGAACAGCACGGTGCCGCTACCCAACAGATCAGTACCTGACCCGACGAGACATCATCCCGATTCGCCACCCCCGGGTTTCGCCTTGACCGGGTCGGTGCCGGGATAGACGATGGTTGACAGTCCAGCGGTCATGGTGTGCTCCTTGTCGGCTCGATCCGGTGTGGCCCCGGCTCGTTTGCTTGACCGGAGCTATCGAAGGAATGTGACAGATGGACGAGAATTTTCTGGCCGCGCGGTTCGAGCACCAGCGGACGCACCTGCTCGGGGTGGCGTACCGGATCCTCGGTACCGGTACGGAAGCCGACGACGCGGTGCAGGAGGCGTGGTTGCGGCTGAGCCGTTCGAATGCCGACGAGATCGACAATCTCGGCGGCTGGCTCACCACGGTGGTCGCCCGGATATGCCTGAACATGCTGCAATCCCGCAAGGTCCGCCGGGAGGAGCCGCTAGCCGACCTCGAACCGGCCGAACTCGTCACCGGCCCGGAGCACGAGGCGGTGCTGGGCGATTCGATCGGCCTCGCGCTGCTGGTGGTGCTCGACACGCTCACCCCGGCCGAGCGGCTCGCGTTCGTGCTGCACGACATGTTCGCGGTGCCGTTCGACGAGCTCGCCCCGATCGTCGGCAGAACCCCCGCCGCCGCACGGCAATTGGCGAGCCGAGCGCGCAGGCGGGTGCAGGGTGCGCGAGCCGCCGCCGACCGAGATCGGCAGCGCGAAGTCGTCGACGCGTTCCTCGCCGCCTCCCGCGGCGGCGACTTCGGCGCATTGCTGACGCTGCTGGACCCGGAAGTCGTACTCCGGGTGGATGCCGCCGCGATGGCAACCGGCGCGACCGGTGCCCTCGGCGCGGCCGCGGTCGCCAAGACCTTCGCCGGCCGCGCGCAGGGGGCGCGACTCGCGCTCATCGACGGTCGCGCGGGAGCGGTGTGGTCGGTCGGCGGCACACCGCGGGTGGTCTTCGACGTCACCGTGTCCGACGGTCGGATCGTCGCCATCGATCTGCTCGCCGACCCCGACACGCTCGATCAACTGGAACTGGAGGTCCAGGTCGGCTGAACCGGCCCGTGCCCGTTTCACCGGCGACGATCCCTTGCGTCGGGCCCTGCCGTCCGACACCTCGTCACATTTCTGACAATCCACCGGTCAAGGGAGGTGACGGCGCAGCAGGGCGTGAGCAGGCAAGGAGCAGAAAATGGGCAACGCACGAGCGATCGGATATTGGGCGACCACCGCGGCGGTGGTTTTCGTATTGGCGACCGGTGGTGTCGCCGATCTGATCCAACGCGGCGGTACCGCGGGCGGCATGGTCGAGCTGGGGTATCCGACCTATGTAATGGGCATTCTGGGATTCTGGAAGGTGCTGGGGGCGGCGGCGATTGCTGTTCCGCGCTTTCCGTTGGTGAAGGAATGGGCGTATGCGGGGGCGTTTTTCGATCTGACGGGTGGGCTGGCCTCCCACATCGCGCACGGGTCGGGCGCGAATCACCTGTTCTATACCGCGTTTTTCGCGTTGTGCGTGGTGGCTTCGTGGGCGCTGCGGCCCGCCGGACGCAAGCTCGGCGTGCGCGTGTTCCGCGATTACGGACGGGTGCCGGAATTGGCGACGGTGCCGAGCGCGGCGGTGCCTGCGACGAGGTGAGAACGCGCGCGACCGGCCCGTCTTCCCAGCGAACGACGGGCCATTCGCATTCGCTATGGGCGGCGCGAAGTATTCGGGGCTACAACATGATTCACCTGGTGTCTCAGGCGCGGCGGCGTATGATCGGGCCAGTGCGAGCGCCCGGGGGAAGAATGAACGAGCCGGTGACCGCGGACTGGGAACAGTTCGTTCAAGCACTGGCGCAATGTCTGTCCGAGCTACCTTCGCGCGCGACATTGGTCATCGCGGCGCCCGGTAATCGGTATGTCCAGTTCATGCAGTACGACATCAAATTGTCGGCCGAGCTGGCCGGTGATCATTATCTGGCGCAGCCCATTCCGGATGCCGCCGCACAGGAGTTACGCGACCTCGGCTGGAACGAGCCGATGCTGCGCCGCGAGGTCGACAACTGGACCAAGATCATGTTCTGGCCCATCTCCCCGCGCAGTTTGATCGAGTTCGCCCGCTCGGTCGCCATCGGTTTCCGGGACGCGCTCGGTGTCGCCACGCCGGTGGAATTGCGGGCCATGGGATGGACCGAGGCATCCGGTGATTTGGATCTCACCGCGCTCGGATCGATGGTCAGGCGCGGCTGGAATTGACGCCGTCGCGGCGGCAATGCGCACCGCCGAGGTAGGCGTGGCGAAACTCGCACGACATGGGCACTATCCTGAGTGACATGGCAGCAGGTAAGCCCACCAAGGAAGCGAAGGCCGCGGCGAAAGCGGCCCGCAAGCAGCAGTCGAAAGAGCGCAGGCAGCAGCTCTGGCAGGCGTTCCAGATGCAGCGCAAGGAAGACAAGCTGCTGCTGCCGTTGATGATCGGCGCCCTGCTCGGCATCACCGCCGTCTTCCTGGTCATCGGCCTGATCTTCGGTCTGACCTGGTTCCTCGTCCCGCTCGGCGTGGTACTCGGCGCGCTGGCCGCGTTCATCATTTTCGGCCGCCGGGTGCAGAAGAGCGTCTACGGCAAGGCCGAGGGCCAAGCGGGCGCCGCGGCCTGGGTGCTGGACAACCTGCAGGGCAAGTGGCGGGTGTCCAACGGCATCGCCGCGACCACCCAGCTCGACGCGGTGCACCGGGTGATCGGCCTGCCCGGTGTGGTGCTGGTCGCCGAAGGCGCCCCCCAGCGCGTGAAATCGCTGCTGGCGCAGGAGAAGAAGCGCACCGCCCGGCTCATCGGCGACACCCCCATCTACGACGTCGTCATCGGCAACGACGAAGGCCAGGTGCCGCTGAAAGAGCTGCAGCGCTACCTGACCAAACTGCCACGCAACATCGACGCCAAGCGGATGGACCTCATCGAAGGCCGGCTGACCGCGCTGAGCTCGCGCACCGGCCCGGCCCTGCCGAAGGGGCCGATGCCCGCGGGCGCCAAGATGCGCGGCGTACAGCGCACCATCCGCCGCCGCTGAGCTGCACCTATCCGAAAGGCCCGTGTCCCGAGGACTCGGGCCTTTCGTGTGTTTCGGCTGCCGACTTCAAGATCAGGGGGAACCAGTGTTGTTCGCTTCTCGACGGATGCCAGCACCAGTTCCCCATGATCATGCTTTGACCAGCCAGGCGATGCGGTCGTAGGCGAGGGCTTGGTAGAGGACGAGTACGGCGACGGAAATGAGGGCCCACTTGGGTAGGCCGGCCGCCCAGAGGAGGGCGGCGCCGCCGAAGAAGATGGCGAGTTCGATCACGAGCCGGACCGCTCCGGGTACCGAGACGGGGGCCTCGCCACTGCGGCTCGGGTCGCCAGGTACCGCGAGTGTTCCCCACAGCGCCGCTGCGATCAGCGGCAACAGGACTACGAGCAGAAACTTCCACGGCGAATCGAAGGCTCGCCAACCGTAGACACCGAAGGACGCGATGGCGATGAGCTCGAGCAGAAACCGGATCGCGAGCATGGCCGGATTGAGTGACACCGCCGGAGCGTAACTAACCGGGCAGGACGGTGTCAGATGTATTTCCGCGTGAAACGAGGATGTCAGCGCGAGTGGACGAGTGCGGTACCCGTCGCCCGGTCGTGCATCCCGCGACCATCGGAATCGGTGAACAACGCGGGCACCACGAACACCAGCAACGCCTGCCTGGCCAGCGCCCGCACGAACCCGACCGGCACGGGCGCGTCGATCCGGACGGTCCGCAACCGCAAGAAGTACTGCCCGGGCGTGAACCCGAACAGTGTCACCGCGGCAACCCCGATCACGAACCAGATCAGCAACGTCAGGCTGGACGCCGACCCGCCGCGCATGATCAACGCCGCGATGCCGAGCGCGATCAACCAGTCCACGAACAGCGCGGCGATCCGCCGGGCCATCCTGGACAACGATCCCGCACCGGACTTCGGCAGCCCCAGCAGTTCGCCGGGGAACTCGGAGGTTGCCGGATCGTCCGCACCCTCCGCAGGGCCGGAGAGCCACGATCCCGTCATACGTGCCATGCCCCCACAATATGCGCGGCCGACCGGCCGCTCGGCACCGCATAAGGGGAGTTCACGTCAGCGCGCATCTGCGCGGATGGCAGGATTAGCGTGCAGTTCGAGCCCGGGTGGGCCTAGTCACCCGGTCAGCCGTACGTGTAACACTGGCGAAACACAAACTTGACCGCCGGGAAACACCGCGTCCATACCGTCTGGACGCGACGAACCCACGCAATCGACACTCGCTGGGAACCGATCCGTAAGGAGAACAAGTGACGTTCAGCACGGCCGACGAGGTCATCAAATTCCTCGCTGATGAAGAAGTCGAATATGTCGACATCCGCTTCAGCGATCTTCCCGGCGTTCAGCAGCACTTCTCGATCCCGGCGAAGGCCTTCACGACCGACCTCGCAGAGGAAGGGCTAGCGTTCGACGGCTCCTCCGTCCGTGGCTTCCAGTCGATCGACGAGTCGGACATGCTGCTGCTGCCCGACTTCAGCACCGCGCGCCTCGACCCGTTCCGCGCCGCCAAGACGCTGAACCTCAACTTCTTCGTGCACGACCCGTTCACCAGGGAGGCGTACAGCCGCGACCCGCGCAACATCGCGCGCAAGGCCGAGGAGTACCTGCGCTCGACCGGCATCGCCGACACCGCGTACTTCGGCGCCGAGGCGGAGTTCTACATCTTCGACTCGATCCGCTACGAGTCGAAGATGAACGGCGCGTCCTACGAGATCGACTCGGTCTCGGGTTCCTGGAACACCGGCGCGCGGACGAACCCGGACGGCTCCCCGAACCTCGGCTACAAGGTTCGCAACAAGGGTGGTTACTTCCCGGTCGCCCCGTACGACCACTACGTCGACCTGCGCGACAAGATCTCGACCAACCTGCAGAACGCGGGCTTCGAGCTGGAGCGCGGCCACCACGAGGTCGGCACCGCCGGTCAGGCCGAGATCAACTACAAGTTCGGCACGCTGCTCGGTGCGGCCGACGACCTGCAGCTGTTCAAGTACATCGTGAAGAACACCGCGTGGCAGGAAGGCAAGTCCGTCACGTTCATGCCGAAGCCGCTCTTCGGTGACAACGGCTCGGGCATGCACGTGCACCAGTCGCTGTGGAAGGACGGCAAGCCGCTGTTCCACGACGAGGCGGGCTACGGCGGGCTGTCGGATCTGGCGCGGCACTACATCGGCGGCATCCTGCACCACGCGCCGTCGCTGCTGGCGTTCACCAACCCGACGGTGAACTCCTACCACCGCCTGGTTCCTGGCTACGAGGCCCCGATCAACCTGGTGTACTCGCAGCGCAACCGTTCGGCGGCCGTGCGTATCCCGGTGACCGGCAACAACCCGAAGGCCAAGCGCATCGAGTTCCGCGCGCCGGACTCCTCGGGCAACCCGTACCTGGCCTTCGCCGCCATGATGATGGCGGGCCTGGACGGCATCAAGAACAAGATCGAGCCGCTGGCCCCGGTCGACAAGGACCTCTACGAGCTCCCGCCGGAGGAGGCCAAGAACATCCCGCAGGCGCCAACCAGCCTGGCCACGGTCATCGACCGCCTCGAGCAGGATCACGACTACCTGACCGAAGGCAACGTCTTCACCGACGACCTGATCGAGACCTGGATCAGCATCAAGCGCGAGCAGGAAATCGCTCCGGTCAACCTGCGCCCGCACCCCTACGAATTCGAGCTGTACTACGACGTGTAAGTCGTTCGTACACAGAGTCGTTCGACAACGGCCCAGCCGCAACCGCGGTTGGGCCGTTGCCCGTTTCCGGTGGCGATGATGCTGCCGCGATGACCGACCGGACTGCTCGGCTACGTCGTGGCGCGGGTGTAGATCGGGCGACCCATGGCGTAGGTGGCTTTGATCGAACGGTCGTCGCCGAGGATCATCTGGGCGAACAGGCGTTCCGGAAAGTCGCGGGCTGCCTCGGTGCGGCGGGCCAGGGTTGGGGTCGCGGCCCAGTCGAGGACGACGAAGTCGGCCTCCTTGCCCGGGCGGAAGTTGCCGATGTGGTTGTCCAGATGCAGGGCCTCGGCCCCGCCCAGGGTGGCGAGGTAGAAGCCGCGCAGCGCGGACAGGGTGGTGCGCCGCCGCGCGGGCTTGGTCGACTCTTTCAGCATGACCACCTTGTAGGCCTCGTTGAGCGTGCGCAGCATCGAATAGCTGGTTCCGGCACCGCAATCCGAGCCGAGTCCCACCCGGACGCCTGCCTCGCGGGCGGCGGCGAAATCGAAAAGTCCGCTGCCGAGGAACAGGTTCGAGGTCGGGCAGAAGGCGATGGCGGCGCCGGCGGCGGCCAGCCGCGATCGATCCTGTTCGTCGACGTGCACGCAATGGCCGAAGGTAGACCGGGCACCCAGCAGGCCCGCCTTGTCGTACACATCCAGGTACGACCGGGCATCCGGAAAACGGGCAAGCACGTCGGCGGTCTCCGGGCGGCTCTCCGCGGCATGGGTTTGCACTGCCACGTCCGGGAATTCGCGGCTGAGCCGACCGGACATGGCGAGCTGTTCGGCCGAGGACGACAGCGCGAACCGTGGGGTGATCGCGTAGGTCAGCCGATCATTGCGGTGCCAGCGCGCGATCAACCGGCGGGTATGTTCCTCGGCCTGCGGCACACCGGCATCGGACAGAAACTCAGGTGCGTCCGGTTGCTTGTCCATCAGGATCTTGCCGCACGTCATCCGCAGGCCACGCCGGTGCGCCTGTGCGAAGAACGCGTCTACCGAGGTCGGATGCACGGTGGGGTACACGCCGGCCGTGGTGGTTCCACACGCCGCCAACGTGTCGAGGAAGAGTCCGGATATGTGGTCGGCGTAGTCCGGGTCGGCGAACTTCCGTTCGGCCGGAAACACATAGTCCTGCAGCCAATCCTCCAGTTGCGCACCGAAACTCGCGATCATGTCGTATTGGCTGTAGTGAATGTGGGTGTCCACGAAGCCCGGCACGATCAGTGCGCCGCGATGGTCGACGACGGTAGCGAGATACTGCTCGGGTAGGGCTGCCCAATCGCCCGTCCAGCGCACCGTGCCGTCGGCTCCGATCGCGAGCGCGCCATCCTCGAACAACTCCCAGGCGCCGGGGTCGTCGTCGGCCCCCGGGTCGCGGAGGAAGTGCAGCACGGTGCCGCGGTAGACGGCGGGCAGGATGGCTTCGGCCATTCCCGACGCTATCGACCGGCAACCGCGTGCGCCAAGCCTTGCCGCGGTGTGTCTCGCCGCCGCATCGACACGGACCCGCCGCTGCGTCTGCGGGTCTGGTGGCTGGCCCGGTCGCCGGTGCGCGACGATGTGCTTTGCGTCAGCACGGGATTCAGGCATCGGCGGCTGCGGACTTCGGTCACTGTCGAGTCCGGCCCTGCCTGCTTGCCGGTTTCCGGATAGCGGCGTCGCCTTGGCGCGGAGGCTACGAGTTTCGGACAGGTTGTCCAGCGTGAATCTCATTGACTGTCCGGGGAGTCCCGTTGAGCGGGGCAGATGCGGCGGGATGGGGGCGAACGCCGATACCTGACTGAAACAGGTTCTACTGTCCGGCGTCATGAAGATTTCATTAATTTCATTGATAACCGCTGCTTTGGCGATTTTCGCCGTGACGATGACGACCGCTCCACCACTCGCGACCGCCCAGCCCGAAGCGGAATCGGTGGTGGCCGGGGGAAAGATCGACTTGCAGGGCGCGGTCAATACCCGGGATATCGGCGGGTATCGGACCTACGACGGGGCGAAGACGAAGTCGGGCAAGGCTATTCGGTCCGACTCGTTGGAAAAACTGACCGACGCCGATGTGCAGAAGTTGGCCGATCTGAAGGTGAAGGCGGTGGTCGACCTGCGCACACCGGGGGAGATCCAGTTCGCCGGCGCGGACAAGCCGATTCCGGGCGCGCAGGCGGTGGTGCGGCCGATCGACGACACCGGGCTGTTCCAGCAGATGCTCGCGGTGATCCAGACCCGTGACCCGCAGAAGCAGCAGGACGCGCTCGGCAACGGTAAGGCCGAGCAGATCATGCTGAACATGTACACCACGTTCATCAGTCGCCAGGAGTCGCGGACGGCGTTCGGGCAGACGATCAAGGATCTCGCCAACACCGACAAGGCCACGCTGTATCACTGCACCGCGGGCAAGGACCGGACCGGCTGGCTCACCTACGTGCTGCTGCGCGCGGTCGGCGTGCCGGAAGGCACTGCGCGGCAAGACTATCTGCTGTCCAACCAGTACCGCGCCGCCGCGGACGCCGCACTGCGCAAGCAGGTGCAGCAGGCGGGTCTGATGCAGAACCCCGATCTGCTCATCCCGCTGCAGGAGGTCAGGGACGCGTACTTGGACGCCGCGGTCGACAAGATGGAGCAGGACTACGGCGATCTCGGCAAGTTCCTCACCAAGGGCCTCGGCCTGGACGCGGGCACCATCTTGAAGCTGCGTAAGAACCTGGTCACCTAGGCATGAAAGCTGTTCGGGCCCATTCACTTACCCCGTGGATGGGCCCGCTGCCGTTGCTACTGCTGCTTTTTCGCTTGTTCACGCAGCGCGGCGGAAAGCGGGCCTGGCATCGATTCATGGCGGGTGTAGGTGCGGGTGAAGTCGCCGGTGCCGTGCGAGAGCGAGCGCAGATCGATGGCGTAGCGGCTGAGTTCGAGTTCGGGTACCTCGGCATGGATTCGGGTGCGGGCGGTGCCGTGCGGTTCGGTGCCGAGGACGCGACCGCGGCGGCTGGACAGGTCGCTGAGCACCGGGCCGACATAGTCGTCGGAGACGACCACCCACACCTCGGCGATCGGCTCGAGCAGCGCGACACCCGCGCTGGCCGCGGCCTCGCGCAACGCAAGCGCGCCCGCTGTCTGGAACGCGGCGTCGGAGGAGTCGACCGAATGCGCCTTGCCGTCGAACAGCGTCACCCGCACATCCACCAGCGGATATCCGGCCGCGACACCGCGGGTCGCCTGCGCGCGCACGCCCTTCTCCACCGACGGAATGAATTGGCGCGGAACGACTCCGCCGACCACCCGGTCCACGAACTCGATACCGGAGCCGCCCGGCAGCGGCTCGACCTCGATCTCGCAGACGGCGTATTGCCCGTGCCCGCCGGACTGCTTCACATGCCTGCCGCGCCCATTCGCTTTGCCCGCGAACGTTTCTCGCAGCGCGACCTGATGATCGACCACATCGACCTGCACCCCGAACCGGCTCCGCAACCGCTCCAGCGCGACATCGCGGTGCGCCTCGCCGAGACACCACAGCACCAGCTGGTGGGTTTGCGCGTTGTGCTCGAGCCGCACGGCGGGATCCTCGGCCGCCAGCCGGGCCAGGCTTTGCGAGAGCTTGTCCTCGTCGGCCTTGCTGTGCGCGGTAATGGCGATGGGCAGCAACGGATCCGGCATCAGCCACGGCTCGATCAGCAGCGGTTTGTCGATGCCGGAGAGGGTGTCGCCGGTTTCCGCGCGGCTCAGCTTGGTGACGTAGGCGATGTCGCCTGCGATGGCCTGGCCGAGCGGGCGCTGCCCCTTGCCGAACGGCGCGGACACCGCGCCGACCCGCTCGTCGACATCGTGACTCTCGTGGCCGCGCTCCTCCAGGCCATGGCCGCAGACGTGCACCGTGTCGTCGGCGCGCAGCGTGCCGGAGAACACCCGGACCAGCGACACCCGGCCGACATACGGGTCCGACGCGGTGCGGATCACCTCCGCTGCGAGCACGCCGTCCGGATCGCAGTCGAGTTCGCGCCTAGTGTTGCCGCCCGCGGCGGTGACGGCGGAGACGATGTGTTCCGACGGGGTCGGGAAACCGCCGGTGATCAGGTCGAGCAGCTCGACGGTGCCCAAACCTTGCTTGGCACCCTCGGGTGCGGGCGCGCCGAACAGGACTGGATGGAAGCTGCCCCTGGCCACGGCCCGCTCGAGATCGGTGACGAGGGTGGCGAGGTCGATTTCCTCGCCGCTGAGATAGCGGTCCATCAGGGTCTCGTCTTCGCTTTCGGCGATGATGCCCTCGATCAGCCGGTTGCGTGCCTCGTCCAGCATCGGCTGCTGCTCGGGGGTTGGCGCGGTTTCCACCCGCTCGCCGGAGGAGTAGTCGACCACGCAGTTCGGCAGCAGCTCGATGAGTCCGGTGACCGGGCGATGGCCGTCCGCGCTTTTCGGTCCGTAGACTGGAAGATGAAGCGGGAGAATGTTTTCCGAGGCACCGCCACCGAGAATGGTGCGGCAGGTCTCGGTCATCTCCTCGAAGTCGGCCCGAGCGGTGTCCAGGTGTGAGAGCACGATCGCGCGCGGCATGCCGACCGCCGCGCACTCCTCCCACAGCGCGCGGGTGGCGCCGCTGACGCCTTCCGCGCCCTCGGCCGCCGAGATGACGAACAGCGCCGCGTCCGCGGCCCGCAGCCCCGCCCGCAGCTCGCCGACGAAGTCCGCGTAACCGGGCGTATCCAGCAGATTGATCTTCATCCCCGACCAGGCCAGCGGAACCACGGACAATTGCACCGATCGGTGCTGTCGATGTTCGATCTCGTCATAGTCCGAGAGTGAGGTTCCGTCCTCGACCCGCCCCGCCCGATTCACCGTCCCCGTGGTCAGCGCCATCGCCTCGACCAGTGTCGTCTTCCCCGACCCGCTGTGCCCGACCAGCACCACATTGCGAATTTGATCCGGCCGCTCGGCCGCAACCACTCTGCCGTTGCCCCCTACGGTTCCATTCGTCTTGTCCACTGTGCGTCTCGCTTCCTCGCGCCCCGACACCCTGCGGTCCTTCGAGCTTCCCACCGGCGGTGACCGCGCGTCCACGGATCGGGAGATCCGGGTGCCACGGACTGTCCGGTCCGTACCTGGCCAGGAGGTGCGAACCAGTGGCCGGTCTCAGCCGAGCGCGACCACGGCCTCCACCTCGATCAGGAACTCCGGTCGGAACAGCCCGGCTACTCGAATGAGTGAACTGGCGGGGTTGGGCAGGTCGCCGAGCGCGGGACGAAGGAACTCGTCGCGGACGTCGCGAATGTCCTGGAGCTGGGCGGTATCGGTGACGAACCAGGTGAGTTTGACCAGGCCGGTCCAGTCGGTGCCGAGGGCGTGCAGGATGTGCTGCAGGTTGGTGAGCGCCTGCCTGGTCTGTGCGGCCATGTCGTTCTCGCCGACCAGTGTGCCGTCGGCGTCGACCGCGACCTGGCCCGATATGTAAGCGAGTCCGTTCGATGTGGTGACCGCGTGGGCGTATCCGAAGCCCGGAGCGACGCCGGGGATGTCGGTGAGCCGTTCGTTGATGTTCGCCATGGGGCACAGCGTAGACCGCCTTTTCGGACGTCGGGGAAAGTCTGAATCTTGCAGTCCTGCTATGAATTACGTGTATTCGGCGGACTTACGAACGCGCTTCCGCGGCTGGGTTGCGACCTACCGACCCCCGGTTGGGGGCTTGACCGGCGGGCGTCCGCCGGGCGAGAGTGCGCGCATGGTTGTCACACAGGACGTGCCGCGCGCGACGCTGCGCAAGGTCACGCTTCGCCTGGTGCCGTTTCTCGGGCTGCTCTATTTCGTCAATTACCTGGATCGGGTCAATATCGGATTCGCCGGGCCCAGCGGGATGAAGGCCGATCTCGGGCTCACCGAGACGGCGTTCGGGTTCGCGTCCGGGATATTTTTCCTCGGCTATCTGGTGCTCGAGGTGCCGAGCAATCTGGCGCTGCACAAGTTCGGGGCGCGTCGCTGGATCGCCCGAATCCTGGCCAGCTGGGGGGTGATCGCGACCGCGATGGCGTTCGTGCCCAACGAAACCCTGCTGTACGTCCTGCGATTCGCGCTGGGCGTGGCGGAGGCGGGGTTCTTTCCCGGCATCCTGCTCTACCTGACGTATTGGTTCCCGCAGAAGCAGCGGGCGAAGTTCGTCGCGTTGTTCATGGTCGCCGTGCCGATCTCCACCGCGCTCGGCTCGACCATGTCGAGCCTGATCATCCAGTACGGGCACGGCGTGTTCGGGCTCAGCGGCTGGCGGTTCATGTTCCTCGTCGAAGGGGTGCCCGCGCTCTTGCTCGCGGTGGTGACCTGGTTCTTCCTCACCGACAGTCCCGCCCATGCGAAGTGGCTGACCAGCGCCGAACGCCAGTGGCTCAGTACCGAACTCGCCGCCGAGCAGGCCGAGGCGGAGAAGGGCGAACAGTGGACGTTGCGCAAGGCGCTCACCGATACCCGAATAATCGGCCTCGCCCTCGTTTACGGCGGCATCGTCTACGGGCTGTACGCGCTCGGCTTCTTCCTGCCGACGATCATCAACGGATTCCAGCAGCAATACGGGACGCACTACTCGGTGGTGCAGCGCGGCCTGATCAACGCGGTGCCCTACGTCATCGGGGCCGTCGTGATGATCTGGTGGAGCAGGCACGGCGACCGGACCGGCGAACGTCCCTGGCACGTAGCCCTTCCCGCGCTGCTCGGCGGCCTGGCCATCCCGGTGGCCCTCTACCTCGGAAATCCGATCGCCGCCATGACCGCCGTAACCGTCTGTGCCGTAGGCGTTCTCGCCGCACTGCCCACCTTCTGGGCCCTGCCAAGCGCGTTCCTCACCGGCGCCGCCGCCGCAGGCGGTATCGCGCTGATCAACTCGATCGGCAACATCAGCGGCTTCGCCGCGCCGTATATTACTGGCGGACTGAAGGATTGGACCGGAACGCAGCGTGCGGGACTGTGGGTGGTCGGGTTCTGCATGATCGGTTCCGCTATCGGCGCGCTGGTGCTGTGGAAACGGACCAGTGCTGGCGCACAAGACGATTCGGTCTCACTGCGGAAGCGGGCGTGACGGCCCGTATGCGCAAATGAATAGGTCCTCGCACATCCGTGGATGTGCGAGGACCTGAATCGAGCTTGGTCAGTTGCCGAAGCGAGCCAGGACGGACGAGGCTTCTTGGGAGGCCGCGCCGCCCTCGGCGAGATGCGCCATGGCGGGCGCGATCTCGCGGCCGTGGTGCGCCATCGCCTGGCTGTAGAGGCGACCCGCGCGGTAGGACGAGCGGACCAGCGGTCCGGCCATCACGCCAGCGAAGCCGATCTCCTCGGCCATCTTCGAATGGTCGACGAACTCCTGCGGCTTCACCCAGCGGTCCACCGGGTGGTGGCGGGGGGAGGGGCGCAGGTACTGGGTGATGGTGAGGATGTCGCAGCCCGCCTCGTGCAGGTCGCGCATCGCCTGGGTGACCTCTTCGGGGGTCTCGCCCATGCCGAGGATCAGGTTGGACTTGGTGACCAAGCCAGCCTCGCGCGCCGCGGTCAATACCGACAGCGAGCGCTCATAGCGGAAGGCGGGGCGGATGCGCTTGAAGATGCGCGGCACCGTTTCCAGGTTGTGCGCCAGCACCTCCGGGCGCGCGGAGAACACCTCGGCCAGCTGGTCGGGCACGGCGTTGAAGTCGGGGATGAGCAGCTCGACGCCGGTGCTCGGGTTGAGTTGCTTGATGGCGCGCACGGTTTCGGCGTAGAGCCAGGCGCCGCCGTCTTCCAGGTCGTCGCGGGCGACGCCGGTGATGGTCGAGTAGCGCAGACCCATCGCCTGCACGCTCTCGGCGACCCGGCGCGGCTCGTCCCGATCGAGTGCGGCCGGTTTGCCGGTGTCGATCTGGCAGAAGTCGCAGCGACGGGTGCACTGCTCGCCGCCGATCAGGAAGGTGGCCTCACGGTCCTCCCAGCATTCGAAGATGTTGGGACAGCCCGCCTCCTCACACACCGTGTGCAAGCCCTCGCGTTTGACCAGGCCCTTGAGCTCGGAATACTCCGGGCCCATCTTGGCCTTGGTACGAATCCATTGAGGTTTGCGCTCGATCGGGGTCTCCGCGTTGCGCGCCTCGATGCGTAGCAGTTTGCGTCCTGCCGGTGCTGAAGCTGAGGTCACTAGATCGACATTACGCCTACCGGATCAGGCGTTCGCGGCCCCTCCTGCTGGTGTGACGCGTGCTACAACGGCGCTGCCGGACGAAGTCCGTCAATCGCCCGCGCCGGGCCGGAGCGAAGCCGGAGGCAGCCGCGTATCGTGGGCGGTTACCGGCAGTTCGCCATTGAGCGCCTTGGCGATGGCGTCGGCGACGAGCGGCTTGGCCTCGGCCACCGTGAACTCGCGGCCCAGCTCGCGCGACAGCGTGGTGACGCCGGCGTCGCGGATGCCGCAGGGGATGATCGCCTGGAAGCCGTCCATGGCCGAATTGCAGTTGAGCGAGATGCCGTGCAGGGCAACGCCGCGCTGCACCCGCACGCCGATCGCGGCGATCTTGCGCTCGGCGAACGCGCCGGTCGCGGGCAGCCACACACCGGAGCGGCCGTCGATCCGGCCGCAGGTCAGGCCGAGGTCGGTGCAGACGGTGATGAGCGCTTCCTCGAGACGGCGCACGTAGTGCACGACGTCCACCGGCTCGGCGAGCCGCACGATCGGGTAACCGACCAGCTGGCCTGGCCCGTGCCAGGTGATCTTGCCGCCGCGATCCACCTCGACCACCGGGCTGCCGTCGATCGGCAGATCCTCGGCCTCGGTCCGCCGTCCCGCGGTGTAGACCGCGGGGTGCTCGAGCAGCAGCAGCCGATCGGATCCGTGACCGTCGGCCCGCTCCGCCGCGATGGTGCGCTGCAGTTCCCAGGCGCTGTGGTAGTCGATGAGTCCGAGATCCTCGACCACGATCGGGGTCGTATCGAATCGAGCGGACGCCGTGGTGCGCGTGTCGTTCACGCCCCCGACGCTACGCCGGACCGGTACTTCTATTCCAGCTGTGCTCTGTGGGGAGTGCCACAGGTTAGCCCACCCCCAAACGAATCCACATTCAGTGGCACATGGTGGCGGCAAAACGCGAGAAGCCCCGCCGTGGTGTGCCACTGAATGTGGATTCGCCGGGGAGGGCTAGTGGGCGTGGACGGGGAGGGTGAGTTGCATGAGGGTGAGGTTCATCCAGCGGCCGAATTTGTGGCCTACCTCGGGGAATTCGCCGATTATGCGGAAGCCGAAGCGTTCGTGTAGCTGGATGGAGCCGGTGTTGCCGGATTCGATGCCTGCGATGACGGCGTGCACGTGACCGGACTGCTTGGCCCGGTCGAGCAGCTCGGTGAGCAGGGCGGTGGCTATGCCACGACGCTGGAATCGGTCGTCGACGTATACCGAATTCTCCACGGTGAAGCGGTAACCCGCCTTCGGTCGCCACGGGCCGTAGCTGGCGTAGCCGGCGATCACGCCGTCGATCTCGGCGACCAGGATCGGCAGGCTCGCCGCGGTGCGCGCCTCGAACCAGGCGAGGCGTTCCTCGATGCCGACCTGCTCCAGATCCCAAATCGCGGTCGAGGTGGCGATATTCGCGTTGTGGATGTCGAGGATCGCGGACACGTCGTCGCGGTGCGCGTCCCGGATGAGCGTGGCGGGGCGGGTATCGAGCTGGTCGGTCATCGATCGTCTCCGGGTCGGCCCGCCGTCGCGGCCAATGCGGCGCCGATGGTCGGGTGCTGGAACTCGTAGCCCGCCTCCTCGAGGGCCGTGGGTATCGCTCGCGGTCCACGCAGGATCGCCTCCTGCGCGAACTCGCCGATGAGTGCCCGCAACGCGAACGCGGGAACCACCAGCGGGGTCGGCCGGTGCATGGAACGGCCGAGTGCGCGGCTGAACTCGGCGTTGGTGACCGGCGCGGGGCCGACGACATTGAGTGGCCCGGTGAGGGTTTCGGTGCCGAGGGCGAACAGGATCGCGCCGATCTCGTCGGCCAGGGAGATCCACGGCGTGTATTGCCGTCCGCTGCCGAGTCGTCCGCCGAGGCCGAGCGAATACAGCGGGTGCAACATGCTCATCAGCCCGCCGTGGCGGGACAGCACGACGGCACTGCGCAACAGCACCGTCCGCACCCCCGCGTCGGCGGCGGGCCGGGTCGCGGTCTCCCAGTCACGGCACAGCGTGGCGAGGAAACCCGAACCGGCGGGCGAGGTTTCGTCGACCACCCGGTCGCCGGTATCGCCGCCGTAGAAGTGCACGCCGCTCGCGTTCAACAGGGTCGGCACACTCGCCTTGACCACCGTGGCGGCCAGCACGTCGGTCGGGGTGATCCGGCTGTCCCGCAACTCCTGTTTGAAGCTGCCGTTCCAGCGGCGGCGCCCGATGCTCGCGCCGCACAGGTTGACCACCGCGTCCGCGCCGCGCAACGCCCGCTCATCGAGTTCGGCCCGGACCGGATCCCAGGTGAATTCGTCGGGCCCCGCCGCCCGCCTGCGAACCAGGCGGGCGACCTCGTGCCCGTCGCGGCGCAGGGCCGCGACGAGCGCTGTCCCGATCAACCCGGACGAACCGGCGATCACGACCTTCATGTGCACACGACGGCTAGAGACCGAGGTCGGCCTCGAACGCCGCCTCCTCGAGCCGGTGCCGGATCGTGGTGAGGAAGCGACCCGCGTCCGCGCCGTCGATCAGGCGGTGGTCGTAGGTGAGCGGCAGGTAGCACATCGAACGCACGCCGATGGATTCGTTGCCGGTGTCGTCCTTGACCACCACCGGGCGCTTGACGATCGCACCCGTGCCGAGCATGCCCGCCTGCGGCGGCAGCAGGATCGGGGTGTCGAACAGCGCGCCCTGGCTGCCGATGTTGGTGATGGTGAACGTGCCACCGGCCAGCTCGTCCGGCTTGAGGCCACCGTTGCGGGCGCGGTTGGCGATGTCGGCGATGGCGCGAGCCAGGCCGGCCAGCGACAGGTCGCTCGCGTTGTGGATCACCGGGGAGAGCAGACCCTGCTCGGTGTCGACGGCGATGCCGAGGTGCACCGCGGCGTGGTAGGTGACTTCCTTGGTCGAATCGTCGTAGCTGGCGTTGACGTTCGGGTGCACGCCGAGCGCCTCGACGACGGCCTTGGCGAAGAACGGCAGGAACGTCAGGTTGACGCCCTCGCGGTCCTTGAACGCCGCCTTGGCCTGGGCACGCAGCGCCGCGATCTTGCTCACGTCGGCCTCGTGCACCTGGGTCAGCTGTGCGGTGGTGCGCAGCGATTCCAGGGTCTTGGTCGCGGTGATCTGGCGGATGCGGTTCGCCTTCTGCACGGTGCCGCGCAGATGGGCCAGCTTCGCGCTCGCGGCCGCGGGGGCGGCCGGAGCCTTGGCCGCGGGCGCGGCGGCCGGTGCGGCGGCGGCCGGAGCCGGTGCCTTCTTGGCCTCCGCGGCGGCGAGCACATCCTGCTTGCGGATGCGTCCGCCGACACCGGAACCGGTGAGCGCGGACAGGTCGACGCCGTTCTCGTCGGCCAGCTTGCGAACGAGCGGGGTGACGTACGGGGTCGCGCCGTTACCGCTGGCATCCGACTCGGGAGCCTTGGCCGCGGCGGGCGCCGGAGCCTTGGGGGCGGGGGCCGCGGGCTTGGGGGCGGGGGCCGCGGGCTTGGGTTCCGGGGCGGGAGCCTGCTTCGGCGCGGGGGCCGCTTCCTGCTTGGGCTCGGGCTTGGGTTCCGGCTTCGGCTCGGGCTTCGGCGCAGGTGCCTGCTCGGCCTTGGCGGGGGAACCGCTGCCGATCACGCCGAGCTGTCCACCCACAGCGACGACATCGTCTTCCTGCGCGGTGATTTCGAGCAGCTTGCCCGCCACCGGCGAAGGGATTTCGGTGTCGACCTTGTCGGTGGAGACCTCGAGCAACGGCTCGTCTACGGCTACGTCGTCGCCGACGGCCTTGAGCCACCGGGTGACGGTGCCCTCGGTGACCGACTCGCCGAGTTCGGGCATCTTGACCGGGGTGCCGTCGCCGGAGGACGCGGGCGCGGCCTCGGCGGGGGCCTGTTCTTCCTGAGCGGCGGGCTCGGGCTCGGCGGCGGGGACTTCCTCGGCGGGAGTCTCCTGCGCGGGCGCGGCAGCGGCTTCGGGGGCGGGAGCCGAGCTCGGCTCGGGCGCCTCGCCGGCATCGCTGATCACGCCGAGTTCACCACCGACCTCGACCACATCATCTTCCTGGGCGACGATCTTCGACAGCACGCCCGCCTGCGGGGACGGGATCTCCGTGTCGACCTTGTCGGTGGAGACCTCGAGCAGCGGCTCGTCGACCTCGACCGTGTCTCCTTCCTGCTTCAGCCACCGGGTGACCGTTCCCTCGGTGACGCTCTCACCAAGAGCTGGCATCTGGACGGAGAAGGCCATGTCCTCTGACTCCTCTGACTGCTCGACGGGTTTCTACAACAGTTGATCTCTCAGCGGACCCCCGTCGCGGGTTGCGGCGCGAGTCCGAAAGCCACCGATCATTGTGCGTGGCACCGGAGATCTGTGTGGTTCTTGTACCGCGATCCATCCTTGCACTCGTCCGCTCGGCGCGTAGCACAAGGGCGGCGAACTTCACGGAGCTGGCAAGATAGAGGTACCGATGCGTGCGATGTATCGGGGTGGGAAAGGAGGTGCGCGTCGTTGGGTTTGCTGGATCGTTTCCGAGGCGGCGTGTCCCGGGGTGGTAGCGCGCTACGTGCGGGTTCGGGGGGTGGCGAGGACGCCCGGTATCTGGCCGAGTGGGTACGCGCCCACGTCGGCGTCGAAGGATATTTAGAGCCGAAAACGACGGTGACCGATGTCACTGTCGTGTTGATCGCCGCCGACGGTGAATGGACGCGCCGGATCGTCGGCGAGCGCGGGGCGCAGCGGATTGCCAAAGATTTGCGCATCCCCGTTTACGAGGTCGCCAAGACCGGATATCCGCAGCGGATGCGGGACTATGACGCGCGCAAGCGCATCGAGCGTCAACGGGCGTTCGAGGCCGATCTGCGCGATCTATAGCCGCTGGCTACCGTCGGGCGACCCGGTTTTGTGTCGCAGATGTCCCGATTTTGGGCGCCCGAATCGGGTGCGGATGCGGGCGAACCGGGCGGTTCGGGGACCGGTTGTCGTCGTCCGGGACTGGGTCCGCATCGTTGGTCGAGAGGGAACTGATGTTGGGCGATCATTGATCGAGAGGAACTGGTGTTGGGCGGCTCGGCCGTTAACCCGCACCAGTTCCCGTGATCATTTGTCCAGCTCTGCGGGGTCGTCGAGTCGTGTGACCAAGTGCGTCGGCCGGATTCAGGAGACTTCGGCCGACGCGCTCGGATCACTCTCCGGCGATGTCCTCGATGACCGCGATCAGCGTGCGGACCGGGACGCCGGTGCCGCCCTTGCCGATGTAGCCGAACGGGCCACCGGTGTTGTAGGCCGGGCCCGCCACGTCGAGGTGGGCCCACTGCACGCCCTCCGGCACGAACTCCTTCAGGAACAGTCCGGCCGAGAGCATGCCGCCCCAGCGGTGCGGTGCGACGTTGGCCAGGTCGGCGATCTTCGAGTTCAGGTCCGCGCGCAGTTCGGTGGGCAGCGGCATGGCCCAGCCGTTCTCGCCGATCTCCCTGGAGATCGCGGCGACCCGGTCGCGGAACTCCTCGGTACCCATCACGCCGGGGGTGCGGGTGCCGAGAGCCACCATCTGCGCGCCGGTCAGGGTGGCCACGTCGATCAGGTAGTCGGGCTCGTCCTCGCTTGCCCGCACGATCGCGTCGGCCAGGATCAGGCGGCCCTCGGCGTCGGTGTTGAGCACCTCGACGGTGGTGCCGCCGTACTGGGTGAGCACGTCACCGGGGCGCTGCGCGGTGGACGACGGCATGTTCTCCGCCATCGGCACGGTCGCGGTGACCGTGACCGGCAGGCTCAGCCGCGCGGCGAGCAGGACGGTGGCCACGACCGCGGCGGCACCGGCCATGTCCGAGGTCATGTTCTCCATGTTCTGCGCGGGCTTGATGGAGATACCGCCGGTGTCGAAGGTGATGCCCTTACCGACCAGCGCGACCTTCTTCGGCCCGCCCGGGTAGGTGATCCGCACCAGTCGTGGCGGCCGTGACGAGCCCTTGCCCACTCCGAGCACACCGCCGTAACCGCCTGCGTCCAACGCCTTTTCGTCGAGCACCTCGACAGCCAGGCCGGCCGCCTCCGCCAATTCCTGCGCGCGGGAGGCGAATTCGGCGGGGTAGAGGTGGCTCGGCGGGGTGTTGGTGAAATCCCGTGCGGTGGCGACGGCTTCGGCGATCAGCTGGGCGCGGAACAGCGGCTCCTCGCCGAATTCCGGCTCCGGAACCAGCAATTCGACCCTGGCCACCGGCTGCTCGTCCGGCTTCGGCGCGGACTTGCCCGACTTGAAGGGCGTAAAGGTGTACGCGCCCAAGTAGAAACCTTCGGCGGCGGCACCGATATCGATGCCGGACAACGTGGTCACCACGAGCTCGGTGCCGGACAGCGCGCGGGCCGCGACACCGGCCGAGCGACGGACCTGCTCGGCATCGATCTTCTCGGCGGCGCCGAGGCCGACCGCGAGCACGCTGGTCACCCCGTCCAGGCCGGCCGGGGCGGGCACCCTGGTGAGTTCCTCGGACTTGCCCTTCGCGCCGACCGCGCCGAGCTGATCGAGCAGTTCCGCACGGATCTCCGCGGTGAGCACGTCGCCGAACAGGTCCTCGGGCACGATGGCTGGGCCGTTCTCGGACGACGTCAATCCGAGCACGAGCACGTCGGTGTCGGCACTGATGGTCTGCGTGCGGGCGAGTTCCGGTCCTAGTGAACGATCTGCAACAGCGGTCATGGGCTCAGGCTACTGGGCAGTCTGATCGCGATTCCGTCGAGGAGCAGTGCGAGCCCGGCGTCGAGGATTCGGTCCAAGTCCAGGTCGGGGCCCGGCGGGCCATCCGAGAAGAGCCGATGCAGGACCGGTCGGACGGCCGGGTCGAGCAGCTCGGGAAGGTCGTCGGGCACGCCGGTGCCGCGCAGGCGATCGGCGCGTTCCGAATTCGTCAGCAAAGCCAGGCCCTGCACCAACCCGGAGAACGACAGATAGATCGCGAGCATCGACTCACGGGTCAGGCCGCGGTGGTCGAGCGCGGCGAAGGAGCGTTCCAGGATGTCGGCGAGCGCGGGACCGACCGGAGGGCGGGTGCGCGCCAGGATCGGCAGCATCCACGGGTGGCGCTGGTACAGCTGCCATTCCTCGTGCGCCTCGTAGCTGAGCCTGGCCCGCCAGTCGGCGAGTTCGGTTGCGGGCGGGCGGATTTCGGCGAGGACCAGTTCGGCCATGCCGTCCAGGAGCGCCTCGCGATCGGGGAAGTAGCGGTACAGGCCAGCGGTCGCCGCGCCGAGTTCGCTGGCCAGGCGGCGCATGGAAAGCCCGTCGATGCCGTCGCGATCGGCCAGGTCGACGGCGGCGCGCAAAATGCCGATCGCGGTCAGCCTGATCGGGCGCGCGGTGCGTGGCGCAGGGGTTACCTCGTCGCGGCGGGCCCGGTATGCGCGAGCCTGGCAGGCGCGTGAGCAGTACCGGCGTTTGCGGCCGCGCGACGGATGAGTGAGGGCGCCGCCGCAGCTTCCGCAGGCCATATCAGCTCCATTTCGACACACGAACAGGTGTGACGAAATAGTAGCTGTGTGACTCTGACCTGCCTACCTTTACGAGAGAGCACAGCGTTCACAACGAAAGGGTCAGCGGATGGAGATCACGGTTCGACAGGCGAGCACGCAGGATCGCGATGCGGTGATCGCGGCATTCGCGATCGCCAGCCCCGACGAGGTGGTGACGGCCTGGATACTCGAGGGACACCCGATCGAACAGTTCAGCGACCACTACGTCCCCGCGCTCATCGACCGCGCGCTGCGCGACGACGAGATCTGGATCGCCGGCACGGAATCGGAGATCTGGGCGATATCGATCTGGCAGCACGTGGAGTCGGCGGACCGCCTCGAGCGCGAGGCAGTCGAAGCCCGCGCGCTGGCCGAATCCGTCCCCGACGTCCGCGCCCTCCAGCGAGCGGCCGTAGTGAGCGACATACTCGAGCACTCCCACCCCCGCGAATTCCCGCACCGATATCTGCAAGTGATCGTCACCGTCCCCGAACACCGAGGCAAAGGCGCAGGCGCCGCCATCCTCGCCAACCAAACAAAAGCCGCTTCAGTCCCCGCCTACTTAGAAGCAAGCACCGACCGCTCCGCGCGCCTCTACACCCGCATGGGCTTCACCCAAACCGGCACCAACCACCATTTACCCGACGGCGGACCGACGTTGCGCCCCATGTGGTTCCGCGGCTAACCACCGCGTCCGGCGCCGCCGAACGGGACATGAGGGCGGCAAAGTACGAGTGCCGCCTCCGCCACGTCCCGTTCGACGGATGGCGAGTCGCCGATCGGGACTTGGTGGCGGCGAAGTGCGAGTGGTGCCGCCCTCATGTCCCGTCGGGCGAGGCGCATTGTCTCGGGCGGACACACGAGAGAGACCTGCAGTCCGACCGAGGCGGATGCGCCCGCCGGGAGGTAAGTCGCTCGAGCGGGACATGGCGGCGGCGGAATACGAGTGTCGCCGCCCTCATGTCCCGCTCGGTGAGGCTCATCGTCTGGGCTCGGCGCTCATGAGAGTGGCCGGATTCGACCGAGGCGGGGGAGTTGATGCGCTCGAACGGGACATGGTGGCGGCAAAGTGTGAGTGTCGCCGCCGTCATGTCCCGCTCGGTGAGGACTTGGGCGTGTCTGGCCGGTTCGGACTCGATGGGGGTGGGTCCGTTGGTTGCCGCCGGGGCGTGTGGTACACGGTGGCGGGACGTGTCGTGACGTCGGGTAGGCCGCTTGTCTGGGGGAGACGGCGCCATGATGGAGCGTGCTGGCGATCGAGAGTGCCGGATGTGCTCGCCGGGGCCGTTCGGCGTGGACCCACGGCACCTGCCGGCTCCGTGGGTCCACGAGGGGTGCCGGATTCTGGTGCCGAGAAGGGTGGGAGTGGTGGTCGTCTGGAGGGTCAGACGGTGGGTGGGAGGGAGCGGGCCCGGAGTCCGGGGTCGGCGGATAAGCTCGCCGGGTGACCGACTCGAACCTGCTGCAAGGTCCTATCCATGGTGTACACGTCGAGCTGGGGGCGACTTTCGCACCGTTCGGCGGGTGGGAGATGCCCGTCTCGTACGAGGGGACGGTGGCCGAACATCAGTCGGTCCGCACCACGGTCGGACTGTTCGACGTGAGCCACCTCGGCAAGGCGACGGTGCGCGGTGCGGGCGCGGCGGCCTTCGTGAATTCGGCGCTCACCAACGACCTCGGCCGGATCCGGCCTGGCAAGGCGCAGTACACGCTGTGCTGCACGCCGGAAGGTGGCGTGATCGACGACCTGATCGCCTACTACGTGAGCGACGACGAGATCTTCCTCGTCCCCAATGCCGCCAACACCGCGTCGGTGGTCGCGGAGCTGCAGAAGGTGGCGCCCGAGGGCATCACGGTGACCGACGAGCACCGGGAGTACGGCGTCTTCGCCGTGCAGGGCCCGCGCTCGGCCGAGGTGCTCGCCGCGCTCGGCCTGCCGACCGAGATGGAATACATGGCCTACGCCGACGCCGAATGGGACGGTCGCCCGGTGCGCGTGTGCCGCACCGGCTACACCGGTGAACACGGCTACGAGCTGCTGCCCCGCTGGGCCGATGCCGAGCCGCTGTTCCGCGCCCTCGTCGCGCAGGTGCGCGCCGCCGGCGGTCAGGCCGCCGGACTCGGCGCCCGCGACACCCTGCGCACCGAAATGGGCTACCCGCTGCACGGCCACGAACTGTCCCTGGAGATCTCCCCGGTCCAGGCCCGCACCGGCTGGGCCGTCGGCTGGAAGAAGCCGGAATTCTGGGGCAAAGCCGCACTGGAACAGGAGAAGTCGGCAGGTCCCCGCCGAACCCTGTTGGGCCTCAAGGCACTCGACCGCGGCGTCCTGCGCCAAGGCCAGAACGTCCTGCGCGACGGCGAGCCGGTCGGCGAAACCACCTCGGGCACCTTCTCACCCACCCTCAAGATCGGCATCGCCCTCGCCCTCCTCGACACCGAAGCAGGCATCGAACCCGGCACCGAGGTCGAGGTAGACGTCCGAGGCCGCAGCCTCCGCTGCGAGGTCATCCGCCCGCCGTTCGTGGAGACGAACACGAAGTAGGCTGCCGGTGGGGCGTGGCGCGACACGGCGTGTCGCGCTGCCGGTCGCGGCGTGGCGCGTGGCTGAGTGCGCAGGGTGCGTACTGTCCGGTGTGATTTCCTGGGACGAATTGGGGCGCGGGGTGCACATTGGTGCGCGAGTGGCTGGGGTGACGGGAAGTTCTGCGGTAGGAGGGGCAATCGGCCGCAAAGCTTGAAAGCGGCTTGGTTAGGATCAGGGCCATGACCGTTGCTGCACAGTTTGCCCGTGTCCCGCATCCCGCGCCCGCCCCGGCGCAGCGGGTACAAGAGGTACTGGCGGCGCCCGGGTTCGGGCGGTTCTTCACCGATCACATGGTCTCCATCGACTACACCGACGGCGAGTGGGCCAACGCGCGCGTCGAGCCGTACGGCCCGCTGGCCCTCGACCCCGCGACGATGGTCTTCCACTACGGCCAGGCCATCTTCGAGGGACTGAAGGCGTACCGGCACAGCGACGGCAGCGTCGCCTGCTTCCGCATCGACGCGAACGCCGCCCGGTTCCGCAGGTCCGCCCGCCGGATGGCGATGGCCGAACTGCCGGAGGAACTGTTCATCGAATCCGTGCGTCAGCTGCTCGAGGTAGACCGCGACTGGGTGCCCGCCGCGGGCGGCGAGGACTCGCTGTACCTGCGCCCCTTCATGTTCGCCACCGAGGCCGGGCTCGGCGTGAAGCCCGCCGCCGGCTACAAGTACCTGCTCATGGCGTCCCCGGCCGGCGCCTACTTCCCGCGCGGCGTGAAGCCGGTGCGGGTCTGGTTGTCGACCGAGTACGTGCGCGCCGCACCCGGCGGCACCGGCGAGGCCAAGGTCGCGGGCAACTACGCCGCGTCGCTGCTCGCGCAGGCCGAGGCGACGGAGAAGGGCTGCGATCAGGTGGTCTGGCTGGACGCGTGCGAGCGCCGCTACGTCGAGGAGATGGGCACCAACAACCTGTTCTTCGTCTTCGGTTCCGGCTCGGAAGCCCGCCTGGTCACCCCGGAGCTGTCCGGTTCGCTGCTGCCAGGCATCACCCGCGACTCGCTGCTCACCCTGGCCGCCGACTCGGGCTTCAAGGTCGAGGAGCGCAAGGTGTCGGTCGAGGAATGGCGCAAGGGTGCCGAATCCGGGGAAATCACCGAGGTTTTCGCGTGTGGCACCGCCGCGGTGATCACCCCCGTCGGCTGGGTCCGCTCCGCCGAGGGCGAGTTCACCATCGGCGGCGGCGAGCCCGGCGAGGTCACCATGGCGCTGCGCGACACCCTCACCGGCATCCAGCGCGGCACGTTCGCTGACATCCACGGGTGGATGCGCGGAATGTAGTCGGTTGAGTGGCACACCAGGCGGGGGTCTCGCGTTTCGCCGCCACGGTGTGCCACTCGAGTTCGTTGTCCGAGAGCGCGGTTCGCATCAGGCCCGCACCGCTCGATTCAGCTGGGCATGAATACGTGCCACTCGTCGAGGGTTTTGGGGCGCAGGACGTAGTTCTTGTCCCGGACAGTGGAGAGCGGGGCATAGGGCTGCTCCGAATACCAGTGCCCGGGGTAAACGACCGGGTCGCCGGATAATTCGGCTAAATAGCGCAGGCTGCGGAACATTTCGTCGGAGTCCCCGCCCGGGAAGTCGGTGCGGCCGCAGCCGTCGACGAACAGGGTGTCGCCCGCGATGAGCCGGTCGTCGAACAGGAAGCATTGGCTGCCGGGCGTGTGTCCTGGGGTGTGCAGCAATTCGATGTCGAAGGCGCCGACGCTGACCTTGTCACCGTGTTCGTGGCCGGTGAGTTCGCTCGGCGCGATGCCGGTGACATTGGCCACCCAGGAGAGCTCTTGAGCGTTGATATGCACTGGGACACTTGTCTTTTCGAGCAGTTCGCGCACCCCACCGAGGGTGAACCCGAGCATCGTTCCGCCCACATGGTCCGGATGGTGGTGCGTCGCGAGCACGCCGGTCAGCCGGAGCCCGTCGGCCTCGGCGATATCGACCAGATCACCCGCCGCGTACGCCGGATCGACCACCAAACACTCGCCGGTTTCCCGATCGCCGATCAGATACGCGAAATTCCGCATCTGCGTCGCAATCGGATCGCCGACGGCGTAGTCCCTCCCCGACAAGAGCTGGCGAAAATACAGGCGCTCAGAAGACATACCGCACACCTTATTGCCCGACCCAGACGATCCGCGCGCCGCAGCCGCAAATAGTTTGCTGCGCCGAACTTCTTACCCCGCAAACCTGGACATCCGCCCACCTGAACCTGACCAAGATCAACGCCGCCCGGTTGTGACATCGCCCAAACAGCCTTCGCCCCGATTGGTCGTCGGTCTTGCTACCCAAGAGTCCCGGCTGGGCGGAATCTCATCAAAGCAGCGGGCGACGTCCGCCGGGCCTGCGCGGATCCACATCGGAAAGACACCACCCCCGGCGAATCCACATTCAGTGGCACAACAGGGCGGGGCTTCTCGGGTGGATTCAAGTGGTGGATGCAACATCCTTGATCAGGAGTGTTGATGAATCATCTGCCGTTGAAGTCTGTCATGCGTCGTTTCTGGGATCTGATCGGTGAGGGTGCTTCGGTCGTGGCCGCGGGGGCTGAGTGTGGCGTGTCGGAGAATCAGGCCCGGCGGTGGGCGGCGGAGTCGGGTGGGTTGCGCCCGGAGTTCCCGGCCCCGGGTCCGCGGCGTCGTCCGCGGTTGAGTTTTGCTGAGCGCGAGGAGATCTCGGCTGGTGTGGCGGTCGGGGAGTCGATCAATTCGATAGCGCGGCGGTTGGATCGGGCGGCCTCGACGGTGATGCGCGAGATCGCCAGCAACGGTGGTGGCCAGGGCAGTATCGGCCGGTATCGGCGCCGCTACCGCATCGGCGCCGATAAGCGAGGCAACGAGGCGGTGATGAAATATCGGGCTAGCCTGGCCCAGCAACGCAGCGAGCGGCGTGCCCGGCGGGTGCGGGGTGGGAAGCTGGCAGCCAACCCGGACCTGCGGGAGATGGTGCAGCAGCGATTGACCCTCAAACACAGTCCCGAACAGATCACTGGGTGGCTGTGTGCCCAGTTCCCTGACCGACCGGAGATGCGGGTGTCACACGAAACAATCTACAAAGCGTTGTATGTCCAAGGCCGCGGTGAGTTGCGTCGTGAACTGGCCAAGGCCCTGCGCACCGGACGGGCGGTGCGCCGACCCCGCCGAAGCAGCGAAACCCGCAGCAGCCGAACCAAATTCGCCGGGATGGTCCTCATCAGCGACCGGCCCGCCGAGGTCGCCGACCGGGCCGTGGCCGGGCACTGGGAAGGCGATCTGATCATCGGCAAGGACCAGGCATCCCAGATCGGGACCCTGGTCGAACGCAGTACCGGGTTCGTGATGCTGCTGCACCTGCCCCACGACCGCAGCGCCGCGACCGTGGCCCAAGCCATGATCGAGAAAATGGGTCAGCTACCGGCCCAACTGCGCCGTTCCTTGACCTGGGACCAGGGCAGCGAGATGGCCCAGCACGCCAAAATCTCTTTGGCCACCGACCTCGATATCTACTTCTGCGACCCGCACTCACCCTGGCAGCGCGGCAGCAACGAAAACATCAACGGCCTTCTGCGCCAATACTTCCCCAAAGGCCAAGACCTCTCGATCTTCCCCGCCGACTACCTCGACTGGGTCGCCAACCAACTCAACACCCGCCCCCGCAAACGCTACGGCTACCGCACCCCCGCCCACATCCTGGACCAGCTACTGTCAAACCCCGACAACCCTGTTGCATCGACCCCTTGAACCCGCCTCGACGTTTGCCGCCACCACGTGCCACTGAATGTGGATTCGATTCGATCTGGTACGCGTGGACGTCGTTCTAGTGCTTACGTGGACGGATTTTCGACATGGTCGGGCGTATCGCGGGAGTGGGCGAGCTGGGCTGGCCATGTTGGCCGACGAGGTAGTGCTTCAGAGGCTGACGGACAGCGTGGCGGCCGTGAGGGAGACGGTGAGTTCGATGGCGGCGCCGAGGGGGTCGCCGGAGAGGCCGTCCAATCGGCGGACGCAGTGGCGGATGAGGATGGTCGAGGCGGCCAGGGCGATGAGGACGGCGAGCGGGCCTTGCCAAGGTGCGGGTGTGGCGAAGACGGCGGCGGCGAGGGCGGCGGCAGACCATGCCGCGGCGGTCAGCGGGTGCTGGGTACCCGCGACGAGCGCGCCGAAGTTGGCGTCGGGCGCGGCGTCGATTCCGTTGCGGCAGGCGAGAACTACTGCGACACGGCCGACGGTGACCGCGAGGGCGACGGCGAACCAGCGGTCCGCCTCGGCCAGCGCGGCGAACGAAAATGCTTGGACGCCAATGGAGAACACGATGGCGGTGACGCCGAAGGGGCCTGCGCCACCGCTCTTCATGATCTGCCTGGCCCGCTCGGGCGGCCCGTAACTGCCGAGCCCGTCCATCGTGTCGGCAAGCCCGTCCAGATGCATGCCCCGCGTGATCAACGCCAGCCCGCCGACCACCAGCAGCCCGGCAAGCACCGAACTCGCCCCCACCCAAACCAGCACCCACATCAGTCCGGCCGCTCCCGCCCCGAGCAGCCCACCTATTAACGGCGCCAACGCAATTGCTCGCCCTGCCCCTGCCCGATCCACACTCTCCGGTCCGCGCACCGGCAAGACGGTGAGCCAGGACACCGCTAGCCGCAGCCCGTTCATCCCTGTCGGCCCGAATTGAACCGCCCCGCAACGTCGTATCGTGACGTGTTCGGAAGCGCTTCGAGCGGCGACGGCCGTTCGCTCATTTCCGCAAGTCTGGCGCGGCCGGGGGAGTGTCGACGGTGGGCTCTGGGTTGTCTGCGGGGACAGTGAGTTCCGTGTTTTCGGCGGTGTCGGTGTCGGCGGTGCTGACGCCTGCTTCGGCGAAGGTGGACATCTCCGTGAGGGTGGCGACCGCGGCGCGCAGCATCGGCAGGGCGGTGAGGGCGCCGGACGCTTCACCGAGGCGCATGTTCAGATCGAGCAACGGCTCCAAACGCAGGCGCTGCAGAGCCAGGTGATGGGCCGGTTCGGTGGAGCGATGGCCCGCCAGCCACCAGGCCGAGGCACCGGCGGCGAGGTCCTCGGCGACCAGGGCGGCGGCGGTGACGACCACACCGTCGAGGATGACGGGCGTCCGGCGGGTAGCGGCTTGGGCTAGAAACGCGGCCATGGCGGCGAAATCGGCACCGGCCGCGACGCGCAACAGTTCGACCGGGTCCTTGGCGATCGGACGAGCCCGGCGCATGGTGTCGCGAATCGCGGCGACCTTGCGGGCCCAGCCCGCGTCATCGACGCCGGTGCCGCGGCCGACCGCTGCGACGGGTTCGGTGTCGGTGAGCGTCGCGATGAGGGCGGTGGCGGGGGTGGTGTTGCCGATGCCCATGTCGCCCGCGATGAGTACGTCGGCGCCCGCGTCGATCTCCTCGTCCGCGATCGCCTTGCCTGCGGCGAGTGCGGCCTCGACCTCTTCGGCGGTGAGCGCGTCCTCGCGGTCGATGGACCCGCTGGAGCGGCGCACCTTGTGTTTGGCGATGAGCGAATCGGTCTCGCCGTCGACGGAAATGTCGGCCACCCGAACGGTGGCGCCCGCGACAACGGCGAGAGCATTCACCGCCGCACCACCACCAAGGAAGTTCGCGACCATCTGCGCGGTGACCTCGCTCGGATACGCCGAAACCCCATGTCGCGCAACGCCATGATCCCCCGCGAACACCACCACCCTGGCCCGCTCGAACTGCTTCGGCGGGCACACACCCTGGCACGCCGCCACCCAGTTGCCCAGCTCCTCCAACCGCCCGAGCGCCCCACCGGGTTTGGTCAACTGCGCCTGCCGCTGCTCGGCCGCCGCCCGAACCTGTGCGTCAGGAGGCGTCACCGGTCCAAATCCGTGTGTCACTGTCGAGCCTTTCCGGTCAGGACGTTCCATGCATTCATCTGCCGCTCAATCTTGCCCGCCGCACCCATCACCCCGCACATCAGCCGCCCCAACCCGCCAATGCCCACCCACCCGCGCGCCGTCGCGGAGTAGTTCTGGCAACTCCTTCGCCAGCCGCTGGGACGTATCGATGGCGAACTAGTCCGCAGGTGGGATGAACGGGGTCGTGGTCCCGTCACACACGCGCTTGGTCCGTCGCGCACTGCTCAGCTGTTCAATCCTTATATGAAGGACGGAGCAGGTGCGAAGTGCTGACAGGTGCGGCGTATAGGGGGCGTAGGTCGGTTCACTTGAGGCGCAGGGGGAGTCCGGCTACGACGAGGAATGCTTCGTCGCAGGCTTGGGCGAGGCGTTGGTTCAGGGTGCCGATTTCGTCGCGGAACAGGCGGCCGGACCGAGTGGCGGGGACGATGCCCATGCCGACCTCGGGGCTCACGATGACCAGGCGCTGCGGGTAGGCGGCGACGGCGGCGACCAGAGCGTCGGCGTCGGGCGCGACAGTGCCGCGTGGGGATTCCCAGGCGTCGCGGGCGTCGATACGCGCGGTGAGCCAAGTGCCGATGTCATCGATGAGCGTGCTGCCCTCGGGTGCCGGAGCGCCGAGAACGGCTGCCGGGTCGGCACTTTCGAGCACGGTCCAGTCGGCGGGTCTGCGGTTGCGATGCATGGCTATGCGTTCGGCGAAGTCGAGGTCGGCGGGGTCGGGAATCGAGGTCGCGAGATAGCGGACCGGCCCAGGCCCCTCAGCGGCCAACTCTTCGGCATAGGCCGATTTACCGGACCGAGCGCCGCCGAGAACGAGGGTCCGGCGCGGCTCGGCAGACGAGACACTGTGCGACACGTCAGCACGGTATCAACCTCCGCCGAGCCGACCACGGTAGCGCGGGATCCGCGATCCGCCGGGCTCACGGATCCGCAGCGCTAATGGGAGCGGTCGCCGTCGCGAGATAACGGCCCGCGCGTTCTCGGGGCGCGGCCGGGACCTGTCAGGCGGGGGTGTCGACCACTTCCAACGTGGCGCCGAAGCGGCGGCGGTATTCGGTGGGGGCGATGCCGACGAGGCGTTGGAAGTGGTGGCGCAGGAGGGCGCCGGAGCCGAAACCTGCTCGGGCGGCGATCTGTTCGAGGCCGAGGTCGGTTTCCTCTAGCAGGTGTTTGGTCAGTAGGACGCGCTGGTTGGTCAGCCATTTCACCGGGGTGGTTCCGGTTTCGGCGGCGAAGCGGCGGGCGAAGGTGCGGGTGGACATGGTCGAGCGCGCGGCCAGCTCTTCGATGGTGTGCGGGAGGTCGAGGTTCTCGTTCATCCACTCCAGGGTCGGGATGAGGCTGTCGGAGGTGCAGGTGGCGACCGGCCGCTCGATGAACTGGCGTTGCCCGCCGTCGCGCTGGGGCGGTACGACCATTCGGCGCGCGATCGCGTTGGCTACCGCGCTGCCGAGTTCGCGGCGCACCAGATGCAGGCAGGCGTCGATGCCCGCGGCGGTGCCCGCGCTGGTGATCAGGTTGCCCGCGTCGACGAACAGCACGTCGGGGTCGACGGTCGCCTCGGGATACATCTCGGCGAGCTCGTCCACGTAGCTCCAGTGGGTGGTGCATTTGCGCCCGTCGAGCAGGCCGGCCGCGCCCGCGAGGAACGCGCCGGAGCAGACGGTCAGCACGATCGCCCCCGCGTCCGCGGCCGCCCGGACGGCGTCGATGATCCGTGGATCGAACCCGTTCTTCGACGAGGCCGCCGGAATGGCGACCAGATCGGCCTTCGCCAGCTCGTCGAGGCCGTACTCCGGCGTGACCGTGATGCCGGGCGTCCTGGAGTGCAGTGGCTTACCTGGCGTGGCGCTGCAGACCTTGAAGTCGAACGCGGGCAGCCCGTCGGCGGTCCGGTCCAGGCCGAAAACCTCACAGACCACCCCGAATTCGAACATGGCCATGTGGTCGGACAGCACGACCGCAACCTTCGACAGCATGCGTCCAGTCTAGTGGCTGGATCTTTACGAACTGTGTCAGTTCAGCCACTTTCGGCAGTAACTGGCCGAGGGCAAAATTACTGCCATGATTACTTTCCTGATCACCATGGCAGTCATCGTCACTTTCGCCGCGATGGTCGCGCACTACTCGGCACCCGCGGGCTCGTCCAACATCACCGATCGTGACATGCAGCGCATGCACGCCGACCTGTCGGCGATGCACGGCCGAACCACCAACATCTGACCTCATGTCCCCGCAACCGGCGGCGGCCCGGCTCGTGTCCACGAGCCGGGCCGCAATCATGTGCAGGGGATGCCGACGCACGGCCACGCCGATCAATCGTCCGACGGGGAACCGATCAGGCACCGGGCTAGAAAGGTGTCAACGGCGCTTAACGCCGATCGACCCCGGGGACGAGCTAGATCGCCTCGCCTGGGCGGACCCGTGGCTTCGGCGCCCGCATCTTGCGGATCTGCGACGCGCGCACGAACGCGTACCAACCGAGCTTGTACCCGCCGTCCTCGGTGTCCGGGAAACGCTCCCTGACCCGCCCGTTCACGATCCGGCCGAGCAGGAAGCCCTCGGCGATCATGAAGAACATCATCACCAGCATGGCCAGCGTGACGATGGTCTGCAGCGCGGGCGCCACGAACATCGACAGGATCAGCACCAGCGCCATCGGCATGAACAGGCCGACCAGGTTGCGCCGACCGTCCACGATGTCGCGGACGAACGCACGCACCGGCCCCTGATCACGCGGCAGCAGGTACTTGTCCTCGCCGGCGAGCATGCGCGTGCGCCGATCCTGGACGGCCGCCTTGCGCTCGGCGGAGGCTTGTTTGCGCTCCTCTTTGCTGCCGCGAGTGGCCTTGCGCCGGGCGCGGGCCTCCTTCGCGGTGAGCGGTGCTGGAGCGATCGGGCCGCGTCGCTTGCCTTGGGCGTCACGGCGTTTCGGAGTGGGACGGCCCTTGCCCGCGGTGGCGGTGACCGCTGTGCGAGTGGTGCCCGCGGTCGAGCCGCCGTCCACGACCGCCGTCTGATCGGCGGCCGCGTCGGTGGTGCTGGACTCGCCGCGACGGAACAATTTCACATCGACCAGGCTATTCGATGGAATACGCGGCGGGAAATGCGGTCCGATTCGCGCAGGTGTGCCGGGTCACGTAGGTTGCGTGTTCCCGCGGGCGCGGTGGTGGCAAGATGGGGAATAGCAGCCCGCCGAGTGGTGTTGACCGACATGACCCGTGCGCTGTTCACGGGTCGACGACAGGTTCCTCGAGGAGAGTTCATGACTGTGCAGAACGAGACCGCCACCGAAACTCACGGTGCCGTGCTGACCGATGCTGCCGCCAGCAAGGCGAAAGCGCTGCTGGACCAGGAAGGTCGCGACGACCTGGCGCTGCGGATCGCCGTGCAGCCGGGTGGATGCGCCGGCCTGCGGTATCAGCTGTTCTTCGACGATCGCTCGCTCGACGGCGACATCGTCGTCGAATTCAGCGGCGTCAAGCTGGCCGTCGACCGGATGAGCGCTCCGTACATCCAGGGCGCTTCCATCGACTTCGTCGACACCATCGAGAAGCAGGGCTTCACCATCGACAACCCGAACGCCACCGGCTCCTGCGCCTGCGGCGATTCGTTCAACTGACCGAACCCGTCCGACTCGTCGTAAGCGGGTTCTCCGCGTAACAGCCCACCCCACGTGAGAAGTGTTCACGTGGGGTTGCGCATTTTCCGGCACCGCACAAAACCCGTGCAGCGTCACCCTGACCTCGAGCCCCGCCCCCTCACCTCCCCTTGAACGAGTCAACGCCAAAACCGGCCACGCTCCGGCGCCGAACGGGACATGACGGCGGCGCCACTCGCACTTTTCCGCCACCATGTCCCGTTCGAGGGCCTGATGGTCTGGTTGCTGGTGGAGGTGTCCCTGGACGGTCGGGTCGGCGCGGAAGCGTCGGATTTCGTAAGAATTCGGGTGGCTTGCCGGCTCGGCCGGGACGACACTTCGGCCCAACGATCGCGCGCCGCCGGGCATCTCGCCGACCGTGTCCCCCAATCGAGGGGGCTGAGCCTTCGTTCAACATTGGTACGGTAATGCTGGGACTTCGTTCCCGGTCTGCACCGCCTGCCGCCTACCGTTGAAGGGCCAGCCTCGTGTCCATCGCCGTTTCCGCGTCCATTGCCACCGACCACCTCATGCGTTTTTCCGGACGGTTCCGTGACGCACTGCTGGCTGATCAACTCGACCACGTATCGCTCAGTTTCCTCGTCGACGACCTGCAGATCCGCCGTGGCGGCGTCGCAGGCAACATCGCCTACGCCATGGGTCTTTTGAACCGCACGCCTCTGCTCGTCGGTGCCGTCGGCGCCGACTTCGCGGAATACCGTCACTGGCTGGAATCGCACGGCGTGGACTGCTCCGGCGTGCTGATCTCCGAGCGCGCGCACACCGCGCGTTTCGTCTGCACCACCGACGACGACATGGCGCAGATCGCGTCGTTCTACCCGGGCGCGATGAGCGAGGCCCGCGACATCTCCATCGGCGAACTCGCCAAGGCGCACGCGCTCGACCTCGTGCTGGTCGGCGCCAACGACCCCGACGCGATGCTGGTGCACACCGCCCAGTGCCGCGAGCTCGGCATCCCGTTCGCCGCCGACCCGTCCCAGCAGCTGGCCCGCCTCGACGGCGACCAGGCCGTGCAGCTGATCGACGGCGCCGCATACCTTTTCACCAACAAGTACGAGTGGGCGCTGCTGCTGCAGAAGACCGGTCTCAGCGAGGCCGAGATCGCGCAGCGCGTCGGCATCCGGGTGACCACGCTCGGCGCCGACGGTGTGCACATCGTCGACCGGGACGGCACCGAGCTGACCGTTGGTGTCGTTCCCGAGACCACCAAGGTCGAGCCCACCGGCGTCGGCGACGCGTTCCGCGCCGGTTTCCTCACCGGCCACACCGCGGGCCTCAGCCTGGAGCGCTCGGCCCAGCTCGGTTCCCTCATCGCGGTGCTGGTCCTGGAAACTATGGGCACCCAGGAGTGGACCCTCAACAAGGAAACCGCGCTCGAGCGCCTGGCCGGTGCCTACGGTGCCGAGGCGGCCGCCGAAATCAAGCCGCTGCTCTGAGCCCGACCGCGCACGTCTTGTGCAGCGCCACCAGACGAAAAGTGCCCCTCAGCCTTTCGGTGAGGGGCACTTCGGCAACGGCCTACAGCGAGACCGGGTAGGCCGGCTCCTGGATCTCCGGCTTGATGCGGTCCTCGACGAAGATGCCGTGCCACACCATGAAGACCAGCAGCGTCCACAGGCGGCGGCTGTGGTCGATGGTGCCGGTCCGGTGGGCGACGAGCATGTCGCTGATCGCGGCCTTGTTCAGCAGGTGATCGGTTTGTGATTCGAGGATCTGCTGGTGGGCCCAGTCGTAGAGTTCGGTGCCGCGCAACCAGTGCCGCAGCGGGACCGGGAAGCCGAGCTTGGCGCGGTGCAGCACATGCGCGGGCACGATGCCCTCGAGTGCCTGGCGCAGTGCGTATTTCGTGGTTTCCTTGGTGATCTTCTGCTCGAAGGGCAGCCCCTCGGCGACCTTCAGCACCTCGGTATCCAGGAACGGCACCCGCAATTCGAGGGAGTTGGCCATGGTCATCTTGTCGGCCTTGACCAGGATGTCGCCGCGCAGCCAGGTGAACAGGTCCAGATGCTGCATGCGAGCCACCGGGTCCCAGCCGCGTGACTGCGCGTAGATCGGCGCGGTCACGTCCTGATGGGTCCATTCGGGCCGGAATTCCCGGAGCACGGAACGCAATTGGGCGTCGCTGAAGCTGCGCGCGTTGCCGTAGTAGCGCTCCTCCAGGCTGAGCGAGCCGCGGTGCAGCAGGCTCTTGCCCCTGGTGCCGTCCGGAATGCGGTCGGAGAGCTTGCCTGCCAGCTTGCGCAGCCCGCCGGGCAGGTACTCGAAGGGCTTGAGCGACAACGGCTCCCGGTAGATCGTGTAGCCACCGAACAGCTCGTCGGCGCCCTCGCCGGACAGCACAACCTTGACGTGCTTGCGCGCCTCCTTCGCCACGAAGTACAGCGGCACCAGCGCCGGGTCGGCCACGGGATCGTCGAGGTACCAGACGATTTCGGGGATCGCGGCGGCGAACTCGGCGGGCGAGACGGTCTTGATGACGTGCTTGGCGCCGATCGCCGCGGCGGTCTCGGCGGCGACGTCGGCCTCCGAGTAGCCCTCGCGTTCGAAGCAACTGGTGAAGGTGATCAGCTTCGGGTTGTGCCGCATGGCCAGCGCGGCGACCGCGGTGGAGTCGATGCCGCCGGACAGGAACGAGCCGACGGTGACGTCCGCGCGCATGTGCTTGGCGACCGAATCCTCCATCGCCTCGGCGATCTCGCGGTAGCGAGCGGCCGTCGAACCCGGCGCGAACGGGCGAACCGTGAACTGCGGATGGAAGTATCGGGTGATCTTGGGCGCCTGGCCGAGGCCGACCGTCGCGTAGCTCCCGGATTCCAGCCGCCGGATGTCCTTGTGCAGCGTCTCCGCCTCCGGCACGTACTGCAGCACCGTGTAGTGCTCCAGCGCGCGCGGATCCAGCTCGTCGCCGAGCCCGAGCGCGGGCAGCAGCTCGAGCAGGCTCTTCTTCTCGCTGCCGAACGCGGTCCCGCCCGCGCCGGTGGCCAGGAACAACGGCTTGATGCCGAACGGGTCCCGCGCCAGGAACAGTTCCTTGGTCTCGGTGTCCCAGATCGCGAACGCGAACATGCCGCGCAGCCTGCGCACCGCCTCGGGGCCCCAGTAGTGGAACGCCGCGACCACGGCCTCGCCGTCGCCCTCGGTCCGGAAGATCGAGTCGTCACCGAACTCGGCGGCGTGCGCGTCGGCCAGCTCTTTGCGCAGCTCGATGTAGTTGTAGACCTCGCCGTTGAAGGTCAGCGCGTAGCGCTCCCGGTTCTCCGGCGGGCCCCAGCGCAGCGGCTGGTGCGAGTGTTCGATGTCGATGATCGACAGGCGGTTGAAGCCGAAGATCATGTGGACCGGAGCGGAGCCTGCGGAGCGACCATCGCCACCGTCGTGCCACGTCCCTCTTTCGTCGGGGCCGCGGTGGCGGACGCAGTGCAGCGCGTCGTACACCTGCTCCACCACGCCAGGCGCTGCCTCGTCAGATGTCAGAAACCCGAGCAGTCCACACACGGCGTCGGCAACCTCGTTTCTCCGGTCGGGACACGGCCGGAAACCGGCGCGTCCGAAAGTCTTGCGGGGGCGGTGCGCAGCGTCTGCCGCGAGGGGTTGATCCGGTACCTGCCGGGGCCTGATCTCGCGGTGAGCACAGCGGCCGAAATGTTGTGTCCGAGTATGCCGCACACGCGCGCCGCCCGCGTACTGCGCACCCTGTCCAGGGCTTTTGCGCGGAGATGCGCGGGCGGGCGCGATGCGCGGAGTGTCGAATGCGACCCGACGACAATCAAGGCGCCCGTTTGGTCTACGCTGCGTAGTACTCAGGCCATTCTCAGGCGGCGTACGCGCTCGACCGGGGACCGGCCTGATCATGTGCTTAGAACGTATCGTCAGGGCGGTCGCAGCCCAGGCGGTGCAAATGTCGGAATGTGTGGCGACCAGGAAGGCGTGAGCGTGGCGCACAAGGCGAGCGAAGAGATCGGGGTACGACCCGCGCAGGGTTCACCCACCCCACCGGCTTCGCCGGCTAACCGTCCCCACGGACGGATCCTTCGGCGGGCCGGGCTGGCGGTGTCCCTCGGGATCACCGCGGTGCTTGTCTCGGGCTGCTCGATCGATAGTGTCTGGCTGCGGTTCGGCTGGCCCTCGGGCGTCACGCCGCAGGCCACCCGGATGCGGGAGCTGTGGACCTGGTCGGTCGTAGCCGCTCTGTTGATGGGTGTGCTGGTGTGGGGTCTGACCTTCTGGACCGTCGCGTTCCACCGCAAGAAGGCGGACTCCCCGGAGTTCCCCCGGCAGACCGGCTACAACGTGCCGCTGGAGCTGACCTACACGGCGGTGCCGTTCGTCATCATCGCGGTGCTGTTCTACTTCACCGTCGTCGTGCAGAACTACGTGCACGAGAAGGTCGACAACCCCGACGTCACGGTCGATGTCACCGCCTTCCAGTGGAACTGGAAGTTCGGCTACCGCAACGTGGACTTCAAGGACGGCTACTCGTTCAAGGGCATCGACTCCACGCGTGAGGCGTCGAACCAGGAGCAGCTCGAGGAGTACAAGGAAAAGACCAAGGACGGTCACCCGCAGCCGGGCCCCGTGCACGGCAAGCCGGCCAACGACATCCTGTCCTACCTGCATTACGACACCGTCGAGACCTACGGTTCCAGCACCGAGGTGCCGGTCCTGGTGCTGCCGACCAACAAGGTGATCGAGTTCCAGCTCGCCGCCGCCGACGTGGTGCACGCCTTCTGGGTGCCGGAGTTCCTGTTCAAGCGCGACGTGATGCCGAACCCGAAGGAAAACCACTCGGACAACGTCTTCCAGATCACCAAGATCGAGAAGGAAGGCGCGTTCGTCGGTCGTTGCGCGGAAATGTGCGGCACCTTCCACTCGATGATGAACTTCGAGGTGCGCGCGGTTTCGCCGGACAAGTTCACGAAGTACCTGGACGCGCGCAAGGCGGGCAAGACCAACGCCGAAGCGCTGCAGTCCATCGGTGAATCGCCGGTCGCCACATCGACCAGGCCGTTCAACACCGATCGCACGACCAAGACCGCGGCCGAGGCAAAGTAAGGGACTGATCTGATATGAAGATCGAAGCGCGGATATTCGAACTGCTGACGGTGTTCTTCATCATCGTCGCGATTGTCTACGGCTACTTCACCGGCGTCTCCCGCACCGGCGTGGAATGGGCCGGTACCACCGCGACCGTCCTCACCGCAGGCCTGTCGCTGATCATCGGCACCTACTTCCGCTTCGTCGCGCGTCGCCTCGACCTGCGACCGGAAGACTACGAAGACGCCGAAATCGTAGACGGCGCAGGCGACCTGGGCTTCTTCTCCCCAGGCAGCTTCTGGCCCATCACCCTCGCAGGCGCCGGCGCCATCACCGCCCTCGGCCTGGCCTTCTTCCAGTTCTGGCTGATCGGCCTCGGCGTAGTCTGCATCCTCATCGCCGCCGCAGGCCTCGTCTTCGAGTACTACCTCGGCCCCGAAAAGCACTAAACCCCACCCCAAAAGCCCCCTCCGCGTCCCCCGGAGGGGGCTTTCGGTGTCTTGACGTAGGTTGCGTGTTCTTGACGTAGGTTGCAGCGTGCGTCAGGTGTGTACAACGTGCGTCAAGTGCGGGGGGTGGCTAGATGCCGAAGGCGTGCATGAGGCGGGCGGTGGAGCGGGGGGCTACGCCGGCTAGGGCGTAGAGGGTGCGGGTGAAGCGGGGTTCGGTGCGGGGGGAGTTGGCGTGGATGGCGGATTCGATGCGGTGGGCGGTTTGGGTGGCTTCTTCGGGGCGCTGGGGGGCGTCGGTGTCCTTGCCGAAGGCGGGGTAGTGGATGGTGGTTACCTGGATGCCGTGGGGGGAGAGTTCGGCGTCGGCGCATTGGCCGAAGGTGGTCCAGGCGGCCTGGGCGCTGGCGTAGGAGGCGAAATTCGGTGCGGCGCCGGTGTGTACGTTCCAGGGGCCGACATTGATCACGTGGCCCGAGCCGGAGCGGAGCATCGCGGGGAGCAGGCCGAGGGTGAGGCGCAGCGGACCGAAATAGTTGGTGGCCATCATTTGCTGGTAGTCGCGGAAACGGTGCAGCGACTGGGTCACCGGTCTGCGCATCGGCCGCCCTGCCGTGTTGATCAGCACGTCGACCGTGCCGAATTCGCCGAGCACCCACGTGACGAGCTGATCGACGTCGCCGAGCGCGGAGACGTCGCAGCGATTCCAGTCCGCCACACCGCCGTCCGAGCGGATCTCCTCGCAGGCACCGATGAGCTCATCGCTGCCGCGCGCGACCAACAACAGTTGAGCGCCCTGGGCGGCAAGCACATTCGCGGTGGCCCGGCCGATGCCGGAGCAGGCATCGGTGATCAGCACGCGCTGTCCGATGAGGGATCGCTCCGGCGGACGGTGACGTCTACGATCAGCGAATCCCACCGGGACAGCACGAAATTCGGGCATCGGCACAGCAACCTTCACAAGCGGACGGGCTGAACACACGCGCGGCACCACACTGACAGCGCCGAACCCACATGTCGCCGCTACCTTCTGGCGACCATGTATGGCCGGTCACAGTATAGGGTTTGCTATCCGGTTGATAAAGCCGTTCGCCAAACGCCCCGGCTCACCTCCGCCGCACCACCGCGCATCCTGTCGGCCATGTCTCGCTCGGGCTTCCGCTACCCAACATGGGTCGCCGAGCGGGACAGCATGCGCCGCGTCCTGCGATTTGCCGTAGCAATGCCCCGTTCGGTGTTGGCTGTGAGGTGCCGTCACCGTGCCGGGCCCCGGCTTACGACTCGGTGAGATGGTGTCTTGTTCGGCGCTCGGGCCGGTGGCGGCTCGCGGGTCTGAACCGCTGCCGCCAGCGTGAGCGCCACGTCTGCGCCGGGCGGTGCGGGCTGGTTCCGCGTATCGCGCGAATTGCCCTGGCCGCTCGATGTCTGCCGTCGAGCGGGACATCACCGCATCTCGCGATTCGGCGCGGTGACGTCCCGCTCCGCTACCGTCTCGGTCGCGCGCGGGCCGGGTTGATTCGAGGAGTCCGGAATACCGGGGCTCGGCGGCTTAGCGGCGACTGGGGGCGGGTGCGCCAAGAACGGGCGGATCGGGCAGGACTCAATCCTTGTCGTCGTCCGTGGCGGATTTCTTATTGTCCCCGCACAACTGCCCCTCGACCGGATCCAGTGTCACCCCGGCCTCGCACAGAACGCTGAACATCTTCTTGCCGTTCTTGTAGTTGAGCTCGTCGAGCTTGGCTTCTTCCTCCAAGCCGGGCTTCAGTTTCCCCGCCTGTTCATTGTATGTCTTTCGTGCCGCACTGTAGTTGCTACGTGCCTCTGCGTTGTCGCAGATCAATCGGCGGAAGGCGTTGGTCCAGCCAGAGCCGGATTCCTTGTCGAAGGCTTTCTTGACGTCGTCGCCGTACAGCGGAGGCATCGAAGACGATTCGCTTTTCCCTTTGATTCCCACTGCCTGGAGGCTGATTACCCCCCGCGCCCGTAATTCGGCTTCTTTACCGTCGACCAACGGATTGTTGTTGTCGTAGGCATCCGTATAGGCCTCGACCTGGGCGTGTGTCAATTTGAAGTTGTCGCAGAAGTGGTCGCCGACGGTTTTCGCGTACGCCTTGGCCAAAGCTTTCATCTCTTCGGGCGGTATTTCGTCCGCAGCGTGCGCCACAGTACCTGACGCTGCCGCTGCGGTCAGGAGCAGGGCGACCGCTGCCGAGCGTGTGCGATGCGAAAGTTTCAAGTTTCCTCCACGGATGATCAGGATTCGTGCCGGAACAAACGAGATCATGCCCGCGGGAATCGTGCGTCCGCGGGAACTGCATGCCGACTGCTGAAAAATGTCAGGTAGTCTGGAGCGTCCGATCGGGATGTGATAATTCGCTTCGAAATCGAGTGAATATTCCCGCTGTTGCTTCGGTGTGCTGTTGACAGATCTGTGCAATCAGCCGAGTGAGTACGTGGTTCGAGTCACCGAGAGGTTAGCGCATCGGCGGATGGCGGACAAAACGTCTGCCGGCGTTCGCGGCCAGTATCGGCGCGTCGGGTAGGTGGGGGTTTCAGCAGGTGAGGCGCGTGCCGGTGCCCAGGGAAGATCGCTTCCATCCAAGGTGTCGACGGCAACGAATGTCTTATCCGGCAATACGCGACTGCGGTCGAAATGCATTAATTCCACTACCGGACGGAAGCGTGCTTAATGGTGCGATGCACCGCTGAATCACGCTGGCTGCGGCGCACTCATTCGCGTCGCGTACCGTACACACTTCGATGTGTGCCCGAGTCAGCCTGGTGAGCGCTGAGCGCGGCTGGATCCTCTGCGGCAGTAGCCGCGGTACGCGCACCAGCGCACCAGCGCGCCCCGCGGCACGCGGTCGCGCGTTCTCGCCGTGACACGGCGGCTGCGGCAGTCGTGGATCGTGGTTGCGCCAGTCGCTGGCTGCGGCGCGGCAGCCACCCTTGCCCCCGCGATCGGTTGAACGCGGCGATCGATTGAACGCGCGGCACCGGTCGTGATCGAGTGCCTGCGCGACGACGCTTACTCCTCCGACTCGTACCGCAGCGCGTTCTCCGAGCGGCAGATCTCGTCGATCCCGGAAACGATGTCGCGCAACAGTTCTGAGGGGAGGGCGGCGGGGCGGAGGCGGCTGGTGAAGGTGATCAGGCCGTGGTCTTCGGGGGAGAGGCCGCGGGCGGCGGACTCGGAGCGCAGGTAGCGGGAGCGGACGCCGTAGGTCATCGCGGAGATGACGGTGAAGCAGCCGGTGCGCTCGCGATGCCCGGCGAACAGGTCGTGCAGGCGGTAGAACACCGACGTGTAGCTCGACAGCGGCGCGAAAATGCCGACCCGGTAGGCGGGTCCGCGCTCGGACGAGCTGAGCGCGGTGTCGGCGAGGTACTCGGCGTCGCGCAGGGTTTGCACCTTCGGCGCGAACAGCACCGCGCCTGCCGCGGCGTTGCGCAGCGGCATGCCCGCGGGGCCGCTGGCGGCGGAGGCGATGACGCCGAGCGACTTCCGCGCACGGGAGCCCACCTCACGCCGGGCCCGCACCGAGCGGGTCGGCACGGTGGGATGCAGCGTTGACCACTGCCCGAACCGCACCGTGCCGAGCTGCACATGCCCGACGCCGCCCGGCCGCGCGACCTTCAGCGGCGCGGTGTCGACCCAGCGACCCACCTGCAGTGCCGCGTTGCCCGGCCGCATGATCTCGGCGTAGGCGTGTTCGACGAAGGAGTCGAAGTCGAGGAACCGGTCAGCGTTGGTGGTGAGCCAGGTGCGGTCCTTGTCGATGTCCATCACGTCGAGGGTGAGCGCGGTGATGATGCCCGCGCGCCCGCCCGCGCCGAGGATGCGGTGGAAACGCTCGGCGTGGTGGGTGCGCCCGCAGGTGCCGATGCGTCCGTCGTTGTCGACATATTCCAGATCGACGATCTGATCGATGAACATGCCGTACTTGTGTGAGGCCGCGCTCACGCCGCCCACGGACGCGAATCCGCCCGCGGTGATGTCGCGATGGTCGCCGACGATCGGCAGCCCGAGCCCATGCGCGCCGAGCCGCCGATCGATGTCGGACAGTTTGGCGCCGGCCTGCACCCGCACCGTCCGCCGCCCCAGGTTGATGTCGAGCACCTGATTCATCCGGCGCAGCGACACCACGGTCGGCTGGGCGGGCAGCGTGAGTCCGTCGTCGAGTTGCTCGCCACCGCGCACGGTGAGCGGTTCCGCGCGGCCGCGTGAATCCCGAACCGTGCGAACGACATCCGCCGTATCGCGGGGTAGGTATTCCTCGGCGGAGACAAACTGCGGCGTGCTCATGGCACGAAAGCTACTACAGCGCGGCCCGCGACGCCTCCCCGATCTCGTGTGCTACCGGACGGTCGGTTCCAGTCGCTGGCTGAACAGCACGGATCCGCTCGCATCGCACAGATTGACTGTCAGTTCCCTTGACTTGCCGTCGATCTGTACCTCGCCGAAATGTTGGAAGGCGTCCAGCGGCGAACTGTTCTGCACCGTCGGCGCGTGCACGAACACCGCCTCGGGTCCGAACGTCGCGTCCAGCGGGTTCGGTCCGAACGCACCGGCGTTGAGCGGCCCGGAGACGAACTCCCAGAACTCGTCGAAGTCGGTGAACGCAGCGCGCTCGGGGGCGTAGTGGTGCGCCGCGGTGTAGTGCACGTCGGCGGTCAGCCAGACCACGTCTGTCACCTTGTTTGCCTTGATCGCCGAGAGCACCTGGGCGATCTCGGTTTCCCGGCCGGACGGCGCGCCTGGGTCGCCGTTGGCCGGGCCTTCGAACGCGGTGGTGTTCGGCTGTTCACCGTCCTTGACAACCAAGCCGAGCGGCAGGTCGTTGGCGACGATCTTCCACGTCGCCGTCGAGTCGCGCAGGCCCTCGATCAACCACTTCGTCTGTGCCGGACCGAAGATGCGACCCTCGGGTCCGTTGTCGGCGTCGTTGGTGTCCTTGTAGGTGCGCATGTCCAGCACGAAGATGTCCAGCAGCGGGCCGTAGGAGATCTTGCGGTAGAGGCGGCCGTCCACCGCCTCCTTGGGCTCCACCGGCATCCACTCGTGGAACGCCTGCCAGGCGCGGGTGGCCAGGACGTCCATGCTGCGCTCGGTGTAGCCCTTGGACTCCGGAACCAGGCCGCCGGGGTACCAGTTGTTGACCGTCTCGTGGTCGTCCCACTGCACCACCTGGGCGACCGAGGTGTTGAAGCGGAGGTAGTTCTGGTCGGTCAGGTTGTAGGCGTACGCGCCGCGGTACTGCTGAAGGGTTTGCGCGGGAGCGCTTTTGGCCTCGGAGACGATGTTGCGCCAGATTCGCCCGTCGGGCAGCGTCACGGATTCCTTGACGGGGTTGTCCGCGTAGATGGAGTCGCCCGAATGCAGGAACAGGTGCGGGTCGCGGGCAGCCATGGTGGTGAAGATCTTCATGCCACCCAGGTCGGGGTTGATGCCGTAACCCTGGCCGACGACGTCGCCGGACCACTGCAGCCTGATGTCGGACGCGCCGGTCGGCACCGTGCGGAACACGCCGGTGATCGGTTCTGAGGTACCGCCGTCGTCGTTTTCGAGGGTGACCCGGTAGTGCACCTGCTCGCCCGCGGGCAGGCCGTTGACGCGCACCCGGCCGGTGCCGTCGGAACCCGGGGTAAGCAACGGTCCGATGAATCGCTTGACGTCGGTGAATGATTCGGTAGCCGCCGTCTCCACGATCAGCGTCGCGGGCCGGTCGGCGCGCGCCCAGATCAGCGCGCCGTCACTGCGCGGATCACCCACCGCGACACCGTGCGTCAGCACCGGCCGCTGCCGGACCAGGGCCGGTCCGTCCGACGAGCACGCGGCCAGCGCGGGGGCCGCCACCAGGCCGAGTGCGGAGGTGCGCAGCAGGGTGCGGCGGGAAAAGGTCGAACCAGTCATGGGATCACCCTGGACCAGCTATCTCAACGCAATGTGAACGGGTCCGGTCTGATTGGGTAACGGGGCTGCCTGCGCGTCCAAGCAACCGGCGCGCCCGTAGGTCGGCAGGCGGCCTCTGCGCACCGGAAAATGCTTCTAGCGGGCGGTAATTGGGCTGAAGCCCGCATTCCATTCCGGGCGGGGACAATCACGCGGGCTGTGCCGTCAACCTCTTCCGGTCAGCAAGCCACCGCCTGCACCGGCCTGGAAGAGGCGTGTGCTGGATACCGTCACGGATTTATCCTGAGCCAATGGATGCTGTCGATCGTGGACTGATTCATGCGCTGCATGTGGACGGACGGGCTGCGTTTCGTGACATTGCCGGGGTGTTAGGGGTTTCGGAGAACACGGTTGCGCGCCGGTATCGCAGGTTGCGGGGGGCGGGGGTGGTGCGGGTGGCCGGCATGGTGAATGGCGGTCGGCTGGGGTATGTGGCGTGGACGGTGCGGGTGCGGTGTGCGCCTGATGCCGCGATGTCGGTGGGCAAGGCGCTGGCGGATCGTCCGGACACGTCATTCGTGTATCTGCTGTCCGGTGGGACCGAGGTTTCGTGCACCGTGCAGGCGGCGAGCGGTCAGGAGCAGGACGCGTTGCTGCTTGGCAAATTGCCGCGTACCAGCCGGGTGGTCGCGGTTTCGGCGCATCTGGTGTTGCGCGGATTCGCGTTGCCGTCGGGGTGGGCGGGGGTGGCGGCGCTTTCGCCGGGGCAGGTGGCGGGTCTCGAACCGCCGACGGTCGAATCATCTACCGCGCCAGTCGAACTGGACGATGGGGAGCGGGCATTGCTGCATGCGCTCAATCGGGATGGCCGTGCCTCTTACGCGGAACTGTCGACGGTGACCGGGTGGTCGGAGTCGACGGTGCGGCGGCGGCTCGTGGCACTGCGCCGGATGGGTGTGTTGCAGTTCCACCTCGATATGCCGCCTGCCGCGATCGGGTTCCGCACCGAGGCCAGGCTGTGGATCAACGCGCAGCCCGCTCACGTCGTGGATGTCGCCGAAGCCTTGGCGCGCAGGTCCGAGGTTGCTTTCGCCGCCTTGACCACCGGGTCGACCAACCTGTTGGTGGCGGTCAACTGCCGTGACTCCACTGACCTGAGTTTGTTTCTTACCGAGCGCATCGCTGCGCTGCAAGGCGTCAACTCGATGGAGACCGCCCCCATCATCAGGACCATCAAGCGCGCGGGAGCGTTACTGCTCTGACGCTGCTGTCTTAGATCCTGACATGTTTCCTTGACTTACTCAGCCCCTAGGGGAATCATCTGATTCCAATGGAATCAAGTGATTTCTTTGAGGCGACGTTGCCTGTTCCGTCCCGGCGGGGCGGTCTGGTCGAACGGGCCACGGCCCTGCTAGGAGGGCAGATGGACCAGGAACGCAGTACGGGCGACGTGTTCGGGCGGCTGGAGGAAAAGCATGTGGCCGTCGCGGTGGTCGGCGCGGGCTTCGCCGGGATCGGGCTCGGGGTGCGATTGCGGGAGGCGGGTTTCGAGGATTTGGTGATCCTGGAGCGGGCAGGCGAGCTCGGCGGTACGTGGCGGGCGAATACGTATCCCGGATGTGCCTGCGATGTGCCGTCGATGTTGTATTCGTATTCGTTCGCACCGAATTCGGAGTGGTCGCGTCGGTATGGCACGCAGCCGGAAATCCTCGACTATCTGCGTAGTGTTGCGGCGAAATTCGATGTGCCACAGCATATTCGCTACAACACCGAGCTGCTGGCGGCGAGTTGGGATGATGCGCGCGGATATTGGCGGATCGACACCTCGCAAGGAGCGATGACGGCTGATGTGCTGGTCTCGGCGATCGGGCCGTTCAGTGAGGCGCGGATTCCGGAGCTGCCGGGGGCCGAGAACTTCACCGGCACTCAATTCCATTCGCTGCATTGGGATCACGAACACGACCTGACCGGCGAGCGGGTCGCCGTTATCGGGACCGGGGCGTCGGCGGTGCAGTTCATTCCCGAGATCCAGCCAATGGTGGGGCGGCTGACGGTGTTCCAGCGGTCCGCGCCGTGGATCGTGCCGCGACTGGACTGGGCCACCACGGACCTCGAGCGGACCATGCTGCGGCGGATGCCTTTGCTTGGCAAGGCCGTCCGTGGCGCGTATTTCGCGGGTATCGAGGGGTTCGGGCTGGTCGGCTTCGTGGACAAACGATTCCGGCACCCGTACGAGGTGTTGGGTCGGCTCCAGCTGCGCCGGCAGGTGCGGGATCGGCGGCTGCGCGAACGGCTGACCCCCGACTATATGATCGGCTGTAAGCGGGCGATCTTCTCCGACGCCTATTATCCGGCGCTCACCAAGCCGAATGTTGAGGTGGTCACCGCGCGGATCGTGTCGGTGGGACCGCGCTCCATCCGCACCGACGACGGCGTCGACCACGAGGTGGACACCATCATCTGGGGCACCGGTTTCGGCGTGCCGCCGCAGGTATTCGACCGAGTGCGCGGCCGCGACGGGCGGAGCATGGGTGAGCTGTATCGCGAACGCCCGCAAAGCTATCTGGGCACGGCGGTGGCCGGTTTTCCGAACTTCTTCACCACCCTCGGCCCCTTCGGCGCCGCCGGAAACCAGTCGGCGATCTACATGATCGAAGCGCAGGTCAACTACCTGGTGGACGCGCTGAAAACGATGCGGGACAACGGACTCCAGCGAATCGAAGTGCGCCCGGAAGCGCAACGGGCCTTCCTTCGGGAAATGGACGCTCGCAGCCGCGACACCGTCTGGGTGACCGGAAACTGCCGCAGCTACTACCAAACCGCCGACGGCACCGGCAATGCCGGCCTGTACCCGAACTGGAGCTTCGAATACGCCCGCCGCACAAGCAGATTCGATCAGGATGCTTATCAGACGAGTGCGGTGCGTTGATGATGCGACCTTGTGGACGATTGGCGGCGGCAAGACCCTCCGGGTCCGTGCGCGGTGACCATGCGTCGGCCGACCGCAGACATCGCCGCCGAGCGGATGGGCATACCGGGCCGACGCCGATGGTGGTGTCGAATGCGGACCGGAAGACCGACCTCGCAAAGGCGGCCGCGTGATGCTGGGTTTACGTTGGCCGACAGCTGGTTTCGATGTGCGCGGCCGGGTGGTGGCGATCACCGGGGCGGGGCAGGGGATCGGACTCGAGCTGGCTCGAAAGCTGGATCGGCGCGGCGCCTCGGTGGCGATGATCGACCTCGATGAGGCGAGAATCCACGTTGCCACACGCGAATTGGGGGAGCGGGCTCTCGCCGTACGGGCCGACGTCGCCGATCGCGAGGAGATGGTCGAAGCCATGGAGAAAGTCCGCGAACGGTTCGGGCGGATCGACATCGTTGTCGCGAATGCCGGAGTGACGCCCGCTCCGGCGACGATTCGCACGATGGACCCCGCCGATTTCGACCGCGTCCTCGCGATCAATCTGACCGGCGTGTTCAACACCGTGCGTCCGGCCCTCGACGACATCGTCGCTGCCCGTGGGCATGTCGTGGTGGTGTCCTCCTGCGCCGCCTTCGCCCCCGGCATGGGGGGCTCGCCGTACATGATCAGCAAGGCGGGCGTGGAACAACTCGGTCGCGCGCTGCGCGTCGAACTCGCCGCGGCGGGGGCCAGTGCGGGCGTGGCCTACTTCGGCATCGTGGATACCGCGATGACCCACCACACCCTGGACGAAGACGAGCTGGGCCGCGAGGTCGGCCAGCTGCTGCCCTGGCCGCTGAACCGGCGGATCACCGCCGCCGAGGCCGCCGCGACCATCGCCGACGGCATCGCGCGTCGCGCCCCGCGCACGATCGCACCGAGTGTCTGGGAGCCGTACGCGTTGCTGCGTGGCGCCGTCAACGTCGTGCTCGATCGATATCTCAGCCTCGACGGGCCGACGCACGAGCTGATCCGCCGACTCGAAAACCGCGCACTGCCGCACGCCGCCGAACCGCTCGACGCTGCCGTGACATCATCAGGACCGTGAGTTCAGCCGACAACACCTGGCGGGGCAGCACTATGGCCACCCGTTCCGCCGAGCGGCGGGACCAGTTGGTGCGCGCCGGTTTCGAATTGCTCGGCGCGGACGGCGCGTCGGCCACCACCATGCGCGCGGTCTGCCGCACGGCCGGGCTGAGCCTGCGCTACTTCTACGAGAGCTTCACCGACCGCGAGGCGCTGCTCGTCGAGGTCTACGACCAGGTCGCGCACGGCTTGTCGGCGGCGGTCACCACCCGGCTTGCCGCCGCCCCCGCCGACGAAACCGCCCGCATCCACGCCGCTTTCGATGCCGCGGCGGGTTACTTCGAAGACGACCCTCGGCGCAGTCGCATCATGTTCCGCGAAACCCTCGCCGACGACACCCTGCGCACCCACGGCGCCGCCGCCCTCCCCGACTTCGTCAGCCTCATCGCCGCCCAACTGTCCCCGGACCGGGCCGCCCAGCTCACCCCCGGCGATCTCACCATGCCGATCAGCGCCCTCTCCGGCGCTCTCGTCTCCCTTTTCCTCGACTGGCTCGCAGGCCGAATCCCCGCCACCCGCCCCGAAATCGTCACCTACGCCACCCACCTCACCACCGCCATCCTGACCACGCCAGCGGGACGAGCCTCATCGACGTGAGTCATATGGTGGCTAATTGATCTTCAACAGCGACCATTCGACTCACGTCGATTGCGCCCGGCGGCGCCTGCCTGGTGCCCGGATACAGAGCACGCCGCTGGCCAGGTGGCTAGCGGCGTGTTGGGTGGGACGGTTCAGCTGGCGGCGGTGTGCGGGATGCGGGTGGCTTCGCGGGCGCTCGGGACGTTCTTCTTCAGGCTGGCGGCGTAGACGTCTACGTATTCTTGGCCGCCGAGTTGCATGAGTTCGTACATGACCTCGTCGGTGACGGCGCGTTCGACGAAACGGTTGCCGCCCATGCCTTCGTAGCGGGAGAAGTCGATGGGGGTGCCGAACTTGACGGTGACCTTGCGGCGGCGCCAGCGGAAGGGGCCGGGCGGGCTCACTTCGTCGGTGCCGATGACGGCGACCGGGATAACGGGGACGCCGGTTTCCAGTGCGAGCCGGGCCAAACCGGTCTTGCCCTTGTACAGGCGGCCGTCGGGGGAGCGGGTGCCCTCGGGGTAGAGGCCGACCAGGCGGCCCTGGTCGAGCAGCTTGCGCGCGGCGTTGAGGGCGTCCTCGGCCGCGTCGGCGCCGGTGCGGTCGATCGGGAACTGACCGGAGGTGGTGAAGAACCACTTCTGGAACGCGCCCTTGATGCCCGGGGTGTTGAAGTATTCGGCCTTGGCCAGATAGTTGATTCGCCGCGGGCTCAGCAGCGGCGCGAACAGCCAGTCCGCGAAGGAGAGATGATTACCCGCCATGATCGCCGGACCATCCGCCGGAATGTTCTCCACACCTTCGACCGTTGGTCGATTGTAGAGATGCATGAACGGCCCCAGCAGCACGTACTTCAGCAGCCAGTAGAACATGACGTCCTTCCCCCGGGACCGGGATTGAGGCGGGCACCTGCGTCAGTTGCCGACTTTACCGCTGGAGCTAGATCACATCCAACCGCAGCGGCGAATCTCACCACACTCTGCCATGCGCAGGCGGAGGCGCCGTAATCGGCGACCGGAAGCAGATTCCTCGGCGACCGGAATGAGGTCATCGGCGACCGAAGCAAGCCTTCCTCTTTCGAATACCACTGCCGCAGGTGATGAAACGTCGATCACCACGGCGGCGCCGCCAAGCAATCGCACGCAGCCCACCTCCGGGTGCTCGTAGGGCGCAAGAATGCGGATCCGCTGCGGCAAGGCGCGAGGTAGCGCGTTCGAGCCCGCGCTGTGGCCGAGTTGGGCGCTGCCGCTTCATGATCAACGGCTGACGATGACCCGGTCAGGTCTCGTCGACGAGTGGGTCAGTGGCTGCGGGCTACCCGGGAGTTCTTGCGTTCGTTCTCGATCAGCGCGGCGCGGGCGAGGTCGGCGGCGCCGATCATGCCCGCGGCCTCGCCGAGTTGGGTGGTGCGGATGCGGGCGAGGGGTCGGTGTCCCGCGCCGGTGACCGAGCGGGCGTATTCCTCGCGGGCCTCGTCCAGGAATAGGGGAGCGGAGCTGCTGACGCCGCCGGCGATGACGACGAGGTCGGGATCGAAGATGTCGCTGACGAATGCCAGGCCGAGGCCGAGCCAGCGGGCGAAATCCGCCATCACGCGGACCGCGAGCGGATCGCCGTCTTGCGCGGCGTTGGCGACTCGGCGGCCGGTGAGCGAGCCAGGGTCGCGGTAGACGTCCTTGGCGAGGACCGAGCGGACCGGATCGGTGGCCAGCATTTCGATCGCGGTGTCGGCGAGTGCCGTTCCGCTGCAATACCTTTCCCAGCAGCCGTGTTTACCGCACGGGCAGGAGCGGCCCTGCGGGACCACCTGAAGATGCCCGAGTTCCGGTGCGACGCCGTGGGTTCCGCGATACAACTTGCCATCGATGAGCAGCGCGGCACCGATGCCGGTGCCGATCGCGACGAGTACCACGTTGTGACCGCCCGCGGCCGCGCCGAACCGATACTCGGCCCACATGGCGGCGTTGGCGTCGTGCTCGAGGATGACGGGCAGCTCGAGCCGTTCGGTGAGCCGCTGCGCGACGGGGGTGTCCTGCCAGGGCAGGTGCGGGGCGAAGCGGACGGTGGAGCGGTCGCCGGTGATGAAGCCGGCGACGGCCAAGCCCACCGCGCCGATCGGATGCCGTTGGCACAGCTCACGGACCGAGCGGGCGAGCGCGTCCTCGAGCGCCTTGGCCGAATGCGGCGTGGGCGCCTGGACGGTGTCGAGTACCTCGCCGCTGCTGTCGATCACGGAGGCGCGAATGTTGGTGCCGCCGACGTCGATTCCGACGGTCAGCGGTCGCGCACCTGCTATGCGGTGGGTCATCCCTTGATCGTCACGGGGATGCTGACATAGCGGGACCGTTTGGCCGTCCGCGATGTGTGTGGTCCGGCAGTGGATTCCGCACGGGGTGAATTGTCCTGTGGCACATCGTGATTGTGCTGTGGTCCGCCCGTCGCATCGGACTCCGGCATGACCGGATCGACCGGTACTCCGGCCAAGGCCTCGCGCAACACCGTCACGATGGCGGTGCCGTGATCGGCCACGGTCTGCAGCACCTCGTGGTGCTGCCCACGCATCAGCGCGGCGGCCGCGCAGACGGGACACCAACTGCAACTCGACCATTCGACCTGGCCGTCGGCGGCCTGGCGCAACACCGGCTCCACCCGCTCGAGCACGGATTCGGCGAGCAGCTTCAACTCCGCGACGAACTCGGCCATGCCGTCTTCCGGAACACCTTCGCTCGCAGCGCCTTTCGGCTGCCCGGTGCCCGCGGTATCGCCCATGTCCGGCCCGTCGGTACTCCGGTTGGCGTGCGCGTCAGCGCGTCGGCCCGAGTCCTCGGTACCGGCAGTCTGATCAGTGTGCGTGCGCTGGCTCGCGGTGTCCCGCTCGGGATTACCCGCCTGGTCACCGGCTCTGCTCCGCTTGAAGAAGCCACCGTCGCTCATGTCCGGCGCGTCGGTGGCGTCCGCGTCCGGTCCATCAGTGCTTCGGCCCGAACCCGCCATCTCCTGGCCCTCGGGAGCCTGATCCCGCCCTTTGCCCCCGCGCCCGAATATTCCGCCGCCGCTCACCTCGCGGCCTTCGGCGGCCCGCCGGAAGAATCCGGACGTTCGATCACCGCTCATCGCCGCTACCTTCGGGCCATAACTCCGGATCCGGCCGGAAACGCACCACGAGATGTCCTCCGTCGAGTTCGGCACCGTCGACCGTGCACCGCCGCAACACCGGCGCCAGACGAACCCGCCGCCGGACACCGTCCGCTCCCACGATCAAATCGTCCTCCACTCGGCCAAGTCGCAGCGTCGCCGCATCGACAACGGGCAGGGGCATCCGCAGTGTGTATATCGCGCGCAGGCCGGTGCCTGATTCACATCGAACCACCGGTTCGCCGGAACTCGCGTCAACCTCCACCGGACTGTCGCTCAGCATAGGTCCTGTGGCGCCGGTGTTCCTGTCCGAGTCCACCGCGTACGACAGGGCCGCGAGCGAGGTCAGGCCGATCGGCTCCGGTCCGGTGTGCTGGGCGATCAGCAGCGGGATACCCGGAATGGCACGTGCTAATTCGGCGATGGCGGCGAGCTGTTCGCCGCGTCGGTTCAGATACCAGTGCACCGCTGGGTGTTCGGTGTCGAGCGGGGAAGTCGGCGGCAGCACCTTGTTGACCACCACCGCGTCCAGCCGCAGCCCGAGCAGCGTGGCGGCGGAGCGGACCCGTTCGGATTCGGCGAGCGTGACCCGCTCGGCGACGGTGATCAGCCGCGCGCCGGTGCGCTGATGGTCGGCGAGCAGATCGCGGACCTCGGTGACCGCCTTGACGATTCGTTCGACGGTGGCGGCGAGGATGGCCTGGCGCAGGTCGGTGCCGACCGTGCTCATCGCCCTGGCGTGCGGCGGCCAGATGCGTTCGAGATAGCCGAGCAGGGTGTCCGGCGCGGTGATGATGCGCAGCATGTCGGCCGAGGGCGGGCAGTCGACGACGATCACGTCCCAGTCGTCCTCGTTGGCGAACTGGGTGATCTCGACGAGCATCAGCAGTTCCTGCACGCCGGGCAGGCCGGTCAGTTCGGCCGGGTCGAGCGCGGCGAGGTCGATGCCGTGCTCGTGACCGACGCCCGGCGCCAGCACGCGGACCACGTCGCGGAACCGATCCTCCAGCAGCGCAAGGGAATCCACCTCGATCACGTCGAGGCCCGGCAGCACGTTCGCGATGCCGGTGACGGTGCCGGGATCGTGCGGAAAGCGGAAGCCGAGCGCGTCACCGAGCGAATGCGCCTGGTCGAGCGAGGCCACCAGCACCCGGCTGCCCGCCCTGGCATAGGACATGGCGGTGGCGCACGCCAGCGTCGTCTTGCCTACCCCGCCTTTGCCGATGAACAGTTCGACCCGGGTCGTGTGCGTCGTCAGCCTTCGACCCGTTTCTTCAGTTCTTTCAGCGCGGTATCGGTGATCACCTTCTCGGCCTTGCGTTTGAACATGCCGATCATCGGGATGTTCAGGTCGACGGTCAGCGTGTAGACGACCTCGGTGTTGCCGTCGGGCTGATCGATGAGTTCGTAGGTGCCGTTCTGCGCCTTCTGCAGCTCACCGCTGACCAGCGTCCAGCTGACCGCCTTGTTGTCCGGCCGCCAGGTGTAGGACAGGACATAGCTGTCCTTCACCACGCCCGCGTCCAGCACGAACCGCGCGGTGCGCGCCCGGCCGTCCGGTCCCTTTTCCTGTACTTCGACCGACTTCGCCGCCGAGACCCACTCCGGGTAGGACTCCAGATCGGCGATGACGGACATCACCTGCTGCGACGTGGCCTCGATGATGATCGACCTCTGGGTCCTGTCGGCCATGGCGGACAGCGGTTCCTTTCAGCGTCGGTCTTGGGGACGGCAACCGGCGGAGCCGGCGGGTATGGGAGAGCGTCAGGAGGCGTGCGCAGGGGCGACACCCGCCGGGCGACCTGCCTCCAGCCGGGATTTCAGTTCGAAGGCCATGTTCCGGCCCGCCACGCGGCGCGCGCGGTTGGCGGCGGCCATCCGGTTCTGCGCCAGCGCGGGTTGCGGTTCGGCGTGCAGGAAGTAGTGCACGATCACTCCGTCCAGCGCGGGTTGCAGCCAGACTTCCATGGTGCCGTCCAGTGCGCCCGAAACGGTCCAGCGGATTCCTTTGTCGCCGCGATCTTCCCGGACGACCAGCGTCAGGTCCGGCCACCAGCGACGCCAGTTGTTCGGTGCCGATAGGACATCGGCGACGGCGATCCCTGGCGCGGCAACAAAAGTTTGGTCGGCGACCTGAATGGTACTCACGACTGCGCCTCGCTAACGCTCGGCTGCGTCGTGCCCACCGGCGCTGTGTCTATGGTTCGCTCGCTGCGCTCCCTCACGTACCAGAGCGTATCGGATCGAGGCGTGTACACCCCAGCAGTGATCACCGCAGTAGCTGGCGGAGCCGGGCACCGTGGGTGTCCCAGCGCCAGCGTTCCTCGACGAAGGCACGGCCCGCGGCACCCATCCGCGTGGCCGCTGCGGGGTCGGAGAGGATGTCTACCAGGGCATCGGTGATCTGCTGGACGGAGCGTCCGTCGACGACGCGCCCGGTTTCACCCTCGATGACCGTTTCCGGCGCACCACCGGAACGACCCGCGACGACCGGCACGCCCGAGGCAGAGGCTTCGAGGTAGACGATACCGAGCCCCTCCACGTCGAGGCCGGCGCCGCGGGTTCGGCACGGCATGGCGAAGACGTCGGCGAGGGTGTGGTGGGCGGCGAGCTCGCCGGAGGGAACGCGGCCGGTGAAGATGACGTCATCGGAGACACCGGCGGCGATCGCGAGTTGCCGCAGTTTCTCCTCGTAGGGTCCACCGCCCGCGATCACCAGCACGGCCCCGGGGACCCGGTCGCGGATCTCGCGCATGGCGACGATCAGCGCGTCCTGGCCCTTGCGGGGGACCAGGCGGGACAGGCAGAGGATGGTCGGGCGGTCGTCGAGTCCGTAGCGTTCGCGCAGCTCCGCGCGAGCGGTCGGGTCGGGGCGGAACGCGTCGGTGTCCACGCCCGGCGGCAGGTACTCCAGTGCTGCGTTACGGCCGAACGCCGACGCGAAACGTCCGCGCGTGTACTTGCTGACGTAGGTGATCACGTCGGCGTGCTCACCGATCTGACGCAACGACTGCCTGGCGCCGGGCAGCATGGACCAGCCGACCTCGTGCCCGTGCGTGCTGGCCAGGATGCGTTCGGCACCCGCGCGGCGCAGCATCGGCGACATGAGGGCGAGGGGTGCGGCCGCGCCGAACCACACCGTGTCGCACTTCTCGCTGCGCAACAGCCGCGCGGCCCGGCGCATCACCAGCGGGGTCGGCAGCATCAGCGTGGTGGGGTGGCGGACCACCTGAAACTTCTGTTTGGCATCGAATTTCAGGTGGCTGTCGCCACGCCAGCGCGGGGCGTACACGACGAGATCGTCCGGCGGGAGCTGACCGGCCAAGGCATGCAGATAGGACTGAATACCACCCGGCCGCGGCGGGAAATCATTGGTCACCAGCAGAGTTCGGGCCATGGTGACAACCTACTGTGTTGGATTCCGCGCTAGTCCGCGCGGCGTGTTCCTGCCCCTCGGGCCTTGCCGCCGCGCGACTGCGGCGATTCGCTCGCTGACGAGCCTTTGCCAGGTCCGCGAGCTCAGATCGTTTGGCCGCAGCAGCCAGTCGGCGACCGGGTGGTGGCGTGCCTGGCCTGACACGTCGACGCTCCGAGGGTCCGGCTCAGACTGTTTGCTTCGCCAGCCAATTGCGCCAATCGGCGACGAAATCGGCGCGACCGATGCCGAGCACATTCAGCAGGATCTGATCCTCGCTGGCCGGGGTTTGGCGGGCCGCGGCGATCTGGCGATAGAGCTCGACCAGTCGGGTCTGGTCGTATTTGTCGGCGATGTAGGCGCAGACGGACCAGGCTTGTTCGTAGGTGCCCGCCGCGTCGTGGCCGGTGAAGTCGGGGTCGGCCGGGAGATCGGCGGGGAGGTCGTGGCGGCGGGCCTGCGCGGTGAGGGTTGGCGCGATATCGGCGAAGCGGTGGCCCTGGCCGCGGTGGGCGGTGTAGTCGGCGAAACCCTCGAGCATCCACAAGGGTGCGCCGTCGCGGGTCTCGGCGCGGGTGGCGATGTGGGTGAGTTCGTGGCGGAGCAGGGTGCGTAAGCCGTCGGGGTCGAGGCGACGGCCCGCGTCGGGACCGAACACGATGCGCTGGCCGGTCGGCTGCGTCCCCGGTGCGAAGGGATCGGCCACGGACGCGGCGGCGACCTCGGCGGACATGCTGCCCGCGTGCACGAGTCCGGCGAATTCGGAAGGGGAGGAGGCGACGACGACCGTGGTTGCCTGCGCCCAGTCCTTGCCCCACACGTCACTGACCGCGGTGGTGGCAGCGGCGAGTTCCCGGTCCAGGACGTCGATTTCGGTCCGCTGTGCGGGATGGCCGACGACCAGGGACTGCTGTCCGTCGCCGGTCGTCACCTGCTGGGCGAGGATCGGCCCGAACGGTTCGATGCTGCGCCGCACCTCGGCCAGTCGTGGATCGGTGGCCGGGGCCTGACCGACGGCATCGGCGGTCGCCTGTGCCGCATGCGGTTTTGGAAGTACGGAGTTCGGCAGCATAACCAGCGCGCCACAGAATGCGGTCAGCGCGACCACCATCGCAAAGGTCACGCAGAACTCGAACCTGCGTCGCGACGACCACCACGCATGCAACCTCCGCACGCCACTCATGACCGCGCCTCGCCACTCATGACTCCGCCTCGCCGACACCCGGCACCATCAGGCGCGGCACAGTCCGTTCGGGCGCGGTGATGCTCGCTCGCTGCTCGGAGCAGGTCCGCAGACGGCGCGACCGAAAGGGTGGACAGGTCATGCCCATTCATAGTTGGTCAGTATCGCCGAGCGGAGTTATAGGGCGTCGAGCCCATGGGTGCGACGGCCACCGGGACGCCGAAGGTGGAGGCGTGCAGCATGAGTCCGTTGCCCGCGTAGATGCCGACGTGGGAGATGTCGGAGTAGAAGAACACGACGTCGCCGGGCTGCAGTTCATCCTTGGAGACTGGGGTGCCGTAGGTCGCCTGCGCGGAGCTGGTGCGCGGCACGTTCTTGCCGACCTGTTTGAACGCCCACTGCACGAGGCCGGAGCAGTCGAACTGGTTCGGGCCGGTCGCGCCCCACACGTACGGGTCGCCGATGCGGGTGAGGCCCGCGGCGAGTGCGCTGGTGCCGCTGCCGGGAACCAATCCCTGTAGCAGGGTGTCGCGGTCGAAGCCGGGCGGGAAGGGGGAACCGGCGAGCGCGGACTTGTCCTTGGTGGACAGCGAGCCCCACGCCTGCACCACCTGGGCGATGGCGCCGCCGAGGTCGCTGCGCTTGCGTTCCAGATCGGCGCGCACCGTGTCGGCCTTGTCGGCGGCCGCGCGAGCCTCGTCGGCGGCCCGGCGCGCGACGATTTCGGCGGCGTCGGCGGAGTCGGTGGCCACCTTGTACTGGTCCAGCTGTGCGGAGGTCTGTGCGGCGAGCACGTCCAGCGTCGACATCTGGTCGAGCAGTTGCTGCGGGGAATCGCTGACCAGCAGGGCGAACAGCCGGTTGGTGCGGGCGCCCTGGTATGCGGCGATCGCGGTCCGGTCGATGATCGGCTGGTACTTGCGCACCTCGTCGCGGGCTCGGTTCACCACGTCGGTGCTCGCGGCAAGCTTGGCGTCGGCGTCGCGCTGGATCACCTGCTTGGCGTCGAGGTCGGACTGCGCGTCGAGCGCCTGCTGGTTGAGTTGCTCGGATTGTCGCGAGAGGTCGATCATCCGCTGCACGGCCTCGGTGGCCGTGGACGGGAGCGCGACCGGATCAGCTCCAGCCGGACTGCCACCGTAGAGGGCGGTGGTGGCCAGGACTCCGGCCGCCAGTGCTCCGCCGACCATACGTCGCGTGCCATGTCTCCGGTGTGCTGCCACAGCCTGCCTTGCCCCGCTCTCTCGTGAAACGATCTCTCTGGAACCGACGATCTGAACCGATGAGCACCTTCATCGAAAACGAGGTTTGCGCCGTGCAAGCTTCGGGTACTTCGAGAAGGTCTCGATTAGGTTACGGAACGGCCTGGGTCTGTGTCCAGTAGAGAACGAAATGATCACAGCGGCCGTCCGGCGGTCGGGCCGCAACGTACGGCCCGACCAGCGGTTTCTCAGAAGCGACGGGCTCCGGCGACCGGCATCGAGGAGATCGGGGCCACCTGCACGGGCGTGCCTGCGGTGGACGCGTGCACGACATTGCCGTCACCGGCGTACAGGCCGGAGTGGCCGCCGCCGTAGAACGACACCAGGTCGCCCGGCTGCAGGTCGTCCATCGAGACCGGGCTGCCCGCGGACAGCTGGGCGCCGCTGGTGCGCGGCAGCTCCAGGCCGGCCTGCTCGTAGGACCACTTGACGAGGCCGGAGCAGTCGAATGCGTTCGGGCCGGCGGCGCCGTACACGTACGGTGCGCCGAGCTTGCTCATGGCGGCGTCGAGGGCTTCCTCGCCGATGGTCCGCTTCGGGGCGACGAACGGCAGCGGCGACTGGCCCGGCAGTTCGATGCCGGGGATGCCCTGCGGGATCTGGATCTCGTTCGGCACCTCGAAGGTTCCCACGCCGGGGATGTTCACCGGCTGCGCCGATGCGGGGGCGGCCGGAAGCAGGAACGCGCCGATGGTGGCAGCGCCGACGGCCCCGGCGGCGACGGCACGCTGCGCCGAACGCTTGACGGATTTGGTCGTCATGATGCGGTACTCCCAATCTGCCCCACGACGCCGCACCCTGACTGGTGCCGCGGACTTCGTGTCGTTCGCACCGGGTTGGTGCGTCGGACTCCGTGAGGTCTCGAAAAGGTTACGAACACATCACGGGGGTTTGTAAAGTCCGCCTCCTGGCAAATGCGTGCGCGGGTCTGAATTCACGCTTAAACAGTGTGAGATATATCCCAACAATCACGAACAGATAACGACGCATTGCCGCCGACGAGCTTCCCGGTCGCTATCCCGGTCAGCGATGCCATGGCCGACCGGCGCCTCGAAGTGAACCGTTTGGACATTTCCCCAGGTCGCTACGTTCATCTCGAGGACACTTGCCGGTTCAGCGCCGGCCGGTTGGGCTACTCGCTGTGATCGGTCACAGCGAGCGGCAAGCGGACCGTCCGTAGAATCCGACACGCCCGACCGATTGATACGCTTTATGCAACAATGTGACCTGCATCACTTTTTGCTGTTCTAGATCATTTCATGGGTACCCGAGCGTAAATACGCACGCTGTAATTCAGACATTTCCTGGCATTTTCGTGTGCGCCGAACTCTGCCCGCGTCCGCCCATCCTTGTCGGACCCACCCCCTACGCTCCAGCCCGTGTCCGACCCCGCGCCGCGCAAGGCCGCCGCCAAGCAGCTGGTCTTCGATGACCTAGACACGCCCCTCTACGACACCACCTTCGTGGTCGTCGACCTGGAGACCACCGGGACCAGTCCCGGCGGCGACGCGATCACCGAGATCGGCGCGGTGAAGGTGCGCGGCGGCGAGGTGCTCGGCGAGTTCGCCACGCTGGTCAACCCTGGACGGGCGGTGCCGCCCGCGATCGTGCAGGTCACCGGGATCACCACCGCGATGGTCTACGCGGCGCCCACCATCGCGTCCGTGCTGCCCGGTTTCCTCGAATTCGCGTCGGGTGCCGTGCTCGTCGCGCACAACGCGCGGTTCGACATGGCGTTCCTGCGGGCCGCGGCGGCGGCACACGACATGGCATGGCCAGCGGCGACCGTCCTGTGCACCGTGAAGCTGGCCCGCCGCGTGCTCGGCCGAGACGAGGCGCCGTCGGTCCGGCTGAGCGCGCTGGCCCGGCTGCTCGGCGCGAGCACGCAGCCGACGCACCGGGCGCTGGACGACGCGCGGGCAACCGTCGACGTGCTGCACGCGCTGATCGCCCGGGTCGGCAATCAGGGCGTGCACAGCCTCACCGAGCTGGTCGACTACCTGCCCGACGTCACCCCGCGCCAGCGCGCCAAGCGCGTCCTCGCCGCCGATATGCCCGCGAGCCCCGGCGTGTACCTGTTCCGCGGTCCGGCCGAGGAGGTCCTCTACATCGGCACGGCGGTGAATCTGCGCCGCCGAGTACGCAATTACTTCACCGGCTCGGAGACCCGAGGCCGGATGAAGGAGATGGTCGCCCTGGCCACCAGGGTCGACCATGTGGTCTGCGCGCACGCGCTGGAGGCGGGCGTCCGCGAGCTGCGCCTGCTCGTCGCGCACGCCCCGCCGTACAACCGCCGCTCCAAGTTCCCCAAGCGCGCCTGGTGGATCACGCTCACCGACGAGCCATTCCCCCGATTCGCCATCGTCCGCACTCCGAACCGGGATGCGCTGGGGCCCTTCAACTCTCGCGCCGACGCGACCGAGCTTGCGGTGATCATCGCCGAATACACCGGCCTGCGCACCTGCGGTACTCGGCTGCCGCGGCGTGGCCTGCACGAGTGCCCGCCCGCGATCGTCGGCGGGTGTCCCGCGGCCGTCAGTGGCACTCCTATTAATACAGAGGAATACGCACCCGCTCCCGCCCTCGTCCGCGCACTGTTCGCCGGTTATTCCGATGCCCCGCTGCGTACCATGCTCGACACCATCGAAACCCATTCCCGCGCCGAACATTTCGAGGCAGCGGCCCGGTTGCGCGACCGAACCGCTGCCGTCGTGCGTGCCTTGCACCGCACCCAGCGCCTCGCCGCCATCGCCCGCATCGCGGAATTGATCGCCGCCCACCCCGACGGCGCGGGCGGCTGGGAGTTCGCGGTCATCCGCTACGGACGCCTCGCGGGCGCGGGGAACGCGGTGCGGGGAGTGCCGCCGATGGCTGTCGTCGAACAGATCGTCGCCGCGGCCGAAACAGTGATCCCCGAGGGCGGTGTATCCGAACCGGCTCAGATCGCTGTGGACGTGGCGCCCCGACCAGCTGTGCTGCCGCTCGCGCACGGTGCTGGAACATCGCGGGCAGAATCCGGGCTGGTCGAGGCTCCGGGACCGGATTGGGTCCCGGTGAACGTGCCGCCATTGCGTGGCGCTTCGCCGGAGGAGGCGGCTCTCATCGCGCGCTGGCTGGCGCGGGCGGGGGTGCGGATCGTGCGGACCACCGAGGGGTATCGGGAGCCGATGAATGGCGCCGCGCGGTGGTTGGGGTGGGCGGAGGTGGCGGATGCGGCGGCGCACGCCCAACCCGCTGAGGAGGCGTACATCGACCGCTTAGGCTGAGCGCATGATTACCGCGATCGTGATGATTGACGCCGACAATGGCCGCATTCCCGAGACCGCCCAGGCCGTTGCGGACACCGACGGTGTTGCCGAGGTGTACTCCTGCGCGGGTGACGTGGATCTGATCGCGATCGTGCGGGTGCGCGATCACGAGCAGATCGCCGAGGTGGTGACCAACCGGATCGACAAGGTCGCCGGAGTCGCCCGGACCACCACGCACATCGCGTTCAAGTCCTACGCCAGCGCGGACACCGAGGCCGGATTCTCGCTGGGGGAGTGAGTCGGGATCAGCTCCGCAGCATCGAACTGCCGGTGTAGGTCCCGCTGCCGCGGGCGGAGATGATGCCGGAGGCGGCACCGACACAGTGGACGTTCATGTAGATGGTCACCGTGCGGTCGCTGTTGTTCTTGAATTTGCGTGTCGCGTTGGGGCCGAGGTCGATGCAGCCGGACTGCCCGCCGTAGTCGGTGCCGTCGACGAGCAATTCGCCTTCTGCCGCACCGGCTATCGGCGCGGCAGCGAACAGGGCCACCAGTAAGAGCACCCCGAGTGTCGTGCGGACGATGTGTTTCATGGTGCGTACCTCGTCAGTCGAACCGGGGAGCGACCCGATCAGCTGATGATCATCGACTTGCCGGTGTATGTGCCGCTGTCGTGTGCCGAAAGCACGCCGGTCGAGATGCCGCCGCAGGTGGCGTCGGCATAGATGGTCACAACGCTGTCGGTGCCGTTCTCGAAATTACGGAGCGCGTCCTCGCCGAGGAGGACGCATCCGTTTCGATTGGTGTAGTTCACACCGTCGACGAAGAGTCCACATTCGTCGGCCACGGCGAGCGGAGCGGCGGCGCAGATCGCGGCCACCGAAAGGGTCCCGAGTACTGCTCGAACACTGCGTCGCATGCTGTGCTCCTCGCCAGTCGAGCCGTTCGGCCCATCCTCACGCCGAGTCGGCTAGTAGTAGACACATTATTCAGCTACCTCGCTGACCCCATACTATGCACTTCAGCTATCACAGTGCATCGCCTTCGAGGCCAAACCTGCGAGCCGGTGCTGGGCGAGCCCGCGGGGCGAGCTAGACGGCCGGGCTGGCGGTCCGAACGAGCGGCATGTGCCAGGCGACGTCAGCGATCGCCGAGCGTGACAGTCAATTTCGTCCACCGTTCGAGCAGAGCGGCGGCATCACCCGAATCGATCGCCTCGGCGGCCCGCTCCAGGCCGCCTGCCAGCGCGTCGTGCACGTCGGCCGCGTAATCGACTGTCCCCTGCGACAAGTCGTAGGCCACGATGGCCGCGGCGGAGTTCACCAGCACGGCGTCCCGCACCGCGCCGCTCGTTCCGGCGAACACGCTGCGTGCCACGCCCGCGTTGACCTCGGCATCGCCGCCGCGCAGCGCCTCCAGGTCGACGCGCGGGATGCCGAGGCGGGTCGGATCGATCGTGGTCTCGCGCTTCTGGCCGCCGGACACCACCCAGGCGGTGGTGGTGTCGGACGTGGTGATCTCGTCGAGCCCGTCGTCACCCCGTACCACGAGCGCGCTCCCGCCGCGTCCGGCGAACACGCCCGCGATCACCGGGAGCAGTTCGGCGAACGCGCACCCGACCAGCCCGGCGCGCGGCTGCGCCGGATTCGTCAGCGGCCCGAGCACATTGAAGACAGTGGGAATGCCGATTTCCTTGCGCGCGGCACCCGCGAAACGCAGCGCGGGGTGGAACACCGGCGCGAAACAGAAGCCGATCCCGACCTCGCGCACGCAACGCGCCACCGCCGCAGGCCCGAGCGCCAGCCGCACACCCAGCGATTCGAGCACGTCGGCGCCGCCGCTCTTGGACGAGGCCGCGCGGTTGCCGTGCTTGACCACCGGCACCCCGGCCGCCGCGACCACGATCGAGGACATGGTGGAGATGTTCACCGAACCGGATCGGTCACCGCCGGTGCCGACGATGTCCACCGCGTCGCCGTCGATGTGCACCAGTCTGGCGTGCTCGAGCATGCCCGTGGCGAGGCCGGTCAGTTCGGCGGCGGTCGGCCCCTTGATCTTGATAGCGACGCCGAACGCCGCGATCTGGGCGGGGGTGGCGTTGTCCGACATGATCTCGTCCATCGCCCATGCCGTGTCGTCCGCGGCCAGGTCGCCACCGTCGGCGAGGGTTCCGAGCACCTGGGGCCAGCTGCGCACGCTCATGACTCCACCTCGCTGGCGCTCGGTTCCGTCACGCGCGCGGCGCGCTGTGTCACGATTCGCTCGCTGCGCTCGCTCATGAACTTACTTTCTCCCGTCACACTGGTTCACACCAGTTTGTCGCGGAGTAGCTTACTGTGCCCGGTCGGTGCGAATCGCGTCGTTAAATCGCGAACGGCGTAGTGGGGACAACTTATTGCCGAGGACTGGCAGCAGGCCCGGATTCTTCGGTCGCGGGACGCGGTTGCAGCGCGTCCCAGCCGTCGGCGGTGCCATCGTGCCGCTGCGCGAGCCCCGCCATCCGCGACTGCTCCTGCGCACAGTGCAGCGCGTCGAGCACCTGCACCCGCTGCAGGATCACCGTTTCCAGCGCATCGGTCCCCGGCCCGCCGACCTGCGGCGCGGGCGTATACCCGTCCTGCGCCGCGATCGCGCACACCGCCGCGACCTGTCCAGGCGGAATCCGCAGATGGTGCCGCAGCACCGCGTCCGCGTCCGGCACCAGCTCGGTCGCTCGTGCCAGCGCCGCCGAACAGGCCTCGGTGTCATCGAAACTCGCCGCGACCACCACCAGATCGGCCCTGCTCGGATCCAGCGGCGCCGGACCGCCGCGCCCGAACAACCGACTCCACAACCGCGCTGCCACATCGCCTCCATCTCAGCTTTTACTTACGCACACCTGTCATGCTGTGGTCCAGCTACCCGAAGGCACGCGGACCCGGCACCGGCACCCGGCCCGACCGACGCCGCCGCGCCGCGGGCGGGCCGACTTCAACACGCCGAGCCCTGGTCGAGAGGCCGTCTGTCCGTGGGTTTTCCGACACGGAGACACAAGTTTCGCACCCGGGTACTTGTGTCGTACTACGACGAGTCATACTTACCCCCGTGACGACCGCAGTAGGGACCCCCGGATCGGCCATTACCCAGCGTGTGCACTCGCTGAATCGGCCCAACATGGTCAGCGTCGGTACCATCATCTGGCTGTCCAGCGAGTTGATGTTCTTCGCCGGCCTTTTCGCGATGTATTTCGTCGCGCGCGCACAGGCGCACGGCGTCTGGCCACCGGAACCGACCGAGTTGAACCTCAAGCTCGCCGTGCCGGTCACCGCCGTGCTGGTCGCGTCCTCGTTCACCTGCCAGATGGGTGTGTTCGCCGCGGAGCGGGGCGACGTGTTCGGCCTGCGCCGCTGGTACGTCGTCACCCTGATCATGGGCGCGATGTTCGTCGCCGGTCAGGGCACCGAGTATCACGCGCTGTACCAGGAGGGCACCTCGATCTCGAGCAGCGCCTACGGCTCGGTGTTCTTCATCACCACCGGTTTCCACGGTTTGCACGTCATCGGCGGTCTGATCGCGTTCGTGTTCCTGCTGATCCGCACCAAGGTCAGTAAGTTCACCCCCGCGCAGGCGACCGCCGCGATCGTCGTCTCGTACTACTGGCACTTCGTCGACATCGTCTGGATCGGGTTGTTCGCCACGATCTACTTCGTCCGCTGAGCCGGGCATACCCCAGTCTTTTGCACACGTCGGTTCCGTCTACTCCAAAGGGACACAGATGAGTTCATCTCCCCCGTCAGCGCCAGAGCCCGCCAGCAACGGGAACGGCGAGGCCAGCAAGACACGCAGGCAGCGCCGCGTTCGCCGTCGCATCGCGGGCGGGCTCGCGCTGTTGGTGGGCCTCGTCGGAGCAGGCTTCCTGGCAGCGGCTTTGACGCCGGACCCGCAGCGGGCGACCGCGAACGAGGATTCCTCGGCGCTGATCCGCGAGGGCAACCAGCTGTACGACACGTCCTGCATCACCTGCCACGGCGCGAACCTGCAGGGTGTCCAGGACCGCGGCCCCAGCCTCATCGGTGTCGGTGAGGCCGCCGTCTACTTCCAGGTGTCCTCCGGCCGCATGCCGATGGCCCGCAACGAGGCACAGGCGCAGCGCAAGCCACCGAAGTTCGACGAGCACCAGACCGACGCGCTGATGGCGTACGTCGCGGCCAACGGCGGCGGCCCGAGCGTGGTCCGCGACGCGAACGGCGAGATCGCGCAGGAGTCGCTGCGCGGCGACGACATCGCCCGCGGTTCGGAACTGTTCCGGATGAACTGCGCCTCCTGCCACAACTTCACCGGACGCGGCGGCGCGCTGTCCTCCGGTAAGTTCGCGCCGCCGCTGGAGCCCGCCTCCGAGCAGCAGGTCTACGACGCGATGATGACCGGCCCGCAGAACATGCCGAAGTTCTCCGACCGGCAGCTGTCGCCGGAAGAGAAGCGCGACATCGTCGCCTACGTCATGAACGCGAAAGAGGAGAAGGCCCCCGGCGGCTGGGACCTCGGCGGCTTCGGTCCCGCGACCGAGGGCCTGGTCATGTGGGTGATCGGCATTACGACGGTCGTCGGTGCCGCGATTTGGATCGGGTCGCGGTCATGAGCGAGCGGAGCGAGCGAATCATGTCGCAGTGCGCCTTGCGCATGACGGAACCGAGCGCCAGCGAGGTGGAGTCATGAGCACGTCAAGCCCGGAGGCGGCAGCGCAGCGTAACCACGTAGGGCTCGGGCGCATGACCCAGAGGACACAGTCATGAGCGAGAACGAGAAGGAGCCAAACGACATGGGTCGGCCGGATGAGGGCCACGACGGCGAGCCGTCGAAGGAGTCCACGGGCCACGGTTCCCACGAGGTGGTCGCCGGTTCCGACGGCCATGCCGTAGCGGAGTCCGACGGGCACGCCGTAGCGGAGTCCGCCAGCCACGCGGCGAAGCGGGACTACACCGAGGCCGAGCTCGACGCGATGTCGCGCGACGAGCTGGTCAAGCTCGGCACCGAGCGAGACGGCGTCGACGTCGCCTACCGGCGCGAGCGGTTCCCGGTTCCGGGCACCCGCGCCGAGAAGCGTGCCGAGCGCGCGGTCGCGTTCTGGTTCGCCGTCTCCGGCATCGCCGCGGCGGCGCTGGTCGGCGTGTACCTATTCTGGCCGTGGAAGTTCAAGCCGTCCGACGAGGAAGGCCACACCGCCTACTCGTTGTTCACCCCGCTGGTCGGTGTCACCTTCGGCGTCTCGGTGCTGGTCATCGGCGTCGCGGTGGTGCTGATCCGCAAGATGTTCATCCCCGCCGAGCTGTCCATCCAGGACCGCCACGACGGCCCGTCGCCCGAGGTCGAGCGCCGCACCCTGGTCGCCGAACTCACCGACGCGCTGGAAACCTCCACGCTGGCCCGCCGCAAGCTGATCACCCGCACCGCGGGCGCCGGCGTCGGCGTGCTCGGCATCGGCGCGCTGCTGGTGTTCGTCGGTGGCATGGTGAAGAACCCGTGGGCCAAGCGCGAGAAGTCGCCGCTGTGGGTGTCGGGCTGGACCCCGGACTTCGAGGGCGAGACCGTCTACATCCGTCGCGACACCGGTCGCCCGGAGGACATCGTGCTCGTCCGCCCCGAGGACATGGACGCGGGCGCCATGGAAACGGTGTTCCCCTGGAAGGAAAAGTGGCGCGGCGACGAGCACGCCACGCTCGAGTCGCTGCGCGGTATCCGCAACGCGGTCATGATGATTCGCCTGCGCACCGAAGACGCGCAGAAGGCGGTCAAGCGTAAGGGCCAGGAGAGCTTCAACTACGGCGACTACTTCGCCTACTCGAAGATCTGCACCCACCTCGGTTGCCCGACGTCGCTGTTCGAGTCGCAGACCAACAAGATCCTCTGCCCCTGCCATCAGTCGCAGTTCCTGGCGACCGAATGGGGTAAGCCGGTCTTCGGTCCCGCCGCTCGCGCACTGCCGCAGCTGCCGATCACCGTCAACTCCGAGGGCTACCTCGTCGCCAACGGCGACTTCATCGAGCCGCTCGGCCCGGCTTACTGGGAGCGTCGTTCATGAGCCCTTCTGTCGCAGCGCAAGCCAACGAGATGGACGAGCGGTACCAAGCCGCCGCGTTCATGAAACGGTCGATCAACAAGGTCTTCCCGACCCACTGGTCGTTCCTGCTGGGTGAGATCGCGCTGTACGCGTTCATCATCCTGCTGCTGTCGGGTGTCTACCTGACGCTGTTCTTCGATCCGTCGATGACCGAGGTCGTCTACAACGGCTCGTACCAGCCGCTGCGTGGTGTCACCATGTCGCGGGCCTACGAGACAGCGCTCGACATCACCTTCGAGGTGCGTGGCGGTCTGTTCGTCCGCCAGGTGCACCACTGGGCCGCGCTGCTGTTCGCGGCGTCGATCATCGTGCACCTGTTCCGCATCTTCTTCACCGGCGCGTTCCGCAAGCCGCGTGAGGCGAACTGGGTGATCGGCTCGCTGCTGCTCATCCTGGCCATGTTCGAGGGCTTCTTCGGTTACTCGCTGCCCGACGACCTGCTGTCCGGCACCGGCCTGCGCGCCGCGTTCGGCGGTATCACGATGAGTATCCCGATCGCGGGCACCTGGATGCACTGGCTGATCTTCGGCGGGGACTTCCCCGGCACGATCATCATCCCGCGCCTCTACATCGCGCACGTGCTGCTGCTGCCCGGCATCATCCTGGCGCTGATCGCCGCCCACGTGGCGCTGGTCTGGTACCAGAAGCACACCCAGTTCCCCGGGCCGGGCCGCACCGAGAACAACGTGGTCGGCGCGCGCATCATCCCGGTGTTCGCCGCGGACCAGGGCGCGTTCTTCGCCTTCACCCTCGGCATTATCGGCATCATGGGTGGCCTGTTCCAGATCAACCCGATCTGGAACCTCGGTCCCTACAACCCGTCTCAGGTGTCCGCGGGTTCGCAGCCGGACTTCTACATGATGTGGACCGACGGCCTGGCGCGTCTGATGCCGCCCTGGGAGCTCTACCTGGGTCGATACACGGTTCCGGCCGTGTTCTGGGTGGCGCTGATCATGGGCCTGGTGTTCACGGTGTTGATCATGTACCCGTGGATCGAGAAGCGGCTGACCGGCGACACCGCCGGGCACAACCTGCTGCAGCGTCCGCGCGACGTGCCGGTGCGAACCGCGATCGGCGCCATGTCGATCGGCTTCTACGTGGTGCTGACCCTGTCGTGTGTCAACGACATCGTCGCGCTGAAGTTCGACATCTCGTTGAACGCGACCACCTGGATGGGCCGCATCGGCATCCTCGTCGTGCCGCCGCTGGCCTACTTCATCGCCTACCGGTTCTGCATCGGCCTGCAGCGCGGCGACCGGGCGGTGCTCGAGCACGGCATCGAGACCGGCGTGATCAAGCGCCTGCCGCACGGTGAGTACATCGAGGTGCACCAGCCGCTCGGCCCGGTCGACGACCACGGCCACCCGATCCCGCTGGAGTACCAGGGCGCCACGGTCCCGAAGAAGATGAGCAAGCTCGGCCTGGCCGGCAAGCCAGGCACCGGCAGCTTCCTGCGTGCCGACCCGTGGCAGGAGAGCGAGCAGCACTTCGAGACCGAGCACGCCGAAGAGCACAAGCAGCTCAAGGTACTGCAGGCGCGTCAAGAAAAAGAGCACGGCAACGGCAACAACAGCCACTGACAGCTGAACACCGAAGGCCCCTGGTCACTCCGACCGGGGGCCTTTGCTTTGGCTGCATGTTCGCTGCCGTGGCCTCTCCGCAGCTAAGATGCGCACAGAGGCGCGATTTCGTACGAAAATGACGAACTACTGCTGTTATAAGCGGGCCAACTGCGGGCAAGTGTACGATTGAGCCATGCTGATTCGATTCGAAGTCTCGAACTTCCGATCGATCCTGGCCCCGGTCGAGCTCTCCATGGTCGCGGTCGACCGGGATCGCCCAGCCGCTCGCCCAGCTGCCATGCTCGGCGAGAATTTACTTACCGTCGCGGGAATTTACGGACCCAATGCCTCCGGCAAATCGAATGTCTTGGCCGCGTTACGGTGGATACAGGATGCCGTGGGGGTTTCGTTGCTCGCCTGGGATGACGCGATTCCGGTGCAACCGTTCGCTTTCGGCAATAACACGCATCAGTCCACCGCCTTCACTGTCGAACTGCTCATCGACGAGGTGCGCTACGAATACGTCGTAGAGTTGGATACCGACAGCATCAACTACGAAGCCCTCTTCCATTACCCGGAAAAGAAGCGACGGCGCATCTTCGAGCGCGATGGGTTGAAATTGGTGTTGCAACGTGGCTTGGGGGAGCTTTCGGGAACTCGTCAGTTGCTTACGCCGAGAACATTGGTATTGACCGCCGGACGCCGCTTTGGGGTCGCTGTCGTCTCGGACTTCGCCAATGCTCTCCTCGATATGCGGTCCCGTGGCGTAGCGGCTGCCATGCAGCACGTCGCTGTCGCGGCCAAGCGCGACGGGCCAACCGATTCGTGGTTCGATGTCGAGCGGTCTATCGAGCTCGAGCGTAGCTTCGAGCCGCAGCGAAGTGTCAAAGCACTGCGCATGGAATACGAACGGCACCGCAGCGAAGCGCTCGCACTGCTCCGACTGGCGGATCTGGGTATCGACGGTGTCCTCTTCGATGATGAACACACCGAATTGCCGTCAGGCGAAGTGCGAACCCGTCGCTTGCCGCGTTTGGTCCATCGCACGTCCGCTGACTCGGCTCCGCTCGACTTCGATGCGGAGTCGGCAGGTACGCGCAACTGGTACCAACTGATCGGCTTGCTCCTCGATGTCTTGCGGTCGGGTTCGTTGCTCATGCTCGATGAGATCGATGCCAGTCTCCATCCGACCCTTTCGGCTGAACTACTCCAGTTGTTCCATGATCCGGCGACGAACCCACGGGGGGCTCAATTGATATTCACCACTCACGACACCAGCCTGCTCAACCATCTCAATCGTGACGAGGTTTGGCTGACCGAAAAGGACCCGAGCGGTGCGACGCGGCTGGGTGGTCTTGCCGAGTTCGCCGGCGAGCGTGTCCGCAAATCGCAGAACCTCGAAAATGCCTACCTCCATGGCCGATTCGGAGCCCTACCAGACGTCGATAGGGGTGAACTACTCCGCGCACTCGGCCTGATCGCCTGAGCGGATGGCGGCGAGACGTAGGGTCGAACGGCCGCTCCGGCGACGGACTGCCACTCGCGCAGAACTCCTCGCCAGAGCTCATCACGTAGGAGTCGCGGTTTCGAACCCGTGTTTCGAACTCTGGCTCATCTTGCATCACCGTGACCACCACGCGTTCATCGATACCCGATGTGCTGAGCGGGAGAGCAAAGGACTGGATGGACGGGCGGGAAAGCACATCGACGCCGATGGGTACATGCCGTTGCGGATGGCCGCATCGCGACGGGCGGCCGCGCTCGCTGAAAAGCATGCCAGGGACGGCAATGTCCTACCGGATGACAATCCTTCGTCATCGATGTGCGACCTACTGGAAGTGCTCGAAGGTGGGGTGAACCCGGCGGATGACCGGGGTGGAGTCAGGCAACCAGCCGCGCCGATCGCGGTTACAACCGTGGTGTGCTGCGGCGGGATGCCTCGATGGCCTCGAACTTGGCGAGGTTGTGGCGGGCGTCGGCGAGTGCGTCGTGGGCGTCCGGGGGGACGGGGGGGAGTTCGGGGCGGCCGTGGGCGTCCCAGTGCTGGCGCAGTTCGTTGGTGTAGCGGGGGAGGGCGGTGGGCAGGTCGACCATCGAACCCCACAGCTGGCACAGCGCCACGTGGTCGTACGCGCCGACCCAGGCCCACAGCTCCGGCACCACGGACGAGCGCGGCACCAGGAACTTGTACAGGTCGTCGCGGATCTGCTTCCTGCCGCGCCACAGCGGCGAGGACGGTGAGGGCAGCTGCGGAAGCACGTGCCTGCGCACCCATGGACCCGCCCGCTCGGGATCGAATTCCGTGGACACCGCGTAGTATTCGCGCCCGTCCTCGCACACGACACCGATGGAGACCAGGTCGATGACGACCCCGTCCTCGATGAATTCGCAGTCATAAAAGTATCGAAGCGAGATCGGTCTACTCCTCAGCAGTTCGGTACGGCGCCCGATGTGACGCCGGAGGTACCTCCGAACATTCACCCTAGGTGGGCGCGGGGCTGGTGAGGCAGCCGGGCTCGGATCTCGAGCCGCGATATCAAGGGGTGGCCGGTGCCACCCGTGTGGTGGGTACCGCCCGCGCCCGACTGATCCGTATTCTGAACGAGTGAACTGGACCGTGGACGTGCCGATCGATCGCCTGCCGGAACTGCCGCCGCTGCCTATCGAGTTGCGCAGGCGGTTGGACGAAGCGCTGGGTCGCCCCGCGTTACAGCAGCCGTCGTGGGATCGAGAGCAGGCCGCGCAGATGCGCACCGTGCTGGAGAGCGTGCCGCCGATCTGCGTGCCCGCCGAGGTGGAGGACCTGCGCGCGCAGCTCGCCGAGGTGGCCCGCGGCGAGGCGTTCCTCATGCAGGGCGGCGACTGTGCCGAGACGTTCGCCGACAACACCGAGCCGCACATCCGAGGCAACATCCGCACCCTGCTGCAGATGGCCGTCGTGCTCACCTACGGCGCGAGCCTGCCGGTGGTCAAGGTGGCCCGCATCGCCGGCCAGTACGCGAAACCGCGTTCCTCCGATACGGATTCGCTCGGCCTCAAGTCCTACCGCGGCGACATGATCAACGCGCTGGTCGCCGACGCCGCGCAGCGCGAGCACGATCCGTCCCGCCTGGTGCGCGCCTACGCCAACGCCAGCGCCGCGATGAACCTGGTGCGCGCGCTGACCAGCGCGGGCATGGCCGACCTGCACAAGGTGCACGACTGGAACCGTGACTTCGTCGCCAAGTCGCCCGCCGGTGCCCGCTACGAGGCGCTGGCCGAGGAGATCGACCGCGGTCTCGCGTTCATGACCGCCTGCCGGGTCAACGACCCGAGCCTGAGTTCGGCCCGCATCTACGCCAGCCACGAGGCCCTTGTCCTCGACTACGAGCGCGCCATGCTGCGCCTCAGCGAGAACGCCGCGGGCGAGCCGGTGCTCTACGACCTGTCCGCACACTTCCTGTGGATCGGCGAACGGACCAGGCAGCTCGACGGCGCGCACATCGCGCTGGCCGAACTGATCGCCAACCCGATCGGCCTGAAGATCGGCCCGGCCACCTCGCCCGATATGGCTGTGGAGTACGTCGAGCGGCTCGACCCGAACAACGAGCCGGGCCGGCTCACCATCGTCTCCCGGATGGGCAACGGCAAGGTCCGCGACGTGCTGCCGCCCATCATCGAAAAGGTGCAGGCCACCGGCCATCAGGTCATCTGGCAGTGCGACCCCATGCACGGCAACACCCACGAGGCGTCCACCGGCTTCAAGACCCGCCACTTCGACCGCATCGTCGACGAGGTCCAGGGCTTCTTCGAGGTGCACCACGCTCTCGGCACCCACCCCGGCGGACTGCACATCGAACTCACCGGCGAGGACGTCACCGAATGTCTGGGCGGCGCCCAGGACATCTCTGATCTCGACCTCTCCGGCCGCTACGAAACCGCCTGCGACCCCCGGTTGAACACTCAGCAGTCCCTGGAATTGGCCTTCCTCGTCGCCGAAATGCTCCGCTGAGCAAGCGTTTACGGCTCGGTCGACAAGTCAGGCAATGGACCCCAATGCCGCGCAGAGTCTCGTGCCCTGCTGGCAACGGGGAGGCCGAGTAGGGCTTCGACCGCGATCCGCACGCGGGGCCTGTTGCGACCGCAGAGCCTAAGGCAGGGCGACGAGTGAGACGGCGTTACCGGCTTCGATATTGGCGCCGACGGCCGGGGATTGCGAGACGATGAGTGAACTGTCGCTCGCCACAAGCTGTTTCACCTCGACTTGAACGCCGAGGGATTGCAGCTTGGCCCTGGCGTTGGCGACCGTCCAGCCGCGGACGTCGGGCATCTTCAAGGCGTTGGACACGAGCAGGGCGACACCGTCACCGGATTGAATGGTGGTGCCAGCGGCCGGGTCGGTGCCGATCGCCTTATCCGCTTCGATACTGCGATCGAACTGGGACCTGTTCTCGCGCACCGCGATTCCCGCGTCGGTGAGGATCTTGGTGGCCTCGGCGGTGGTTTTCCCGCGCACGTCGGGCACCTTCACCGGCTGAGAACCCTTGCTGCGGTAGACCTTTACCTGTCCACCCGTCGGAAGGACGACACCGGGACCCGGATCGACCTTGGCCAGCGATCCTTTCGGCGCGGCGTTGCCTATCTCGCCGGAATCCACCGGTTGCAGCCCCGCGTCGCGAATCAGCTGGTTGACCTTGGTGATCGGATCACCCGGCTGCACGTCGGGCACCTTCGGCTTGCCGCTGGACACCAGCACCTCGACGGTCGATCCCTTGGTGACCCGCGAGCCTGCCGACGGGTCGCTGCCGACCACCCCGCCGACCGGGATGATGTCCGACGCCTTCTGCCGGATCGCGGTCTCGAACCCGGCCTCCCGCAGCGCAGCGACGGCGCGATCGGAGTCCATCCCGGCGATCGCCGGAACCGGTGAGTACCGGCCGACGCCGAGCCACCAGCCGCCGACCCCGACGACCAGCGTGAGAATCACCACAATGGCGACCCACACCCACGTCATCCGGCGCGATTTGGTGCGGTCGGGCGCGTACGCCTGATGCGGCGACGACGCGTGCTGCTGACGCACCGGCTGCGGCTGGTAATCGTCGGGCGGACCGTAATCCACCCGAGGCCGCGGCGCGGTGACCACCTTGGTGTGCTGCACGGTCTGCGGCGTATACGGCTCCGGCATTCCGGCAGGCTGAGCGGCCGGCGTGGCTACCCGGTAGCTCGCGCTCAAATGCTCGGCCGACTCCTGCGGCGAGGGCACCCGATACGGCGGCAGGTTCAGCTTCGCGCCGATCTGCCGCAGCGCCGCCGCCATCTCGTTGGCATCGGCGAACCGGTGCGCGGGCTCGCGGGCGGTCGCCTTGGCGACCAGCTCGTCGAACTCCGGCGGCACACCCGAAATGAACCGGCTCGGGCTCGGCACGTCGTTCTCGATCCGCTGATACGCCACCGAGAGCGAGGTGTCACCGGTGAACGGCACCCGCCCGGTCAACAGCTCGAAGATCAGCACGCCGAACGAATACACGTCACTGCGCGCGTCGGCCGTGCCGGTGGTCACCTGTTCGGGGGACAGGTAGGCGGCAGTGCCGAGAATCACGCTGGCCGAAGTCGTGTTGGCCGCCGCCACCGCGCGAACCAGGCCGAAATCGGCGATCTTGACCTCGCCCGCGTCGGAGATCAGCACGTTCTCCGGCTTGATGTCGCGGTGCACCAGGCCCGCCGAATGCGCGACACCGATCGCCGCGAGCACCGGCTCGGCTACCGCGCGCACCGCGTGCGGCGGCATCGGGCCGCGTTCACGCAGCAGCTCGCGCAGCGTGCCACCCTCGACCAACTCCATGATCAGGAACGGATACTCGCCGTCGACGCCCTGGTCGTACACCGCGACCAGCGACGAGTGCTTGAGCTTGGCGACCGCGCGAGCCTCGAACTCGAACCGGGAAAGGAACTGCGGATCACCGGCGAACTTCGGGTCCATCACCTTGATGGCCACCGGCCGGTCAAGGCGGGTGTCGACGCCCCGGAAGACCATCGACATGCCGCCGCGGGCGATCGGCGCATCGATGCGATAGCGCCCTTCCAGCATCTGGCCGATCAATTGATGTCCTCCGGCTTTCACAAAGTTCTCACCCCTCGCGGTTGATCCCACAAGCGATCGACCGCCCCGTGCGGCCCTCACGATGGTATCGACCAAACGCACCCGGGTGTCTCACGACTTGCTGCGGGGGACCGTCTACCGTTATCCGCGTGAGTGCATTTCCCTGCAGTGATGATGTCCTTCCCGAGTCCGTGGCAGTGCTGCCGCTGCCCGAGGTGGCAGACAGACTCGGGCTCGTGGTGACCCGCGTCCATCAGATGCTGCGTGACCATCAGCTACTCGCCGTCCGCCGCGACGGCGTAGTCAGCGTCCCGGAACGGTTCTTCGACCAAGAAGGCGTAGTCAGGTTCCTGCCCGGCCTGATCACCGTGATGAAGGACGCCAAATACACCGACGAGGAGATCCTGGAATGGGTCTTCACCGAGGACGACAGTCTCCCCGGCACCCCCGTCGAGGCCCTGCACGGCCCGCTGGCCCGCGAGGTAATCCGCCGCGCCGCAGCCGACCCCTTCTGAGTTATTGGCCGCGCGGGCGCGGCGTGTTCGCGGCCCCCGGAGTCTCGGGGGGGGGGGGGGGGGGGGGGCCGCGCCGCGCGGGCGCCCGCGGCCCCGCCGGGCCGCCCCCGGGCC
>NZ_JBITEM010000009.1:0-25322 GCF_044455225.1 Nocardia sp. NPDC051321 | reverse complement strand
CGTCCGAGCTGTCGAGACTCGCGCCTGCGGCGCATGCGCTTCGACAGCTCGGACGCGAGACGGGCCGCGAACGGCGCTCGCAGAACTCGCGCAGCGCGGGTTGGGTAGGCGGGATGTGGCAGGCCTGCGTCAGCGGCGAGTGCGGCTGCGTAGTGCGGCGGTCGTGAAGTGGGTCGCGGCTACGGCGAGGCGGTGGTGGGTGGGGACTACTGCTCGGTGGGTGAAGACGGCGTAGTCGGAGTGCTCGATGTGGTCGAGGATGCTCGCGTAGAGGACGGCGGCCGTGCGGATGGCCGGTCGAACTCGCGGCTCGAGTAGATCGATGCCGGGTTCGGCGCGTCGATAGGTGTCGCGGTTGATCGCGATGAGGTGGGCGAGGGCACGGCGGACTCGCGGGTCGGTGCGGTGCGTGCGGTGGCAGTGGATCAGCAGTTCGTGGTCGACACCGAAGGCGGCGAGCTCGTCGGCGGGCAGATACACCCGCCCACGATCGAGGTCCTCCGCGACATCGCGCAGGAAATTGGTGAGCTGGAATGCCTCGCCGAGCGCCGCGGCAGCCGGTTCGGCCTCGGCGATCGGCACCACGGTGCCGAGGATGGGCAGCACCTGGAGTCCGATGGCGGCGGCCGAACCGCTCATGTATTCGTTCAGCTCGGCCATCGTGGCGTAGCGGTCGCGGAAGCGCGCGGTGCCGGGCACATCCATCCGCATGGAGTCCAGGAACTTCCAGAAGTGCTGTGCGGCAATGTCATAGCGATGGATGGTGTCGGCCACTGCGAGCAGGATCATGGATCGAACCGCACCGTTCGGTGCGGACCTCGGTTGCCGCGCACCGGTCGACGCCGGGGATGTGTCCAGCGAGACCCCAAGCAGCCGAGCGGCATTGGCCGCGCTCGACCCGGACTCCAGCACAATGCGCAACTGCTTCTCGATCAGGTCGAGCTCACCGCCCGGACCGTGCTCGGGCAGCTCGTGCTTCCGCATCTGGTTCGGATAGCGCTGTGCGACATCGGTTTCCGCATGATCGACGATGTCGTCCACCATCCTGGCGAACGCGTACAGCGCGTGTACCGCCGGTCGCCGCTGCGCCGAGAGCAACCGGGTGGCCAGAAAATAGGTGCGTCCGTGCGCCGCCGCGATCTGCCTGCATTCGCGATACGCGACGGCGAGGTCCGGCCGCGGCGCGCCGCCGATCATGGTCGAGCGGGCGCGGCCGGATCGATGCTCGGCGGCGTGGCCCGCAACCGCAGCGGGTCCACCTTGCGCAGCGACATCGCCGCCACCACGGCGGCGAAGGTCGCCAGGGCGACGTGCCAGAAGCTGTACAACCCGATCGAACCGTCCGGTTGGAACACCAGCATCAACCAGGTACACAGGCCGACCAGCACCATCAAGGTCGTGGTGGACAGCGCGAACCCGGCGGCGAGCGCCAGCGGCCACGAGTAGTACCAGGGCAGCGCGGCGGGGGACAGGATGACGATCCCCACGAACGCGATCAGGATGCCGAACACCGCCTCGCGCTCGCTGTGCCGGAAGCGCCACCAGGCCCACACCAGCACCGCCACCAGCGCCACCGCGCACATCGCCCTGGTCACGTTCAGTACCTTGCCGGGGTCGAACGAGGTCACCCAGCCGACCGCGTGCATCATGATCGTCGGCAGCGACAGCCAGTTGATGATCTTCTTCGAGCCGGACAGCGCGGTCAGCCAGCCGATGCCGACGCCGGCGATGGCCGAGGCGGCCACGAAGACGGCCGCGAACACACTCAGCCCGAGCCCGGCGATCTTGGCGAACATCAGCGCGGGGTGCGGCATGTCCTCGGTCGGCTCGGCGGCATCGTGCGGCCGTTCGCTCTCCGGTAGGTTCGCCGGGTCGCGCCCGGCCCGCTCGGCGGCGCGCTTCTCGCGTTCGTGCAGCATCCAGATCCACACCAGGAACGGCAGCGCGATGCCCGCTGTCGCCTTGATCGCCACGCCGATGGCGACCACCACGATGCCCGCCACGTGGTGGCGTTCCAGCACCAGCGCGATGCCCGCGCACATCAGGCCGACCATCAGCATCTCGTTGTGCACGCCACCCCAGAGGTGGATCAGCACCAGCGGGTTGAGCACCGCGAGCCACAGCGCCACCGTCGGCTTGCCGCCGAGGTGCTTGGTCAGATAGGGCACCGCCCACATCATCAAGGCGAGGCCGGGCAGCATGACGATCCGCATCGCGATGGTGCCCGCGACGACATTGTCGCCGGTGATGGTGGTGATGCCGCGGCCGAGCAGCAGGAAGATCGGGCCGTAGGGCGCGGTGGTGAGTTTCCACACCGGGCTCACGTTGTCGAGCAGCACGCCGGGGTTCTTGACCGGCCCGTCGACGTAGGGGTCGAAGCCGTCGCGCAGCAGCGCGCCCTGCGCCAGATACGAGTAGACGTCCTGGCTGAACATGGGCACGGCGAACAGCAGCGGGGTGATCCAGATGCCGACGATCGCGCGCAGCTCGTTGAGTGTCACGCCCGCATCGCCCCGGTCGCCCCGGCCGATCGTGGTGCGGCCGAGTCGCACCCACGCGGTGATCATCATCAGCACGCCGATCCAGACGACGATGGTCGACAGCGCGTACCCGTGGCCGAACCGTAGCCAGGACAGGTGCAGCGCCTCGAGTATCGGGTCGCGCTTGCGGGTGCTGCCCGCCCCGAACCCGCCGAAGGTGATCATGATCGCGCCGTAGCAGCCGAGCATCGCGGAATGCCCTTCCGGGCTGCGCAGGAAGAGGCCGGCGGTGCGCATCCAGGACCGCATGCTCGGTGGCTCGGCGGGGGCCGATTCGCGTTTCGCCGCGATGTTCGGTGCGTGGCCGGTGATTTCAGTCAATGTGGCCTCTGCGGCGCGCGTTTCGGGGGATGCCATCTGGTGTCGGTCCCCCCGAATGGTCAGCGGTCACAACCGCGAGTGAATAGGTCGGCGCCTAGTTTACGGCGTCGCCGGGAACACTATCTCGCTGGTACGCACGGTTTCATCTCGAGCGGGGCGGTCTCGCCGGTAATGCGGGTTGCCGCCAGTTTCCCGGACAGCAGCGTGGTCGGCACCCCAACGCCCGGCGTGGTGCCGCAACCGGCGATAACTACGTTGTCGCTGGTGCGCGGAAAATTGCGCGAACGAAATGGTCCGGTCTGCCGGAAGAGGTGTGCCGCAGAGAACGGGGTACCGGCCAGCATCCCTTGATCGCGCCAGGTTTGTGGCGTGTCGAGATGGTCGACGGTGAAATGGTCGGCAATGCCCGTATAACCGCGGTTTTCCAGCACTCCGAGCAGTTCGCGCAGGTAAGCGGGGCCGATTCGCGGCCAGTCCAGTGCGGCGGCGGCCAAATTCGGACAGGGGGCCAGCACCGAGAATGGTTCGTGCTGTCCATCGGCACGGGCGATGTAGAGGCCGGGGTCGGTGAGTGCCGGCCGGGTGAGCAATAGCGACGGGTCGCTCATCAATCGACCACGACGGCCCGCGATCTCCGCGAACGTCTTGTCCCAGGCCTCGCCGAATTCGATGGTGTGATGCGCCTGAACGGGCCAGGCGCGGGCCACCTCGGCGGGCACGGTGCCGTGCGCGACGACCGCGGATGGCGCGGCCCGCAACCCGCGGCGGCGGCGCACGCCGAAGCGGTCGATCGAACCGAGATCGGCGGTCAACACCAGGACATCACAGTCGAACGCGCGTCCGTCCGCGGTGCGCACCCGCTCGGCCCGCCGCCCCGCATAGTCCACCTTCGTCACTTCGGTGCCGAGCTCGAGCGTGCCGCCCGCCGCCGTGAACGCCTCGGCCATCGCCACCGCGATGGCCCGCATCCCGCCTTCGGGGAAGAAGACGCCGAGCGAGGTGTCCATGTGCGGGATCGCGCCGTACACCGCCAGTGCCTCGGCGGGCGGCAGGCCGGCGTACAGCGCCTGGAACGTGAACAACCGGGCCAGCCGGGGATCCCGCAAAAATCGGCCGACCCGGGGGCCGAGCCTGCCGAACGCGCCGAGGCGCACCAAAGTCGCTAGGGCACGGCGCTTTTCGGGCACCCGGACCATGTCCAGTGGCGAATCGAAGTTGGTGTCCATGAACTCGCTGAACGCGGCCGCGTAGATCCGTGCCAGCCAATCACGCAGCCGCCGATAGCGCCGCGCCTGCGCAGGGCCGCAGACCAGCGCGACCTCCTCGGCCATCGCGTCGGCGTCGGCGAACACCCGCAGGGTGGCACCGTCGGCGAACTTGGCGTGATAGCTGGGCGCCAGCTGGTGGATGCGCAGCGCACAGTCCTGTGGCGTCCGGCCGACCGCGGCCAGCGCGTCGGTGATCAGCTCGGGCAGCGTCAACACCGTTGCGCCGGAATCGATCTCGTAATCCGGACCCTGATAACGCCCGACCCGCCCGCCGGGATGATCGGCTCGCTCCAGCAGGGTGACCTTGCGTCCGGCGCCGGTGAGGTACAGCGCGGCGGACAGCCCGGCCAGTCCGGCGCCGACCACGACTACGCGATCCGTCGGTCCGGCAACGGTTTTCATCGGACGGCTGCCGCGAGGAGCGATGATCGGCATTCCCCGAACGAGCAGCGGCCGATCACTCGGCGCGGCAACGTCTTTCATGAGATTCCCCTCTTCGCGGCACGCATCGGATCGGCGTTGTTCAGGCACCCGCAACCACTGTCACGCGGCGCGCTTGGTCGCCGCCAATGCCATGGCCCGCAGCCGCTCCTTCGCGGCCGGTGTCGCCGTGCTGGTTTCGATGGCGGCCAGCCCGGCGTCGGTGAGCTCGGTGATCCGGCGTTCCACCTCGTCCACCGCGCCGAGTTCGGTGATGACATCGCGCAGCTTCGCCACGTCGTCCGCGCCGAGATCGGTGCCGATGCTGGTGCGCAGCAGCTTCGCGGCGGCCGGATCTGCCTCGTCGGCCCTGGCCAGCGCCTCGGCGAGGAGCACGGTGCGCTTGCCCTCGCGCAGGTCGTCGCCGGACGGTTTGCCGGTGACGGCGGGGTCGCCGAAGACGCCGAGCAGGTCGTCGCGCAGCTGGAAGGCGATGCCGATGTCGGTGCCGAACAGACGGTAGGCGTCGACCAGACGCTGGTCGGCGTCGGCGATGGCGGCGCCGAGGTGCAGCGGGCGTTCGACGGTGTAGGCGGCGGTCTTGTACCGGTTGATCCGCAGCGCGGCCTCGACCGACTCGTCGGCACCCGCCTCGCCGTGGATGTCGAGCAGCTGGCCGCCGAGCACCTCGGTGCGCATGCCCGCCCACACCGGCGCGAACCGGGCGATCGCCGCAGGGTCGAGCCCGGAGGCGTGCACCATGTCATCAGCCCAGGCCAGCGCCAGATCGCCGACCAGGATCGCGACGCTGACGCCGAAGTGCGCGGAGTCGCCGGCCCAGCCACGGTCGCGGTGGCGCTGCTCGAAATCGACGTGCACGGTCGGGAAGCGGCGCCTGGTCCGCGAGGAATCGATGATGTCGTCGTGGATCAGCGCGCAGGCCTGCACGAGTTCCAGCGCCGCGCACGCGGTCAGCACCGCATCGGCGGCCGGGCCGTCGGCGTCACCGCCCGCGCCGAGCCAGCCGGTCCAGGCGAACGCGGGCCTGGTGCGCTTGCCGCCGCGCAGCACGAACAGTTCCAGCGCGTCGGCGGCCTCGACGAAGACCGGGCCGAGCTCATCGACGGTGCCGCGGCGGGTGGCGAAGAACCTGGTCAGCGCGTCTTCCACGGCGGTGACGAAGGCCGCCGTCCCCGGCTGTGCGGCGATGAGCTCGGCAGCCGAGGTGCGGTGAGGCGTCTGGATACCAGGTCCAGCGGACAGGGGAGCCTCCAAAGTCGTGCGGTGATGGGCGCGTGGCGCCACTGGTGGTGGTCCGAAGAATACGCGTACTCGTCGGTACGACCCGTGGGGCCCGCCGCCGGTCACCACTACACTGGACCGGTGACTTTCGACAATGCGCGGGGACGCTCGACCCCAGGCCGTCCGCCCCGGACGCACCCGGACGTCTCTGCAACACCTTCGGTTGTCCAGAGTCTGCGGGCCCATTCCAGCGCCTCGGTGCCGTTCTCCGTCGAGTTCAACCCGCCGCGTGACGCCGCCAACGAGGCCAGGCTGTGGCGGGCCGTGCGGCAGTTCGAGCGGATGCATCCCGCGTTCGTCTCGATGACCTACGGCGCGGGCGGGTCCACCCGTGATCGCACCGTGCGGGTCACCGGCGAGCTGGCGCAGGAAACCACGCTGCTGCCGGTGGCGCATCTCACCGCCGTGGAGCACAGCCTGTCCGAATTGCGTTCGCTGGTCGGCTCTTACGCCGATTCGGGCATCCGCAACATCCTGGTGCTGCGCGGCGACCCGCCCGGCGACCCGCTCGGCGAGTGGCAGCAGCATCCCGAGGGCGTCGCCTACGCCGAAGAGCTGGTGCGGATCGTGCGCGACCTCGGAGACTTCCACGTCGGCGTCGCCTCGTTCCCGCAGGGCCACCACCGCTCACCGGACCTGGACACCGACACCGCCTACCTGGCCGCGAAACTGCGTGCGGGCGCGGAGTATTCGATCACCCAGATGTTCTTCGACGTCGAGCACTACCTGCGGCTGCGCGACCGGATCGCGAAGTTCGACCCGGTCGAGGGCGCCAAGCCGATCATCCCCGAGCTGATGCCGATCACCTCGCTGCGCACGGTGGCGCGGGCCGAGGAGCTGTGTGGCCGTTCGCTGCCGCCGTCGGTGCTCGAGCGACTGAACAAGGCCGCGGGCGACAACCCCGAGGGGAATCAGGCCGCGGTGCGCGCGGTCGGCATCGAGATCGCCACCGAAATGGCCCAGCGTCTGATCGACGAGGGCGCTCCCTGCCTGCACTTCATCACGCTGAACTTCGCCAAGGCGACCACCGAGGTGCTCACCAATCTCGGTTACGGCGTTACCGCCGCCCCGATCAGCGCCTGAGCGCGCACGCCTGCTGATCACACGCACGGTCTCTGATTTCCGGCACCCGAAATCGCATGCAATTCCCGGTGCGGGAAATCAGAAAGCGTGCCGCTGTGCGGGTTACCAGCCGGGCGTGCCGGCGAGGGGGACGTTGAGGTAGCTGGGTTCTGCCGGATCCAGTTGCAGGTGTTGGGGTTTGAGCTCGGTGGCGTCCAGCATCGGGCGGATGGGCAGGCCCTTCGGGTAGTTGCCCGCGAAGACATCGACCCGAAGCCGGTGTCCCGGTTGCAGTATCGCGTCGGTGGGGGCGAGCCCGAGGTCGAGTTGGGTGGGCTGGCCGGGGATCACGGGTTGCCTGGCGGCGAGGGACATTACCGGGAACGGGTCGGTGTAGGCGCCGTCGGGCGACCTGCGGCTCTTGGCGTCATCGATGGCCCGCATCGAGCACATCAGCTGGCCGGTGCTCAGCGTCACCGAACGGCCATCGGGGGCAACATCATTCAGCGTCGCCGTCCAGTAGCCGTCGGTGACGTCGTGCACGGTGTTCAGGTGCACCGCGATCGGCCCGGAGATCGTCGTCGGCTCGGCCACCGGCGGGCTGGTGAAGGTCAGCCCGTTGAGTTCCTGCACCCTGGCATCTTTGCCGCAGCCGGAGAAGACAAGCAGGCCCGCGGTGCCCTGGACCGCATCCGCCGAGCACAGGCTGGCCAGACCGGGCGCGACGGTGAGCCGGGTCGTCTCCGAAGTCGTTCCGGCCGTGAGGGTTCCGTCGTGCACGCTGCTGGTGGTACTGCCGCTCGGTGCCGCCGACAGGTACAACCGCCGGTGGCTCGCCTCGGCCCGCGGGAACTGGTCGTTGCTGGTCCAGCCGGCGCCTTGCTGCCACATCGTCACCGGGCCGTACCCGTCGACGCCGTTGTCGATGCCCTTGAGCCACTTGTCGAACCAGGCGCGCTGCAGCACGTCGATACGCGGCGGTTCCCCGGGCTTGCCGCGCATGTCGAAGCCCGCGCTCACGTGGTAGCTGTTGCCCATGATCAGCTGCTTCTGGCCGGGCGGTAGCGGAATGTCTTGGTAGATACGGGGTTCGCCGTTGGCGAAGTTGTCGTGCCAGCCGCCGATCACCAGGGTCGGCACGGTAATGCGTTCGGGATGTCCGAGCCAGGCCTGACGGATCGGACTGTCCGGGTCGAGGACGTTGCGCAGCTGCGGTTGGATGGCGTCGAACGAATCGGTGCCCATGGTCTGAATTCCGACGTCCATGAACGACATCGGGCTGGCCAGCCGGTCGGCCAGCCACTGCATATCGAAGTTGCCCCGCACCATCGACACCAGATCCGGCACGAGCTTGGCCGCGTTCACCGCGAGCAGGTAGGGGAGCAGGATGCCGATGGCCGCGCCGCCCGGGGCGATCATGTCGCGCACCAGATCGTTGCCCGGCACCACCGGCACGATGGCTTTCAGTGCGGGCGGCCGCTTTTCGGCCGCCTGCACCTGATTGATCCCGGAGTAGGAGGCGCCGGTCATCCCGACCTTGCCGTCCGACCACGGTTGCGCCGCCGCCCAGCCGATCACCTCCGGGGTGTCCTGCTGGTCCTTCGGACCCCACGGTTCCCAGATCCCCTGGGAGAACCCGGTGCCGCGTACGTCGACGACGACCTGGGTGTAGCCGCTGCGAATCAGGTTGGGGTCCACCGCGAAAGCGCGCCCGAACCCGCCGCCCGCCACCCGGGTCGCGTTGGTCAGCGCTTCCAGCGGCGTTCCGGGCAACTCGAAGTCACGCAGGAACCCGACGATCGCGTCGGACAGCACCGGCACCGACAGCGCCGTCTGCGCGATCATCGACAACAGCTTGGTGTAGGGCGTCAGATTCACGATCGTCGGCAGCGGCGTGCGCACCGGCCCGTTCGCGTCCGCCGGCCGATACACGTTCGCCTTCAGCACGGTCCCGTCGCTCATGGTGATCGGCACGTCCCAGTCGATATGCATCGACGGATACTGCTGCGGACCATCGTGTAGCGCCGTCCACGCGCTCGCGCCTTCGGGTGCGGCAGGCGCCCCAGGCGCCACCAACGCCTGCGAAACCGTAAGCAGCGCAAGCACTCCGACGAATACCCTGGTCCACCTGCGGGCTGGAGCAATCCTCATCGATATCTCCCTCTCGTGGTCGGCCAGAAATATACATGCACGATTGTATGTTTCAACCCGATCGCGAGAACCTTGTCGATATGCCCAAGAACCCCACCCCAACCTGGCCAATCTGCCAGCCCCACCAGCGGTACACAGCTCCCTCGCCAACAGGGTGCGCCCCGGCGCGAAGCGGACTTAAAACATTGACGTGAGTCATATGGCTGCTTTACAAGATCAATTAGCAGCCATATGACTCACGTCGATGGTTGTTTGGGGCGGTGCGGGGTGGTCAGGCGGCGCGGGCTGTGCGTAGGCCCCAGGCGTCGGCGAGTAGGCGGTGGGATTCGAGGCGGTCGGCGTGGTGGTGGGTGATGCTGGTGACGAGCAGTTCGTCGGCGCCGGTGACGCGTTGCAGGGCCGCGAGCCGCTCGACGACGGTGGTTGGGGAGCCGACGAATTGGGAGGCGAGGCGGTCGGCTACCAGGCGGTGCTGTTCGGGGGTCAGCGGGGCGGCGGTGGCGGGGTCGAGGTAGTCGGCGGCGCCCGCACCGCTGCGGATGCTGTGCACCCAGTGGCCGTAGGTGGCGGCGTGGTGTTGGGCGGTGGCGTCGTCACCGGCGACGACCACGTCCGCCGACACCACCACGTAGGGCTCGGCCAGTTGTGCGGACGGTCGGAAGGCCGCACGATAGGCCTCGACCGCGTCCAGGGCGGTACCCGGCGACACGTGGTAGGCGGCCGCGAACGGCAAGCCGAGTTGCCCGGCCAGCACCGCGCTTTCGCCGCCCGAGCTGCCGAACAGCCACAGCTCGACCTGTGCGCCTTCGCCAGGAACCGCGTGCAGCGCAATGCCATCCTTGCTCACGAAATAGCCGCCGAGCAGTGCCCGCACCTCGTCGACCTGTTCGGCGAAGTCCAGCGGCTGCGCGCCCTCCTGCTGTAAGGCGCTGGCCGAGGCGAGGAACTTCGACCGGTCCGCGATCCGGCCGGGGTCGAACGGCGGCGGCACCACCACACCGTCCCTGATCTCGGTCCGCCCGGTTGCCGTAGCTACCTTGGGGTGGCTGCCCTTCGGGTGAGCTGGCTCCGATCCGTACTGACTGCGCCGATGACCGGACCGGCCGAGGCCGAGGTCGAGCCGGCCGGGGTACAGCGCGTCGATCGTGCCGAACGCCTCCACAATCGAGGCCGACGTATGGTGGCCGACCTGAACGGCCGCCGACCCCACCCGAATTCGCGAGGTGGCCGCCGCGACCAGGCCGATCAGGGTGATCGACGAGGAGCTCGCGACCGAGACGAAATGATGCTCGGCCAGCCAATAACGGTGGTAGCCCCACTGTTCCGCGTGCTGCGCGAGATCGATCGTGTTGCGCAGCGCCTGCTGCGCGGTCGACCCGGCGCTGATCGGGGACAGGTCGAGGATGGACAGTGGCACGGTCATGAATTTCTCCCTAGCCGTGGATGCTGCTCGCCCGCCTCGATCGCCACGCGCAGCCGGTTCTGCGCGGGTGCGAGCGGGCAGGTCGCGAAATCGGTGAAGGCGCACGGCAAATTCGTCGCGCGGTTGAAGTCGAGGCGCACCGTGCCGTCCGCGTCCGGTGCGCCGACCGCGAGCGCGCGAGCGGCGGGGTAGGTGGTGATACCGCTGGTCGCGTCGGTGAACAGCAGGCGAAGATCGCTCGGATCGCCGAATGCGATGACCCGTTCGGTGGCCTCGCCGACGGTGAATTCGATGGTGCCCGAAGCGGTGTGGTGATGTTCGAGGCCGTCGACAACGGCACCGGTGGTGATCGTGGTCTGCTCGTCGAACGGCGTGAACCGGCCCGGCACCACCCAGCGCGGATCCGGTGCGTAGCTGGGGATACCGTCGAAACTCGACAGCGTCGGCGCAGCCGGATCGTGCACGCGCACCGCGTACCGGCCGGTGCGCCGGATCACCTCGAGCACCCGATTCTCGTGCAGGACACTGAGTCCCGGCGCGCCCTCGGTAGGCGTGATGATCCGCACGCCCGCGATGCCGACCCCGTCGAATTCCAGCCGGTCGGCGGGCTGCGCGGTGATGAACACCTTGTCGTCGGTGACCCACCAGGTGCCCGGCACGTCCGGCAGCCGCTCGGGTTGGTCGGTGAGCCAATGCAATCCGGTCAGACTGAGGAAGCCGAGCGGGTCGCGCAGCTGGTCTTCCCTGCTGTCATGCCAGTGCGCCCACTCGGTTTCGAAAACGGTGCTGATGCTTGTCGTCATGACGCTCGTGCTCCTTCGTGGACGGTGATGTGCTGGTGCGGATGGCGCAGATCGAGATGCTCGCGCAGGGTCGTGCCGGTGTATTCGGTGCGGAAACTGCCGCGCTCCTGCAGTTCCGGGACGACCAGGTCGACGAATTCGTCGAGCCCGGCCGGGGTGAGGTGCGGGACGAGGATGAAACCATCGCTGGCGTCGGCCTGGACGTAGGTGTCGATCTGCTCGGCGACCGCGGCGGGCGTGCCGACGAACTGCTGCCGCGCGGTGACCTCCATGATCAGCTCACGGATGCTGAGGTTGTCGGCCTCGGCCCTGGCCCGCCACGCGTCGGCGACCTCGCGCGGGTCCTTGGCATGGCGCACCCGGCCCCGGGTGACGGTGACGTTGTCGGTCGGCTCGACGTCGGGCAGCGGGCCGTCCGGGTCATAGCCGGAAAGGTCACGGCCCCATACCTGTTCGAGGAACGCGATGGCGGTCTGCGGGCCGACCTGCTGGCGACGGATATAGCGGGCGCGCTCCTCGGCGTCCGCTGCGCTGTCACCGAGCACGAAGGTCGCGGCGGGGAGGATCTTCAAATCCTCCGGCGCCCGGCCGTATTTCGCCAGACGGCCTTTGACGTCGGCGTAGAAGCATTGTCCCGCTTCGAGCGTGCCGTGGCCGGTGAAGATCGCGTCGGCGGCGGCCGCACCGAACTCCCGGCCGTCGTCGGAATCGCCCGCCTGCAACAACACCGGATGACCCTGGGGGCTCGGCGGCAGCACGAACCGTCCGGCGATATCGAATTGCGCACCGCGATGACGGGTTTCCGGGATCTCGCGGGCGAACACCCCGGCGGCACGATCGACCACCAGGGTGTCGGCGGCCCAGCTGTCCCAGAGCTTGCGGGTCACCTCGACGACCTCGGCGGCGCGCTGGTAGCGCTGAGCATGCTCGAGATAGCCGCCGCGGCGGAAGTTTTCGCCGGTGAACGCGTCGGAGGAGGTGACGACGTTCCAGGCGGCGCGGCCGCCGGACAGATGGTCCAGCGAGGCGAACTGTTTGGCCAGCTCGAACGGTTCGTTGTAGGTGCTGTTGATGGTGCCCGCGAGGCCGAGCTTGTCGGTTACCCCGGCCAGCGCGTTGAGCACCGTGAAGGTGTCCGGCCTGCCCACCACGTCGAGATCGTGGATGCGCCCGAGGTGTTCGCGCAACCGCAGCCCCTCGGCGAGGAAGAAGAAGTCGAACAGGCCACGCTCGGCGGTCTTCGCGAGGTGCGTGAACGACTCGAAGTCGACCTGACTCTTGGACGCCGGGTCGGCCCAGACGGTGGTGTTGTTGACGCCGGGGAAGTGCGCGGCGAGATGGATCTGCTTGCGTGGTTTGCGGGTCACGACGGCGTCCCTTCCTGGATCGTAGTGGTGCTGTCGGCGAGTTGGTTCGCGGTGCGCCGACAGTGCGACAGGCAGTCCGAGCGTTCGGCAGTGCTCATGACGCGCCCTGCCCGGCATAACGGCTGACCGGCCGCGGCAGTTCGAGCCGATCTCGCAATGTATGGAAGGACAAGGGTTTCCATGCCAACGCGGTCAGGTGGCGCACGGTCGCTGGCACCGCGAGTGGGCGGAGCACGACACCGTCCGCGGCGCCGGAAGCGCTGATGGCGCCCAGCGATTCGCGCAGCGTTGCCGGAGTCCCGATGTGGCGCAAACCGGCGGGGGTGTCGGCGGTCCACCGGTCAAGCTCGACCACCTCGTCGTGTGCGGCTTGCGCCGAATCGGCCAGATGCACTTCGACATCCAGCAAAACTCGCACCGCATCCGGATCCCGATCAGCCGCCCGTAGGGCCGTGCGCAGCGCCGTCCGCAGGGCCCGCGCCGAGTTGAGATCGCTTGCGGCGAAACGGATCAGATCGGCTCGACGCACTGCCACCCCGGTGCTCGCGTCATTTTCCGCGCGCACCGCGACGATCGACTGACCCTGCGGGGAGCGCGGCGTGATCGATGGCCCCTTCACCGAGAAGTTGTCCCCGGCGAAGTCGATGTAGTGCAGCTTGTCCCGATCGATGAAGCGCCCGGTTGGCACGTCGCGGATTTCCGCGTCGTCCTCCCAGCTGTCCCACAGCCGGGTGACCACCTCGATCGCCTCGTCCGCCTCATGCCACAGCGACGCCGCGTCCTGTTCGTCCTTACGCCCGAATGCCCGTGCCTGCTCACCACCTTCGGACACGGTGACCTCCCAGCCCGCGCGCCCGCCCGTGGCGAAATCGAGGCTTTGGATCGCCTTGGCCAGATGGAACGGCTCGGTATGCGTCACCGCCCCCTGCGGCAGCAGACCGATGCGCCTGGTGGCCGCCGCCACTCGGGCGGCGATCGCCACCGCGTCGAGCCTGCCCCGCGCGACACCGGCCCCACCGGGCTGCAGGCCGAACGAGTCCGGCACGAATACCGCGTCGACACCGGCCTTTTCGGCCGCGGTGACCGCGTCCACCCAGTACCCGCCGGTGAACAGATCCTCGGCCCTGGAGTCGTCGCGTCGCCACGACGCCGGGTGGATCCCGGTTCCGGCGAGTTCCAGGCCAACGAAGAAGTCGGGTTCGGCCATCAGTGGATTTCCTTCCAGTCGAGGCATTGCCGCGCGGCGGGGTGCACGCCTGCGGCGTCGGGCGCGAAGAAGAACGCGTGTTGCCACAGGTCGGTGGCCGCGGTGTGCTCCGGCGCGTGCAGATGGGTGCGCCACCAGCGCTTGGCCCGGGCAGGCAGCGATCCGGACCGCTCCGGCCTGCTGCGGCAGTGTGCGGGCCGCTCGGTGCGGACGAGTATCCGGCTGTGCCGGTAGGTCGACTCCGACATCAGGATGGTCCTTTCGCGACGGCGGGAGTGGGGATGGCCGACAGCAACTCGCGGGTGTATTCGTGCTGCGGGTTGTCGAAAATCGCGGCGGTCGGCCCGGATTCGACGATGCGGCCGTGCCGCATGACGGCGACGTGGTCGCTGATGCGGCGGACCACCGCGAGGTCGTGCGAGATGAACAGGTAGCTCAGCGAGAGCTCGGCCTGCAGCCGGTCGAGCAGCTCCAAGATCTGCGCCTGGACCGAGGCGTCGAGCGCGGAGACCGGTTCGTCGAGCACCAGCAGGTCCGGGTGCAGGGCGAGGGCACGGGCGATGGCGACGCGTTGGCGTTGTCCGCCAGAGAGTTCCGCGGGGCGACGCTGGGCGAAGTGCTCCGGCAGTGCGACCTGCCTGAGCAGTTCGGCGACGCGGGCCTGCCTGGCCGCGCGGTCGCCGACACCGTACGCGCGCAACGGTTCCTCGATGATCGTGCCGACCCGCCACCGGGGATCCAGTGAGGCATATGGGTTCTGATACACCACCTGGAACCGCTTGCGCAGCGCCCGCAGCCGGGTACCGCGCACCCGGGTCAGCTCCTGTCCATCGAAGGTGACCCCGCCGCTGTCGGCCTCGGTGAGCCGCAACGCGATGCGCGCCGTCGTCGACTTGCCCGAACCGGATTCGCCGACCAGCGAGAGGGTTTCGCCGCGGCCGAGCTCGAACCCGACCCCGGCGACCGCAGTCACCGACCCACCGGCTTGTGCGCGGAAACGCTTGTGCACTTCACGCAGCGCGAGCAGCGGCGCGCCCGTGCGCGGTTTGGGCGTCCGATAGGCGCCCGCGGGCGCCAGGCTCGGCGAGGCGGCGAGCAGTCGCTTCGTGTACGGATGCCGCGGCGCGGCGAGCACCGTCGCCGTCGGCCCGCTCTCCACGATCTCGCCGCCGTTCAGCACGACGATCCGATCGGCCCGCTCGGCGGCCACCGCGAGATCGTGGGTGATCAACAGCACCGCGGTGCCCCTGGTAGCGATCTGCGCCGCCAGCTGATCGAGCACCCGCCGCGCCACCGTGGCATCCAGCGCGCTGGTCGGCTCGTCCGCGATCACCAGGTCCGGCTGGCAGGCCAGCGCGGACGCGATGAGCACCCGCTGCCGCTGCCCGCCCGAAAGTTCATGGGGGTACTGCACTTCCCGCAGTTCCGGACGGTCAAGGCCCGCCTCGGCCAGCAGCTCGATCGCGCGCTCGCGCGCCGAACGCTTGTCGGCGAGGCGGTGCACCACCAGCGCCACGGCCACCTGATCGCCAACGCGCCGTACGGGATTGAGCGACAACCCGGGGTCTTGCGGCACGAACCCGATCCGCACGCCACGCAGCCGCCGCAATGCCCGCTCGGACCGGGTGTCGATGACATGCCCGTCGAAGGCGACCGTCCCGCCCGCGATGTCGGCATTCGCGCCGAGCAGGCCGATCACCGCCTGCGCGAGAGTGGACTTGCCGGAACCGGATTCACCGACCAGCGCTACCACTTCGCCGCGGGCCACGCTGAGCGAGACCCCCGCCAACGCGGTGACGTCACCGGAATCCGACCGGTAACGCACGCGCAGGTTGTCGACCCGCAACAGCGGGCCCGCTTCCGGCGCTGCGGTTTCGACCGGCTCCGGCGCGTCGATCGGTTGCGCCCGTGGCGAAGAGGTAGTGGTCATGGCTATTCGTTCCTTCCTGCGGCGCGCCCGAGGCGTTGCGCGGCCACCACGACCGCGACGATGACCAGCCCGGGCAGGGTGGTCATCCACCAGGCGGTGGCGAGATAGTTGCGGCCCTCGGAAATGAGCGAACCCCACTCGGGGGTAGGCGGTTTCGCGCCATAGCCGAGGAAGCTCAACGCCGAGATCGAGAGCACGGCCATGCCGAACTCGACGGCGGCCAGCGCGAGCACCGGCTGGTACGAGTTGGGCAGCACGTGCCGCAGCAGCACCGTGTACCAGCGGACCCCCGAGGCGTGCGCCGCCTCGACGAATACCGCGTGGCGTACCCGGAGCACTTCCGACCGCATCACCCTGGCGAAGTTGGCGACGAGGGAAACACCCACCGCGATCGCCACATTGCGGGTACCGAAGCCGAGCGCGGTGACCAGTGCCAACGACAGCAGCAGCGCCGGAATCGACAACAGCACATCGACGACGCGCATGACGACGGCGTCGACGATGCCACCGGTGGCCCCCGCCAGCAGGCCGAGGCCAGACCCGGCGAGCAACGCGATGCCCACCGCGGCGAGCGTCGCGGTGAGCGAGAGCCCGGCGCCGTGCACCATGCGGGTGTACAGGTCGCGGCCGAGATTGTCGGTGCCGAACCAGTGCTGCGCACTGGGGCTTTGGAACTTCTGCGCGGGCACCCCGATCAACGGATCGCCGCTGGCGAACACCGAAGGGAACAGGGCCCAGCCGACCGCGAGTACCACAACAACACCGGACAAGACCAGTACCGCGTTGTCGCGTAACCACTTCCAGCGCAGTACCGGTGTGCGCAGGCGGGGCACCGTGCCGCGCCGTTCATCGATGACGTCAACCATGAATAGCCACCCCTTCGGCAGTGCCGCCGATCCGATCGTCGGTCTCCTTTGCCGCCCGGCGAGAGCGCGTGGCGATGCGCGGGTCGAGCAGCGGATACAGCAGGTCCACCGCGAGATTCACGGTGACGAAGACGATCGAGGTGAGCACGACGATGCCCTGCACCACCGGAATGTCCTGGGCCAGTACGGCGGTCTGGGTGAGTCGGCCGACGCCCTGGCGGGCGAAGACCGTCTCCACCACGACCGATCCGGCGAGCATGTTGCCGACCAAGATCCCCGCGATGGTGAAGGTGGGCACACTGGCCGCGCGCAGCACGTGTTTGCGCTGCACCCACCAGCGCGAACCACCCTTCGACAACGCAACATCGACATACGGCTGACGCCAGGTCGACGCCAGCCCGGCGGCCAGCACCTGGGCGATCACCGCGCCGATGGGCAGCGCGAGGGTCAGCGCGGGCAATACGGTGCCAGCGAAGCCATGGCCGCCGAAGGCGGGAGCCAGCCGCCACCGGAACGAGAACAGTTGCAGCAGCAGCAATCCGGTCCAGAAGGTGGGTACCGACACCGCGAGCGAGGGCAGCGCGGCGAGCGCGGTGCGTAGCCACGGCTGCCGCGTGTACGTCGAGGCGAAGGCCAGTGCCACGCCGCCTACCGTCGCGAAAACCACCGCGAGCCCGGCCAATCCGAGCGTCCCTGGCAGCGCGTTGCCGATGGCATCGGTCACCGGCTGCCCGGTGACGATCGAATGCCCGAAATCGCCGCGCACCGCGTGCCCGAGCGCGGTCCAATACTGTTCCCACAGCGGACGATCCAGCCCGTAGCGGGCCTGCAGCTCGGCGATCGCGGCCTTGTCCACCGGTGTGCCCGACCCGCCGGCGTCGGCCGCGATCGAGATCGGGTCGGCGGGCAGCAGGTAGAGCACCACGAACGAGATGGTGAACGCGGCCCACAGCACCCAGATCGCCTGCAGCACCCGCAGTACCAGATAGCGCGTCATCATTACCGCCCGCTCAGCCAGGCGTCGAAGAACTGTAGTCGGGCCGAGGCCTCGAACTTCAGATCCTGTGCGGCACTGCCCGCGCCGATCGCCTGGGACAGCTCCACCGTCGGAATCAGCAGCCCGGCGTCGAGCACCTGCTGCTGCGCGGTGTGGATGAGGTCGGCGCGGACACCGGAGTCGACGGTGCTCAGCTGACCGTTCAATGCGTCATCGAGCGCTGGGATGGGTTCGCGCGCATTGAGATTGCGGCCATCCAGCCCGAACGCCGTGCGCAGGATGTCACCGTCGGCACGGGTGGTGTTGCCGTAGCTGCTGTCGAAGTTCTTCGCGTTCTGCCGTGCCGTCTGCTCGGCGATCGACACCAGATCCAGCGTCAGCTCGACCCCGACCTGCCGCAGCTGCTGCTGCACCAGCTCGATGATCGCCTGATTGCCGCCGAATACCTGACTGAACACCACCGAGAAGGACAGGCGCGCACCGTTCTTCGCTCGGATACCGTCGCTGCCGGGCACCCAGCCCGCCTGACCGAGAATGCCGCGGGCCTTGGCCGGGTCGTAGGCGAGTCGCGCCGAAAGATCCGCATAGCCGGGCGTGCTGCTGGCCAGCGAGCTGGTCGCGGGCTTGAACTGCGGCCCGAGCACGGTGTCCACCAACTGTTTACGGTCGATCGCGGGCAGCAGCGCCTGGCGCACCGCCGGATCGCGCAGCGGTCCGCGCGTCACGTTGGTCTGGAAACCGAACGGCAGACCGGGATTCGCGGTGCTCAGCACCCGCCCGCCGGACGCCTCGATCTGCGGCGCGTCCTGCGGCAGTGCGTCGCTGATGGCATCGAGCTGACCCGACGCCAGGCTGCCGGTGCGTACCCCGGATTCGGGCACGACGGTGAATTCGATCTTGTCCAGATACGCCTCGCCGCGATGCGCGAACACCGCCGAACCCCACTGGTACCCGGCGCGTTTGGCCAGCGTCGCCGACGCGTCCTGGCGGTAGCTCGCATAGGTGAACGGACCGCTGGCGATGTTGTCCCCGAGGCAGCGCTGCTCGGCGGGCTTGGCGGTGGTGGCCTCGGCCAGAATCCCGAGCTGGGTCGTCGAGGACGCCTGTAGGAACTGCGCGTTGGGCTTGCTGAACTCGACTCGCGCGGTCAACCGGTCCACGGCCGTGGTGCCGACATAGTTGGTGAGGTAGCTAGCGGCCAGCGGCGCTTTCGCCGAACCCAGCTTGATGATCGAATCGAAGGTCTGCCGGACCGAGTCCGCGGTGAGCGGCGTGCCGTCGCTGAAGGTGACGCCGTCGGTGAGATGGAAGGTGAACACCTTCGCGTCCGGCGTGACCTCCCAGCTCTGTGCGAGCCACGGCTCGAGTTCGCCCGTCTTCGGATCCTGATCGGTCAGCGAATCGACGATCTGTCGTGTCACGTAAAGGGTTTGGTTGGTGCCGGCCTGCGCGGGGTCCGAGCAGGTAGGCGCTTGTGACAGGCCGTAGCGCAGGGTGCCGCCGGGCTTCGGCGGTCCGGCGTCGCCGCCGGGTGCGGCCGAATCGGTGCCGCAGGCGGCCACGGCGCCTGCCGCGGCGAGCACGCATATCAGTGTGCGCATCGGAGGCACGGTGCGGCGCGCGCGAAACGGCGCCGAGCGCGGCGTAGTTCGCGTGACGATCCGGCGGCGGGTGCGAATCACGAGGTAACTCCGGAAGTTTCGGCGCGAACGGGTTCGTCGCGCGGGTCGAGCTCGGCGGTATCGGCGCCGGTGGCCAACGGGCGGCTGGGGATTCGGCGGCGCAGTTCCGGCGCCACCTCGGTCTGGAAAAGCGCGAGGCTGTCCAGGTAGTCGATTTCGGGGCGGCCGTCCCGCTCGGCGGACAGGTGGATCACCTCGTGGCCGAACTGCTCGTGCTGCCTGCCGACCTTGTCGATCACCTGCTCCGGGCTGCCGACCAAAGCTGAACTGCGGGTGACGAAGTCGTCGAGGGTCTCGAACACGACCGGCAGACCGCGCCTGCGCGCCAACGCCAGTCGCGCCTCGAAGATCGGCCGGTAGGTCTGCAGGGCTTGCTGGGAACTGCGGGCGACATGGAATCCGGCCGTGCCCGCGCCGACGAGGGCGTCGCCAGGGTTGTGCCCGTAGAACTCCCAGCGCTCCCGATAGTGGCGGACCAGTTCCGCGTACGGCTCGATCGGGTTGGTCACGTTCGCCGAGAACAGCGAATCGCCGTGGCGTGCGGCGAGTTCCACCGAATCCCGGCTGGTCGCGCTGCCGTGCCAGATCCGGATCTTCGGCTGCCACGGCCGAGGCAGCGCCTTGGCGTCCGTCAGCTCCGGCCGGAACCGCCCCGACCAGGTGACGCTGTCGCTGCCCCACAGCGCCCGAAACAGTTCATAGCCTTCGCGATTGCGGTCCCACTGGTCGTCGGCGGTGACCTGGAACAGCTCGGCCTGCGCGGCGCCGTTGCCCTTGCCGATGATCAGCTCCAGGCGACCGCCGGACAGATTGTCCAGCGTCGAGTAATCCTCGAAGGCGCGTACCGGGTCGAGCAGACTCAGCGTGGTGACCGCCGTGAACAGAGTGATCCGGGAGGTGACCGCGGCAATGTGGCTGAGGATCACCGGCGGTGCCGCAGACAGGAACGGATCCTCGTGCCGCTCACCGACGGCGAATCCGTCGTAGCCGAGATCCTCGGCCAGCCTAGCCTGTTCGACGACGTTGCGCAGCCGTTCCCTGGTGCCGGGCAGCCGGCCGGTTATCGGATCGGGCACCCGAGTGACCAGGGTGAACAGTAGGAACTTCATGCGGTGGCTCCCAGTTCGCCGGTGACGGCGAGTAGCTGCTTCTCGAAGGGATGCGGGCCGAGCTCCTCGGCGGGCACGGACGGGTCGTAGAGCGCGGTGTAACCGGCAGCCAGGTAAAGGCCGACGGCCTCGGGCTGGCGCGGACCGGTGGTCAGGTAGATGCGCCGGTAGCCGCGTCGTGCGATCTCGGCTTCCAGCTGAGCGAGCACGAACAACCCGAGTCCCTGCCTGCGGTGTTCGCGCGAGGTCCAGATCCGTTTAAGTTCCGCCGTTTCCGCGTCGTAGCGCTGGAAGGCGCCGCCCGCCACTGCCTCGCTGTCGCGAGTGACGACCAGTAGCGCGCCGTGCGGGGGAGCGAACTCCGTTGCCGGATAGTCGCGCAACGACGCGTGCATCTCGCCGGGGCTGCGTCCGTAGCGGCTGCTGTATTCGACGGCGAGCTCGGCCAGCAGCGGTGCGGCCAGTGGATCGTCCTGGGCGACCTGGTGCACGCGCAGGTCGGGTGCCGAAAACTGTTGGGGCACCAGGTCACCGCTGCTCAGGTAGGCCGGGCGGATTGATCCGCGACTCGGTGACCTGCTCGGTCTTCAGGCCCCACCGATCGATCACCTGCTGATAGGTGCCGTGCTCGATGGCGTAGTTCAGGGCGTGCTGGATCGCGGTGACCAGCCCGCTGTTCTTCTTGGTGAGTACCGCTATCTCGCCCTGCAGCGCGTCGCCCGCACCGGAGAAGGTGCCGAGGATCTTGGTCTGGTCGGCGGTGACGGAGTGGTAGATCGCGGTTGGGTTCGGGCCGATGTAGCCGTCCAGCCGCTGCGAGGCGAGCGCCAGGTAGTAGTCGCTGGTTTGCTGGAAGTAGGCGAGGTCGATGGGCGCCAAGCCCTCCGCTCCATTCTGCTCGTTCCACTTCACCAGCAGCTGCTCCTGGTTGGTGCCGCTGCCGACGCCGATTCGCTTGCCCGCCAGGCTCCTGCGGTCTTTGAAGTCGAGAGTGCTCTGCTTGGGCACCTCCAGCGCGACGGTGTCGTTGCGGTAGGTGGCGAAGTCGTACTTTTCCTTGCGTTCCTCGGTGACCGTCACGTTGGAGACGAACGCGTCGACCTCGCCCGAATCGATCCGCACGAAGTTCTGCGCCCAATCCGCCACCTGCAGTTCGAGTTTCAGGCCGAGGACGTCGGCGACCAATGAGGCGAAATCGACCTCGGAGCCGACCACGGTCTTGTCGTCGTCGGCGTAGAAGCGCAGCGGCGGCGCCGTGCCGGAGGCACCGGTCACCACCAACGTGCCGCGATCTCGAATGGCCTGCGGCACTTCGGCGGCGATGCTGTCCACCTTGGCGGCCCGCACCCGGCCGGTCTGGGCGGCGGAGAGGTCGAAGGTGATCGCGCCGGCGGGCTTGACCGCGGACTCCGCTTCGGGATCGGTGCAGCCGGTGGCCAGCAATACGACCGCGGTCGCAACGGCGGTGGCCAGGGCGGAGAGCTTCATCGGATACCTGTTCATCAACGGACTCGGGAAAGGAAGGCGCGGGTGCGCGGGTGGCGCGGATTGTCGAGGACCGTTTCGGGCGTGCCCTGCTCGACGATTGCGCCCGCGTCGAGAAACACCACGGTGTCGGCGATCTCGCGGGCGAAGCCGATTTCGTGGGTGACGATCACCAGCGCGGTGCCGCCGTGCGCGAGGTCACGGATCACATCCAGGACCTCGCCGACCAGCTCGGGATCCAGCGCGGAGGTCGGCTCGTCGAACAGGATCACCCTGGGGCGCAAGGCAAGTGCCCGCGCGATCGCCACCCGCTGCTGCTGCCCGCCGGACAGCCTGCGCGGGTACGCGTCGGCCAGTGCGCCGATGCCGACCCGCTCCAGTAGCTCCCGCGCCTCGGCCTCGACCTCCTTGCGATCCCGGCGCTGCGCGGAAAGCGGTGCGAGCGTGACATTGTCGAGCACGGTCAGATGCGGGAACAGGTTGAACTGCTGGAAAACGAACCCGATGCGGGAGCGCTGCTTGCGCACCTCGCGGTCGGGCAGCGCGTGCAAAGTATTGCGGCGCAGGCGATAGCCGATCAGCTCCCCGTCGATGTGCACGGTGCCCGCGTCCAGCGACTCCAGGTGGTTGACCACCCGCAGCAGCGTGGACTTGCCGGAACCGGACGGGCCGATCACCGTGACCACCTCGCCGGAGCGCACGGTCAGATCGACGCCGCGCAGCACATCGTGCGCGCCGTAGGCTTTGCGGACGCCGCGGACCTCGACGGCGAGTGCGGCGGTCATCGGGTCGCTCCTCGTGGTGCGGTGGAACCGGATTCGGCGATCTCGCGCAGCTTTTGCCAGGCCCGCTGCGTCGGTGACGGCGGCGGCGTGCGCTGAGTGCCCTTGGCGTAGTGGCGCTCGATGTAGTACTGCGCCACCGACAGAACGGTGGTGAGCACGACGTACCAGGCGGTGGCGACCAGCAGCAGCGGTACCACCCGTCCGTTACGGCCGTAGATCACCTGGACCTGATAGAACAGCTCCGCGATCGCCATCACGGACACGATCGAGGTGCCCTTGAACAGGCTGATCACCTCGTTGGTCGCGTTCGGCAGGATCGAGCGCATGGCCTGCGGGACCACGATGGAGCGAAACTGCCGCACCTTCGGAATGCCAAGCGCGGCAGCGGCTTCGAGTTGCCCGGCGTCGACGGAGATGATGCCCGCGCGAATGATCTCGGCCGAATACGCCGCTTGGTGCAGCGCGAGCCCGATCACCGCCGCGGTGAATCCGCTGATCACGCCGTTCACCTCGAAGCTGAAAAACGAAGGACCGAAAGGGATTCCGACCGACAGCGAGTGGTACAGGTAGGCGATGTTGAACCAGAACAACAGCTGCACGATGAGCGGAATCGACCGGAACGCCCAGATGTAGCACCACGAGATCACCCGCAGCACCGGATTGTTGGACAGTCGCGCGATAGCCAGCGCGGTGCCGAGCAGGAAGCCGAGGGCGGTGCCCCACGCGGTGAGTTCCAGTGTCACCTTCAGCGAGGCGAGCACCGACTTGGCGGTGATGTATTTCGCGAAAGTCGGCCAATCCCACCCTGGGTTGGTGACCAGGCCGTGCATGAACTGCGCGAGCAGGATGAGCGCGACGGCGCTGATCACCCAACGCCACGGGTGCCACGTCTTGGCCACGGTCGGCGCGGAATGGTTTGGTGCGGTGGGGGATTCGTCCGGCGGGAGCGCGGATTCGGTGCGGACAGCAGTCCCGGCGCCGGGTGCGGGCGCGGCGGTGGCGATCGGATCGCCGTGCTCCGTCATGACTGCGGTGGCAGCTGTGCCTATTGCTCGCTCGCTGCGCTGACTCATTTGTCGAGGTCCTTCGGAAGAACGAACGAGACCGCGCCCCAGCGGGCGGCGATCACATCACCCGGCCAGCGACGGGTGCAACAGCCTGGCTGCGGGTCAGCCCCGACAGCTCGCGGACGTCACTTTGCACTGATCGATATGGCGACGGCCCCAACGGGCGCCTCGGACAGCGGCGATGATCACTTCGGTTCCTCCATCGGTCCCGGCGGAAGCACCCGCACCCGGTGAACCGGGGGGTTGCTGCGACGTCGACGAGCCAGGTCTCTCGGTCGCTCTGGATGGTTGTCGCCGATCCGGACACCGGACGATGTCAGGGTCGAGCCGAATTATCATGCCCAGCAGGGCAGCCCTTGGACAAGGGAAGTAATCATCGTGAGCGTAGCTCTTGCCGCAGCCCGATTCGCCGGGTAAGTCCGATAGCCGAACATGCGCTGGCGCAAGTTGATCGACATCTCGGGGCGGGCGCTCACATACTCGGGCGGCTCCGCCGGAAGCAGCATACGACTTACCGCCAGCCTCCATGTCCGGACCCCGCGAACGCGTCGCGCAAAACCCGCGCGCCAGGGATCGCCGTCGCGGCCGGAGACACGCCGAGAGCTTGCCGCAGGCAATACCGCCTGTTCACAGCGTTTGCCGGAGTACCGTCAGCCTTCGATTCGCGTCGACGAGGAGAAGAGGTCTCCGTGGCCGTACCGCGCCGTCTGACCATGCTGTCCGCTGTCGCGACCTGCTCGGTCGCGCTGGTGCTCGCGGCCCCCGCCGCGGGCGCGGCCCCGACGCCGCCGGCGGTGGCCCCCGTGCCGCCCGGCACCAACCAGACCGGCGCCCTCGCGCCCGGCGACCTGTTCGGCGTCTACAACACCGCGATCGACGGCCTGCGCGCCTTCGGCATGCAGCCGTTCCTCTATCCGACCGCGGCCGCGTACTGCCTCAACGGCAACTCGCTCGGTCTGGCCCCTGCCGTCGCCGGGGCGGTGCCGGGCCCATGGCCCAAGACCTCGGTCACCATCCCCGGACTCGACCTGTCCGCCGTCAAGGCCGGACAGACCATGTTCACCTTCGTCCCCTACGGCCTGAACCAGGACGGGCCGGACACCACCGGCATGCAGGTGGCCTGGCTGAACGTGACCAGCGGCCGCGGCGGCCTCGCCTCGATGGGTCCGCTGTCCACCATCCTGCGCGCGATGATTCCGCCCGAGGTCCCGGTCGCGCTGCGCCCGATCGCCGAACGCGCCATCCAGGACTTCTTCTTCGCCGCCCTCCCGATGGGCGGCGTCCGCGCCGTGCCCGTCGACACCGGCCAGGGCACGGTGCTCGCCGCGGTCTTCGGCACCGTCGAGAACGGCGGCAAGTCCTGCTTCTTCCTGCCGACGGTGGGGATCACCGAGGTCCCGTAAGCGGTGGCGTGCCGCCGACTGCGTTGCGAGCGGGTCGTTTTCAGTTCCGCGATCGTGGTGCGACGACTTATCGGGCTACCCGCCGTCAGACCTGAGCACGCGACCCTTCCAGCGCAGCGCGCCCCGTCCTCGGG